>NZ_JBEZWN010000009.1:0-187367 GCF_040637495.1 Streptomyces sp. NPDC029044
TTTTCACTGCCCGCAACGCTTCCGGTCATGCACATCGACACGATCACCTCGCCCGAACTCGAATGGCAGCAAGAGGCGTTGTGCGCGCAGACGGGTCGACGACCGGGCCAACGGGTCGTGCTTCAGCCAGCGTTCGACCTCCTCGGGCGGGCGGTAGGACGCCGGGTCGGCGCGGCTGTGGCCGTAGTGCCGGTACGTCTCGGCCTCCAGCACGGCGGGCCCGTCTCCGGCCCGGGCCCGCCGCGCGAGCCGCTCCACCGCCTCCTCGACCGCGACGACGTCGTTGCCGTCCACGACCTCGCCCGGGATGCCGTGGGCGGGGGCCCGGTCGGCGGCGGGGCGGGGCACGGCCGTGACGTCGGCGATCGGCGTGTACTCCATGTACAGGTTGTTCTCGCACACGAACAGCACCGGCAGCTTCCACACGGCGGCCAGGTTGAGCGACTCGTGGAAGGCGCCGATGTTGGTCGCGCCGTCGCCGAAGAAGGCGACCGCGAGCTGCTCGGTGCCGCGCAACCGGGCCGACCATCCCGCGCCCACCGCCATCGGGAGATGGGAGCCGACGATGGCGTACGAGCCGAGCATGCCGGTGGCCGCCTTGGTCAGGTGCATGGAGCCGCCCTTGGCCTTGCACAGCCCCGTCGCCCGGCTCATCAGCTCGGCGAGGCACTCCTCGGGGGTGGCGCCCCGGGCGAGGGCGTGGTGGTGGCCCCTGTAGGTGGCGAACACATAGTCGTCCGGGCGCAGGGCGGCGCTCGCCCCCACGGCGATCGCCTCCTGCCCGGCGGCCAGGTGCGTGGTGCCCTTCACCAGGCCCCGCAGGAACAGGTCGTGAGCGGCCTTCTCCGTGCGGCGGATGACGTTCATCCGCTCGTACCGGTCGAGGAGCGCGGCGGCGTCCATCAGCGGTCCCGGCCGGTCGTCCGCGGGCGGTCCGTGGTGTGCGCGTGTGAGCGCTCGCCTCCGTCCGCCCGCGCACGGTCCCCGGTGTTGAGGTGGGACTGCGCCTCGCGCCGGGTGTTCAGCTCGCCGCCCACCGTCCAGTACTTGCGCCCGGCCACCAGCAGTTCGTCGGCGGGGAACTTGGTGATGACCTCGCAACCGTCGGCGGTGACGACCAGTTCCTCCTCGATCCGGGCGGCGGACCAGCCGTCGGCGGCCGGCCAGTACGTCTCCAGGGCGAACACCATGCCCTCTTCCAGGACTTCGGGGTGGTCGAGGGAGACCAGCCGGCTGAAGATCGGCTTCTCCCAGATCGACAGGCCGACGCCGTGGCCGTACTGGAGGGCGAATGCCGCGGTCTCGTCGGCGAAGCCGAACTCCTCGGCGCGCGGCCACACCCGGACGATGTCGGCGGTGGTCGCACCGGGCCGGACGAGCGCGATCGCCTCGTCCATGTACGCGCGGCAGCGCACGTACGCGTCCCGCTGCGCCCGCGAGGCGCTGCCCACGGCGAACGTGCGGTAGTAGCAGGTGCGGTAGCCGAGGTGGCTGTGCAGGATGTCGAAGAACGCCGGGTCGCCGGGGCGGATCAGCCGGTCGCTGTAGACGTGCGGATGCGGTGAACAGCGTTCGCCCGAGATGGCGTTGACGCCCTCGACGTACTCGCTGCCGAGGTCGTAGAGGACCTTGCTGACCACGCCGACGCACTCGTTCTCGCGCACGCCCGGGCGCAGGTACCCGTACAGCTCCTCGTACGCCGCGTCGACCATGGCGCAGGCCTGGGTGAGCAGGGCGATCTCGTCGCCGGTCTTGATGCGGCGGGCCTCCAGGAAGACCTGCTGCCCGTCGACGACGTCGATGCCCTCGGCGCGCAGCGCGGCGAGGACCGGCATCTCGGCGACGTCGACGCCGAGGGGTTCGCCCGCCAGCCCGTGCTCGCGCAGCTCGGCGGCGATCTTGGCGGCCACGTCCTCGGCGATCCCGGCGTCCGGGTGGAAGGCGCCGCGCAGGGTGGAGATGCCGGCCCGGGCTCCGGTGGGCGGGCCACCCTTGCCGTCGCTGTAGTCGAGCCACGGGTTGTACAGCTGGTGGTGGCGGGCGGCGGAGCCGAAGTCCCAGACGACCGGTTGTCCGTCGCGCACCAGCAGGGCGAAGCGGATCAGCTTGTCCATGGCCCAGGTGCCGATGTGGGTGGCCGTCATGTAGCGGATGTTGGCGAAGTCGAAGCCGAGCACCGCGCCCAGGCCTGAGCGGTTCAGGGACTCGTGCAGCCGGGCCAGCCGCTGCCCGCGCAGCCGGTCCGGGTCGATGCGCTCTTCCCAGTCGACGGCGTTGGGGCCGTATGTGCGGATCGCCATGGCGACCACCCCCACTCCGGAGTGAACGCCCGTGTGCGATGGGTGTCAAGTGTCACTGAACATCGCCGGACACGAACCAGACGCCCACCGCCGGTACCTCTCCATCGTTGCGGTAGCGGTGGGGTGTCGTCGACTCGAAGCAGACGGAGTCGCCCGGCCGCAGCGTGTACTCCTCGAATCCGAGGGTGAGGACCAGCTCACCGGAGGTGAGGTAGCCGTACTCCGTGCCCGGGTGCCGCATCAGCGCGCCGGAGCCGGAGGAGGAGCCGCCTGGCCGGTACGTCACCAGCAGGAAGCCGGTCTCCGCGCCCGGCACCCGCCCGAGGCGCTCCCACACGACCCCCGAGTCCAGCTCCAGCGTCTCGCGCCCGCCCGCGCCGACCAGCGGCCCGATCCGCCGCCCCGGCTCGGCGGCGAGGGCGGCCAGGGCATGCGGCACGGTGCCGGGTGCCGCCTCGGGCGAGGACGCGACGGCGCTGTCCCGGATGTCGAAGAGGGACTCGACGGAGATGCCCAGGGCCGTCGTGATGGCATACAGCGTGCTGACCGACGGCTGGCTCTTGCCCGTCTCGATCTGCGACACGAGACTCGGCGACACACCGACCTGACGGGCCAGCGCGCGCAGGCTCGTACCGCGCTCCAGACGCGCCTGCCGGATGCGCGCGCCGAGGGGCGGTACGACGGCGGCGGACACGGGCGGCTCCTCTGCTCGGGCGGTGTGCGCAAGGCGTGCAGCCTCATTGAACAGCGGACGGAGGTCCCGACGCCAGAAGTCCAGCCGCCCCTGCTTCCCCGCCGGGAACACCGCTCGCCCCTGCCACCCCGGTCCCCCTGCCCTGGTGGCCGTCGGGGCGGTCGGCACGCAGCTGCCGGCCGGCACCGAGTCCACCAGCGAGCTGGACCGGCACTCCTCGGTGACGGTGGGCGGTCACCGGGTCCTGGCGGCGGACATCGTCGCGGGCCGCACCGCGAGCAGGTACCACGCGCTGCCTGGCTCGGCGGGAAGCTCACGGACGTGTCCTGCCCGACCGGTCCGAAGGCGGTGGCCGTGTCCTGCCCGACCGCTCCGAAGGCGGTGGCCGGGGCGATGATCACCTGCACCGGCAGGGGCGGCGAAGAGCGGGACGTCGACATCCCCGTGCGCGTCGTCCGGGCCGACAGCGGCTCCGTCACCCGGACGTCCGGGCGCTGACCCCGCCCCCGTCATCTCGACGTCCGGGCGCTGACCCCGCCCCCCGTCACCTCGACGTCCGGGCGCTGACCCCGCCCCCGGTTCCCCTGAGACGTGATCGACCCATGACGCCCCCCGTCCCGCCGGGCCCGGCCGGCGCCGCCCCCCGCTCCGGCGGTCCCAGCCGGGTGCTCATCGCGGACGACCAGGACATGGTGCGCACCGGGTTCCGCTTCTTCCTCGACGCCCAGCCGGACATCACCGTGGTCGCCGAGGCACGCGACGGCGAGGAGGCCCTCGCGCTGGCCCGCAGCGAGCGGCCGGACGTGTGCCTGCTGGACATCCGGATGCCGAAGCTGGACGGCCTGGAGGCGACCCGGCTGCTCGCCGGCCCCGGCGTCGCCGACCCCCTGCGGGTGGTCGTGGTCACCACCTACGACGACCGAGCGGGAACTGGACGTCGTGCGCCTGGTCGCCCTCGGCCGCACCAACGCCGAGATCGCGGCGGAACTGTACGTCTCCCTGTCCACGGTCAAGACGCACCTGTCCAGCGTCCAGCTCAAGCCGGCCGCCCGGAACCGCGTCGAGATCGCGGCCTGGGCCTGGCAGAACGGGCAGGCCCGGCCCGGAGCGTGACCGCCGGGCACCCCCGGCGGCGCTCACCCGAACGGTCCGGCGCCGGTGGTGGGCTCCCGGCGCCGGTGATGCGCTGAGGACACGCGTCACGTTCCCAGGAGGCACTCCCGATGACCCGTCGTCCGTCCCGGCTCGTCCGCGTTCTCTCCCCCGCCCTGGCGGCAGGCACGCTGCTGTGCACCGCCGCCTGCTCGGACGACGGCGGCACGGACGGCTCGCGCGTCCGGGGCGTCACCGCGTCACAGGTCGCGGGACAGCGGCAGACCCCCTCTCCCACCGCCACCCTCTCCACGGACGGCGCCCGGACCGCGCTGATCACCGAGGCGGACATCGAGGACGACTGGACGCAGGTGAAGGACACGGAGGCGGAGAACTGGCACGACAGCCTGCTCATCGGCACCGTCGACGTCTCCGACTTCCTCACCGCCAAGGCCCAGGCGTCCGATTGCCAGCGGCTCCTGGACTCGCTGTTCGACGACGATCTGCTGGGCAGGCCCTCGGGCGCGTCCGAGCTGCGCGGCTTCCAGCAGGGCGACTCCCGCCTGCTGTACCAGGTCGCCTCCTACGACCGGACCGACCCGCAGGACTCCCTGAACTGGCTGGGCACCCTGCCGGAGAAGTGCGACCAGTTCACCGTGACCGACGGCAGCGAGAAGCGCACCGTCCAGGTCATCGAGATCTCGCTGCCCAAGGTGGGGGACGCCCGTCAGGGGCTGCGCGTGACGGTGCAGGGCTCAGCCGGCGGCGACGACGCGACGCTGACCCTGGACGTCGCCGCCGTGCGCGTCGGGGACGACGCGATCACCGTCACGGCGGGCGGGCTCGACGGGGACGAGAACGACTCCGCGCAGCAGGCCGTGCAGCAGGGCACCCAGCGGCTCAAGGACGTCCTGGCCGGGAAGTCGCCCGCCCCGAGCCCCAACTGAGCCGTCCCGGACGGCGATCGACTCCCTGCGAGCCGCCGGCGCCGACCGCCGTGCCCGCTCCGCCGATTCCCGGGACAGCGTGATCATCGGAGCGGCACAATGGCGGCGACGACCGGTTGCGGTCGGGCGGGCGAGGAGAGGACGCGTCGTGAGTGATGGCCACACCCCTTCGGGAGGGTCGGCGAGACTGAACACCGGTGTGGCGCACAACGCCCGCGTGTGGAACTTCTGGATCGGCGGCAAGGACAACTACGAGGTCGACCAGCAGGTCGGCGAGCAGGTCGCCGGCATGTTCCCGGTCATCCGCGACATCGCCCGGGCGGACCGGGACTTCCTCGGCCGGGCCGTGTCGTTCCTCGCCGCCGAGCGCGGAGTGCGGCAGTTCCTCGACATCGGCACGGGACTGCCGACGGCGGACAACACCCACGAGATCGCCCAGCGGCTCGCGCCCGACTCCCGCATCGTCTACGTCGACAACGACCCGATCGTGCTGGTGCACGCCCGCACCCTGCTCACCGGCACCCACGACGGTGTCACCGCCTACATCGACGCCGATGTGCACGATCCGGACGCCATCCTCGAACGGGCGGGGCACACCCTCGACTTCACCCGGCCCGTCGCCGTGATGATGCTCGGCATCCTCAACTTCGTCCTCGACGTCGAGAAGGCCCGTGACATCGTGCGCCGGGTGATGGCCGCGGTGCCGTCCGGCAGCTTCCTCGTCCTCACCCACCCCACCTTCGACGACGAGCTCGGCGGCGCGGGCCAGATCCCGGCCATGAAGTTCTGGAACGAGAACGCCACTCCTCCGATCACCGCCCGCAGCGGCGCGGACATCGCCGCGTTCTTCGAGGGCCTTGAGGTGCTCGAACCCGGCATGGTGTCGTGCGGGCAGTGGCGGGCCGAGCCCGGAGCGGGCGTGCTGGTGCCGCAGTACGGCGCGGTGGCCGTGAAGCCCTGACGGCGCCGCCTTCGCCGGAGAGGAACCAGGACAACCGCGGAGGACGTATGACCACCCTGGCCGATCCCGTACCCGGCGGCCGTCCCGGCGATGTCGAGCGGGCCACCGCGCTGAGCGGCGAGCTCGCCGGCCGGGGCGTGCACGGTGTGGTGCTGGCCTACGTCGACACCGCGGGCATCGGCCGGGTGAAGACCGTTCCGACGGCCCGGCTCGCCGCCGCGGCAGCCTGGGGCGTCGGCATGTCGCCGGTGTTCGACACGTTCCTGGCGAACGACTCCATCGTCACCACCGACGTCCTCGGCTCCCCCGACGGCGATCTGCGCCTCTACCCGGACCTGGACCGGCTCGTCGTCCTGGCCGGGCAGCCCGGTTGGGCCTGGGCGCCGGTGGACCGCGTCACCCAGGACGGGCAGCGGCATCCCGGCTGCACCCGCACGTTCCTGCGCCGCACGGTCACGGAGGCGGCCGAGCGGCACGGCCTCACCTTCAGGGCCGCCATCGAGGTCGAGTGGACCGTGGCCCGGGGCGACGCCCCCGGCGACACGTTCGTGCCCGCGACGACCGGCCCGGCGTACGGGGCGGCCCGGCAGGTCGAGCTGGGCGATTACACCGCCGACGTGCTGGCGGCGTGTGCGGCCCAGGGCATCGACGTCGAGCAGGTCCATCCCGAGTACGCGGCCGGGCAGTTCGAGATCTCGGTGGGTGCCGTCGACCCGGTCGCGGCGGCCGACCGCAGCGTGCTCGTCCGGCAGACCGTGCGGGCGGTGGCCCAGCGGCACGGATTGCGGGTCTCCTTCGCTCCGGCCGTCGTGGGCCGGGGCGTCGGCAACGGCGGGCACGTCCACCTGTCCGCATGGCGTGACGGGGTCAATCTGCACGCGGGGGGCGGGGGCAGGTACAGCATGACGGCCGAGGCGGAGTCGCTCACGGCCGGCGTCCTCGCCCACCTGCCCGGTCTCACGGCCGTCACCGCCCCGAGTCCCGCCAGCTATCTGAGGCTCAGGCCCTCCCAGTGGGCCGGCGTGTTCACGGCCTGGGGCCGTGAGACCCGGGAGACGGCGCTGCGCGTCGTCACTGGCACCGCGGGCCTGCGCGACCGGGCGGCCAACCTGGAGATCAAGCCCGTCGACCTGGCCGCCAACCCCTACCTCGCGATCGGCTCCCTGATCGCCGCCGGGCTGGACGGCCTGACGTCGTCCGCCGCCCTGCCGGACGAGACCACCGGCGATCCGGCCGGCCTGGGCGAGGCGGAGGCGGCCGCCCGGGGTGTGCGGCGGCTGCCGGTGTCGCTGGAGCGGGCCGTCGAGGAGTTCCGCGCGGACGACGTCCTGCGGGCGGCCCTCGGCCCGGTCCTGGCCGACGCGGTGATCGCCGTGCGGCGGGGAGAAGCGGCGTCCGTGGCCGGGCTGGACGACGACCGGGTGGCGGCGGCGTACCGCTGGAAGTACTGACATGGGAGCGGTCCGCGAGGCGCTCGACTCCGTGCGGCTGGTCGACCACCACTGCCACGGCACCGTCACGGCCGACCTCGGCCGTGAGGCCTTCGAGTCCCTCATCACGGAGGGTGAGGTGTGGCCGGGCGTCTCGCCCTTCGACAGCCCTGTGGGCGTGGCCGTGCGCCGTCACTGCGCTCCGCTGCTCGACCTGCCCCGGCACGCCCCCGCGGAGGAGTACCTCGCCCGCCGCTCGGATCTGGGCTGGCGCGAGGTGCAGCGCCGCTTCCTGCGCGCCGCGCGCACGGACGTCTTCTGCGTCGACACCGGCTACGTCCCCGAGCAGATCACCACGCCGGGTGACATCGCGGCGGCCGCGGGCGGGACGGCGTACGAGGTCGTACGGCTGGAGGGCGTCGCGGAGTCGGTGCGGGCCGCCGGGGTCGAACCGGCCGCGTACGCCACGGCCTTCGGTGCGGCCGCGCTGGAGGCCGGGCGGCGGCCCGGCGTGGTGGCCGTGAAGTCGGTGGCGGCCTACCGCACCGGCTTCGGTCTCGACCCGGCCCGCCCCTCGGACGCGGAGGTCACCGAGGCCGCCCGGCACTGGCTCGCACGGGGCGGGCGTCTGGACGACCCGGTCCTCGTACGGCACCTGCTGTGGACGGCCGTCGACCTGGGCCTGCCGCTCCAGCTGCACACCGGGTTCGGCGACAACGACATCCGGCTGCACCGCGCCGACCCGGCCCTCCTCACGGACTGGCTGCACCTCACCGCCGGCACGATCCCCGTCCTGCTCCTGCACTGCTGGCCCTACCAGCGACAGGCCGCCTACCTCGCGGCGGTCTTCGAGCAGGTGTACCTCGACGTCGGCCTCGCCCTGCACTACGTCGGTCCCGCCCGGGCCGGTGCGGTCCTCGCGGAGGCCCTGGAGATCACACCGTTCCGCAAACTCCTGTACAGCTCCGACGCCTACGGTGTGCCCGAGTTCCACCACCTCGGGGCGCTCGCCTTCCGGCAGGGCCTGGCGGGCCTGCTCCAGGAGCGGGTGGACGCCGACGAACTGGCCCTGCCGGACGCACTGCGGTTCGCCCGGTGGGCGGGGCGGGACAACGCCCTGCGGGTCTACCGGCTGGAGACCGAAGGGCCGGAGGACGATTGAACAGGCGTGTGGCCGGTCACAGTTCTCCAGGAGCGGCTACCCAGGAAGTCCGAACGGCTGAAAGTATGATCAAGCAATGTCTGACATGACCGAAACCACGCCCGGCTGGCTGACCTCCGACGAACTGGAGATGACACGCGCCCGCATGCCGATCCTGTACGTCGAGGCCGTCCCGGTCCGCGTCGACGACAGCGGCGAAGTCACCAGTGTCGGCCTGCTGCTGCGCATCGGGCCGGACGGTACGGTCAGCCGGACGCTCGTCTCCGGCCGCGTGCTGCATCACGAACGCGTCCGCGACGCCCTCCTGCGCCATCTGGAGAAGGACCTCGGCCCGGTCGCGCTGCCCCGGGTCCCGGCGTCGCTCCAGCCGTTCACGGTCGCGGAGTACTTCCCCACTCAGGGGATCACGCCGTACCACGATCCGCGCCAGCACGCGGTGTCCCTCGCCTACATCGTGCCGGTGTCGGGCGACTGCCGGCCCCGGCAGGACGCCCTCGACCTGGTGTGGTTCAGCCCGCAGGACGCCGTCTCTGAGGCGGTGCAGAGCGAGATGCCGGGCGGGCACGGGGTGCTGCTGAAGCAGGCGCTGGCGCATGCGGGCTGCATGATCTGACCGTCCCGGACGGTCGGGAAAGGACCTCCGCCGATGCGGCTTCCCGACATGCCGCTGCACGACCCGTTCGTCGTCGCCGACGACGCGACGCACAGCTACCACCTGTACACGTCCGACGTTCCCTCGGTGTCGGGTGTGGGCGGCACCGGCACGATGGTCTACCGCAGCCGTGACCTGCGCGACTGGACGCCGCCGGTGGTGGTCTTCCTGACGGCCGGACAGGAGGGAATCCGGGCCACGGACGGCGCGTGAGCGCCGGAGGTGCACGCGTGGGACGGCGGGTACTACCTGTTCAGTACGCCCGCGGCAAGCCGTACGAGATGCGGCTCGACGGCCATGAGCTGGAGGTCGTGCGCCGGCGCGACGACCTGGACGGTGGTGGCTGACGCCGGCCGACCACTTCCCCTGAACGCGATCAGCGGGTCTGCCGATATCGGCAGACCCGCTGATCGATGCTGTCGGGACGACAGGATTTGAACCTGCGACCCCTTGACCCCCAGTCAAGTGCGCTACCAAGCTGCGCCACGTCCCGTCGCCCGTCTGACCTGGGGATTCCCCCGGCCGAACGTGCAGGGAAACAATACCGCACTCGCACCGCTGATCGCGCATCCGTTTCCGGGACGTGCTTGACCTCAAGCTTGGTTGAGGTTGCACGCTCGTCGTCATGACCGACACGACGCTGACGCACACGTACACCTATGCCGATCTGCCGGGGCTGATGGGCCTGATGACCGGCGACGAGAAGCACGGCCCGGCCGCGACGTCCACGCTGGACGTGCTGTGGGTCCTCTACGACCGCGTGCTGCGGGTGAGCCCGGAGGGCCGGCAGGACCCGGGGCGGGACCGGTTCCTGCTGTCGAAGGGGCACGGACCGATGGCGTACTACGCCGTACTGGCCGCCAAGGGGTTCCTGCCGGTGGAGTGGCTGCCCGGCTTCGGCTCGTACGACTCCCCGCTCGGCCACCACCCGGACCGGACGCTCGTGCCGGGGGCCGAGATCGGCAGCGGATCCCTGGGCCACGGGCTGCCGATCGCAGTCGGCACGGCCCTGGGGCTGCGCGCCCAGGGGCTCGACGAGCCGCGGGTGTGGACGCTGATCGGGGACGCGGAGCTGGACGAGGGCAGCAACCACGAGGCGATCGCCTTCGCCGGGCCCGCCGGGCTCGACCGGCTGCACACCGTCGTCGTGGACAACTCCTCCGCCACCTACGCGCGGCCCGGCGGGATCGCCGCCCGCTTCGAGGCGGCGGGCTGGTCCGCGCTGACCGTCGACGGCCGTGACCACGACGCCCTGTACGCCGCCTTCACCGCCCCGCACCCGGGCCGCCCGCACGTGGTCGTGGCCCGGGTCGAGCCGAAGTCCGCCTGAGCACCACAGCGAAAGGAACCCCTTCCCATGGACACCATGCGTGACCGTTTCGCCCCTGTCGTCTCCCGGCTCCTCGACGAGGACCCCCGGGTCGCCGTGGTCCTGGCCGCGATCGGCACGGACGGCTTCGCGGGGGCCGCCCGCCGCCATCCCGGCCGGGTCGTCGACGTCGGCATCCGCGAGCAGCTCCTGGTCGGGGCGGCGGCGGGGCTGGCGCTGACGGGGCTGCGGCCCGTCGTGCACACCTTCGCCAGTTTCCTCGTGGAGCGGCCCTTCGAGCAGGTCAAGCTGGATCTCGGGCACCAGGACGCGGGGGCGGTGCTGGTGAGCGCCGCCGCCTCCTTCGACTGGCCGGCCGGGGGCTACACCCACATGGCGCCGGGCGACGTGGCGCTGCTCGACACCCTGGACGGCTGGACCGTCCATGTGCCGGGACACCCGGACGAGGCCGAGACGCTGCTGCGGCACGCGGTCGCCGCGGGGGACGACAAGGTGTACGTCCGCCTGTCCGTGCAGTCCAACGGCCGGGCCCTGCCGGTCGACGGGGAGCGCTTCCATACCGTCCGGGAGGGGCGCTCCGGTGTCGTGGTCGCCGTCGGGCCCATGCTCGACGCCGTCCTCGCCGCCACCGAGGGGCTGGACGTCACCGTCCTCTACGCCACCACCGTCCGCCCCTTCGACGGCGCCGCCCTGCGGCGGGCCACCGAGAGGGCCGGGACGGACGTCGTCCTCGTCGAGCCCTACCTGGCGGGCACCTCGACGGCCGCAGCGAACGACGCACTGGCGGATGTGCCGCACCGGATCCTCGGACTGGGCGTGGGCCGTCGCGAGCTGCGGCGGTACGGGCAGCCGGAGGAGCATGTCGCCGCCCACGGTCTCGACGCCCGGTCGCTGCGGGAGCGCATCGGGGGCTTCGTCGGAGCGGCCGTGCGGGTGTGAGACCGGGCGGGCGTCACTGCGCCGGCAGGCCGAGCCGGGGGTGGGCGTCGAGGAGCCGGGTCGGGGCCGCCTGGCGCCAGGAGTCGGCGAGGATGTCCCGCAGCTCGCCCTCGTCCTCGATGGCTTCGAGCCGGGCCCGCACCCAGGCGAACTGGGACTCGTGGTCGGCGATCCAGAACTTCCCCGGCTCGGCGAGCACCAGTTCGTCGCGCTCCTCCTTGGGGCAGCGCACGGCGATGGAGGTCTCGTCCTCCGGCAAGGTGGCGAACATCTTGCCCGCGACGCGGAACGTGGGCATGTTCCAGGCGATCTTCTCCGTCGTGTCCGGCAGGGACAGGGCGATCCGTCGTACGTCTTCGGCATCCGGCATGGCTGGCACGGTATCGGCTCCCACCGACAATCACCTGGTGAGAGCTGCTGCCGGTACGTGCTTGTAGTAGATCGTCGTCGGGCGCAGCACTCCGCCCGGGTCCGCCGCGTAGTCGGGGATCGCGCCGGCCGGGGTCCAGCCGGCGGACCGGTACAGCCGCTCGGCGGGGCTGCCGGTCTCGGTGTCCAGGTGCAGGAGGGTGATGCCCGCCGCCGCGGCGGCCTCCTCCGCCGTGGTCAGGAGCCCGCGGCCGAGGCCGCGCCCGCGGGCGTCCGGGTGCACCATCAGCTTCACGAGCTCGGCGCGGTGACGGCTGTTGGCCTTGTAAGGAAAGGCCAGGCTCACCGTGCCGAGGGCCCGGTCCCCGTCGAGCGCCGCCCAGACGGCGAGCCGCCCCGCCGCGACGTCCTCGGCCCGGTCCTCCCACCAGGACAGGGCCTGCGCGCTGCCGAGCGGGGCGAGGAAGCCGACCGAGGCACCACCGTTCACGGTGCCGGCCAGCAGATCCGCCAACTCCCCAGCGTGTTGCAGTAGTTGTGCTGCGTCCAGGAGGATCACGGCCGCACCACCGCCAGCAGGTACCGGACGCCCTCGGGAGCGGCGCACCGGAACCGGGTCGGGCCCCACACCCGCATCCGCAGGCAGTCCCCGGTGGCGAGGTGGTGTTCGGTGTCCTGCTCGGTCACGTCGAGAGCCCCTTCCAGGATCCAGATGTGCTGTTCGAGACCGGCCACGGGCGGACGGTCGTAGGCGAGGTCGGCGCCGGGTGCGAGGCGGGCCTCGACCAGTTCGCCGCGCAGGGCGGGGTGCGGGGGTGACACGGACCGCCGGACGAAGCCGGACGTCCTGTCCTGCCAGACGGGCTGCCCGGCGGAGCGGAGCACGGCCTCCGGTTCCGCCTCGACCTCGCTGAGCAGCTGGGACATGGTGCGCCCGTAGACGGCGCACAGGCGGTTCAGGAGCGATGCCGTCGGGCTGGTCTCCGCCCGCTCGGCCCGCGACAGGGTGGACCGGCTCACGCCACTGCGCTCCGCCAACTCGCCCAAGGACCAGCCGTGTTCGGTCCGCAGCTCGGCCAGGCGTGCGCCCAGCCGCGCGTCGACGGGGTCCGTCTCGTCGTTTCCCATATCCGGGACGCTATCCCGGATATGAGACGGAGGTGTTACGGGCCGCTCACACCCGGGCCGCGGCGCCGAGCGCGTCCAGCACCGGGCGGATGAGGGGGTGCTCCTCGGCTCCCCTGCGGACGGCGGCGAAGACCCGGCGCGTCGGGGCCGTTCCGTCGACGGGGCGTACGACCACCCCGGTGAGGTCCATGCCGCGCAGCGCCGAGCGCGGCACCAGGGCGACGCCCGCGTCGGCCGAGGCGAGGGCGACGACCGCGCGGAAGTCGTCCGAACAGTGCTCCATGCGGGGCTGGAAACCGGCGTTCTCGCAGGCCAGGATGACCACGTCGTGGCAGGGGTTGCCGGGGTACTGGCCGATCCACGGGTCCTTGGCCAGGTCGGCGAGCGGCACCTCGGCCGCGTCGGCCAGGCGGTGGGTGACCGGGACGACCGCGTCGAAGGGCTCGGCGTACAGCGGGACGTGGGTCAGGCGCGGGTCGTCGGCGGGCGGCGCCCCGCGGTACTCGACGGCGACGGCGACATCGACCTGCCGGTCCAGCACCATCGGCAGGCTGGCGTCGCCCTCGGCGTCCTGGACGCGGATGCGGATCCCGGGCGCCGACCGGGCGAGGCCGGCCACGGCGGGCGCGACGACCAGGGCGATGCCGGTGGCGAAGGAAGCCACCGTGACGGTGCCGGCCGCTCCGGAGCTGTAGGCGGCGAGCTCGGCCTCGGCCCGCTCCAGCTGGGCGAGGACCGCGTTGGTGTGGTTGAGCAGGATCTCACCGGCGGGGGTGAGCCGTACGCCCTTGGCGCCGCGCTCGACGAGCCGGTGGCCGGTCTCCTGCTCCAGGGCGGCGAGCTGCTGGGAGACGGCCGACGGGGTGAGGTAGAGCGCGGCGGCAGCCGCCGTCACCGTACGGTGGTCGGCCACCGCCCGGAGGATGTGGAGCCGCCGCGCTTCGATCATGCGATCGATTGTCTCAAATGCACCGGGTGCTGCGGGTCAGCCCTCCAGCTCGGCCCGGGCCGCCACGAAGGCGTCGACCGCGCGGTTGACGTCGTCCGTGGAGTGCGCGGCCGACAGCTGGACGCGAATCCGGGCCTGGCCCTGCGGCACCACCGGGTAGGAGAAGCCGATGACGTAGACGCCGCGCTCCAGCAGCAGCTCCGCCATGCGGCCGGCGACCGCCGCGTCACCGATCATCACCGGGGCGATGGCGTGGTCGCCGGGGAGGACGTCGAAGCCCTCCTCGGTCATGCGGCGGCGGAACAGGGCCGTGTTCTCGGCCAGCCGGACGCGCAGGTCGTCCGCCGCCTCCAGCAGGTCGAGGACCTTCAGGGAGGCCGCCGCGATCACGGGGGCGAGGGTGTTGGAGAACAGGTACGGCCGGGAGCGCTGGCGCAGCAGGGCGACGATCTCGGCGCGGGCGGCGACGTAGCCGCCGGAGGCGCCGCCGAGTGCCTTGCCGAGAGTGCCGGTGACGATGTCGACGCGGTCCATGACGCCGTGCAGTTCTGGCGTGCCCCGGCCGCCGGGGCCGACGAAGCCGACCGCGTGGGAGTCGTCGACCATGACCATCGCGTCGTAGCGGTCGGCGAGGTCGCAGATCTCGCGCAGCGGGGCGACGTAGCCGTCCATGGAGAAGACGCCGTCGGTGACGATCAGGCGGCGGCGCGCGTCGGAGGCCTCCTTGAGGCGGGCTTCCAGCTCGGCCAGGTCGCGGTTGGCGTAGCGCAGCCGGCGCGCCTTGGACAGGCGGATGCCGTCGATGATGGAGGCGTGGTTGAGCGCGTCGGAGATGACCGCGTCCTCCGGGCCGAGCAGGGTCTCGAACACGCCGCCGTTGGCGTCGAAGCAGGAGGAGTAGAGGATCGTGTCCTCCTGGCCGAGGAAGGCGGACAGGCGCGCCTCCAGCTCCTTGTGCACCTCCTGGGTGCCGCAGATGAAGCGGACGGAGGCCATGCCGTAGCCCCAGCGGTCCAGGGCCTCGTGGGCGGCGGCGACGACCTCGGGGTGGTCGGCGAGACCGAGGTAGTTGTTGGCGCAGAAGTTGAGGACCTCGCCGGGACGGCCGCCCGCGGTGACGCCGACGGTCGCGGACTGCGGGGTGCCGATCACTCGCTCGGGCTTGTGCAGGCCGGCGGCGCGGATCTCGTCGAGGGTGGCGCGCAGGTCGTCGCGCACGGAGTCGAACATGAGGGAAGCTCCTAAGGTGCTTACGGTGGCAGGGAGTTACGCGGTCCAGTCGAGGATGACCTTGCCGCCGCGGCCGCTCGCCGCGTCCTCGAACGCCGCCTCGAAGTCGCGGTGACCGTAGCGGCCGGTGATGACGGGCGCGAGGTCCAGGCCGGCCTCCAGCAGGACCGACATGGCGTACCAGGTCTCGAACATCTCGCGGCCGTAGATGCCCTTGATGGTGATCATCGAGGTGACGACGCGGGACCAGTCGACGGGGAACTCCTCGGCGGGCAGGCCGAGCATCGCGATCCGGCCACCGTGCGTCATGTTGGCGATCATGTCGCGCATGGCCTCGGGACGGCCGGACATCTCCAGGCCGATGTCGAAGCCCTCGCGCAGTCCGAGCGTGCGCTGCCCGTCGGCGATGCCGGAGCCGGAGACGTCGAGCGCGAGGCTGACACCGATCTTGCGGGCCAGCTCCAGCCGCTCCGGGCTGACGTCGGTGATCACGACGTTGCGCGCGCCGGCGTGCTTGGCCACCGCGGCGGCCATCAGGCCGATGGGGCCCGCGCCGGTGATCAGGACGTCCTCGCCGACGAGCGGGAAGGACAGCGCGGTGTGCACGGCGTTGCCGAACGGGTCGAAGATCGCGGCCACGTCGAGGTCCACGGGCACCCGGTGCACCCAGACGTTGGCGGCGGGCAGGGCGACGTACTCGGCGAACGCCCCGTCCCGGCCCACGCCGAGACCGACGGTGGCCCGGCACAGGTGCCGGCGCCCGGCCAGGCAGTTGCGGCACTTGCCGCACACCAGGTGGCCCTCGCCGCTGACCCGGTCGCCGATGCCGATGTCGGTGACGTCGCGCCCGGTCTCGACGACCTCGCCGACGAACTCGTGCCCGACCACGAGCGGGGTGCTGATCGCCTGCTGGGCCCAGCCGTCCCAGGCACGGATGTGCAGGTCGGTGCCGCAGATGCCGGTGCGCAGCACCTTGATGAGGACGTCGCCGGGCCCGACGGTGGGCTCGGGGACGTCCGCGAGCCACAGCCCGGGTTCCGCCTTCTGCTTGACCAGCGCCTTCACCGCTACGGCTCCTGGGGGTGAGTCCCGGCTCCGGGCACTCCGAAGGAACCCCTGGGCCGGGAGAGGAGTGGGATCGCAGTGCAATCTGCCGCACGGCGGCCGACCGGTCCATCGAGGATTTCTTAAGCGCCGCCTCAGCTTTCCTTCACGCCCTCGGGGTTCCCGCGGGAAGCCCGGGCTTCAGTAGGGCGGCAGGCCGTCCCGGCTCTCCAGTTCCGCGACGAGCAGCGCGGCGTGCTCCTTGATCGCGGTCAGCCCGGGCTTCCCCCAGGGGCGCGGTTCGACGTCCGCGACGCTGACTGTGCCCAGCACCAGGCCGGTGCCGTCGAGGAGCGGCGCCCCCAGGTAGGAGCGGATGCCGAACTCGTCGACCACCGGGTTGCCCGCGAACCGCGGGTAGTCGCCGACGTCCTCCAGGACGAGCGCCTTGCGGCGTGCCACCACATGGGGGCAGAAGCCGTGGTCGCGGGGCAGGGAGCGGCCGAGGCGCGGGCTGGTGCCGTCGCTGCGCACCACCGGCGCGATGGCCGGCACGCACAGGCCGGCGTAGAACTGCCCGTGCTCGTCGGGGAGGTTGACCATGGCGTACGGCGCCCCGGTGAGCTCGGCGAGGCGGTGTGCGAAGGCGTCGAGAGCGGGTTCGGGGCGCTCCCCCAGATCCAGCCGGCGCAGACGGCGGGTGCGGGCGGGAGCCTCCTTGTCCTCGGGTGTGAGCAGCAGACGACCGGCCGGGCGTGGCGGGTCGTAGGTCATGGGCGAGCTCCTGGGCTGTGGGCTTGCGTCATATATGAACTCCGTGGCGGGTGTGAAGGGGTCACATGTGGGCGCCGTACTCCGTTGCAGGGGCCGGGGTATGGGCGATGAGATGGCGTACCAGAGTCAGCAGGGTCTGGACTCCGGAGCTGGAGATCCGCGCGTCGCAGCACACGACCGGAACGTCAGCGGACAGGTCCAGCGCGCCGCGCACCTCCTCGGGGTCGTAGCGGTAGGCGCCGTCGAACTCGTTGACGGCGATGATGAATCCGAGGCCGCGCTGTTCGAAGAAGTCGACGGCGGCGAAACACTCCTGGAGCCGGCGGGTGTCGGCGAGGATGACCGCGCCGAGTGCGCCCTCGCACAACTCGTCCCACATGAACCAGAAGCGCTCCTGTCCGGGCGTGCCGAACAGGTACAGCACGTGTTCCGGGTCGAGGGTGATGCGGCCGAAGTCCATGGCCACGGTCGTCTCGACCTTGTTCTCGATGCCGTCGAGGTTGTCGGTCGCGGCGCTGACGGTGGTGAGCAGTTCCTCCGTGCTGAGCGGCGCGATCTCGCTGACCGCGCCGACGAAGGTCGTCTTGCCCACGCCGAACCCGCCCGCCACCAGGATCTTCAGCGCGGTGGGGAACGGGTCGGCGCCGTGGCCCGGTCCGTCGGTGTAGTCAGAGCTGTCGTCGTAGTCCATCGAGCACTGCCTCCAGAAGGGCCCGGTCCGTCGGGTTGTGGTGGAACGCGGGGGGCTTGGTGGTCAGCGCCCCGCAGTCGACGAGGTCCGCCAGCAGCACCTTGGTGACGGCCACCGGCAGTTCGAGATGGGCGGCGACCTCCGCGACGGCGACGGGCACCCGGCACCGTTCGAGCGCCTGCGCGTGTTCGGGGCCCAGATAGCCGAGGGGGGTCGCCCCGGTGGCCATCACCTGCGACACGAGGTCGAGCGCGACGGTCGGACGGGTGCGGCCGTTGCTGACCGTGAACGGCCGTACCAGCCGCCCGGCCGCGTCGTCGAGCCAGGGCCCGTCACCGGCCGCCGTCACGCTCAAGGCCTCATCGCCGGGGATTCGACGGACTGCCGGGGTGCGGTCACCAGGTAGGGGCGGACGCTCTTGACCAGCATGGCCATCTCGTAGCCCAGCACGGCCGCGTCGGCCTCGCGGCCGGCGAGCACGGCCAGGCAGGTGCCGGAACCGGCGGTGGTGACGAACAACAGGGTCGAGGCGAGCTCGACGACGACCTGCCGCACGTCGCCCCCGTCGCCGAAGCGGACGCCGGCGCTGCGGCCGAGTGAGTACAGCCCGGAGGCCAGGGCGGCCATGTGGTCGGCGCTGTCCGGGTCGAGGCCGTGCACGGATTTCACGAGGCCGTCGCAGGACAGCAGCACGGCGGCACTCGTGTGCGGTACGCGCTGTACGAGGCCGCTCATCAGCCAGTCGAGATCGGAAACATGGGCGGTCGGCGCATCGCTCGCCATGGTGGATCGACTCCTTGGGGTACGAAGGTCTGCGGGAGCGCTGGGGGTGGGGGTGGGAAGGGGGGTGGTCATCCGGCGGGTGCGCTCCCGTCCTGCCGGGTGGTGGTCGTGCGGTGGTCGGAACGGGACCCGGAGGCCGGCCTGGTCGAGGGGGACGGCTCCGAGGGGAGCGCCTCCAGGTGGACCGGACGGACGGGCATCGGGTCCCGGTGTGCGGGCCCTGTGGAGGCCGGGTCCACGCGGGCGGAGTCCATGTGGGCCGAGGCCATGTGTGCGGAGCCCATGTGGGTGAGGTCCGTGGAGGTGGGGTCCGTGTGGATGGGGTCCGTGTGGATGGGGTCCGTGCCGCCCCACTCCGTGTTCCGGGCCTCCAGGTTCTGCTGGGCCTCCGCGAGGCTGATGCCGCGCTGGAAGGCCGCCATCAGTCCGGGGTCGTGGCCCACGAGGTGTTCGGGATCCTGACGTGGCGTCGGGCCGTCACGCAGCTGGGGCACGATGTGCTCCTGGGCGCGGCGGCGGGGCAGTTGGGGCTTGCCCATGGTGCCGCGCACGGTGCCGTTGCGTGGGGTCGGCGGCTCGGTGACGTTCTCGGCGAGGGTCCGCCGGTCGTCGGGACCGATGCCGGGCCGTGCCTCGGCGGGGGTGGGACGCTCCCGACGGGCCCCGCGCACGGGCAGGGGCGCGGGCCGGCCGCCTTGCGCACTCCCGCCCGGGCCTGCTTCGGATTCCTGCTCGTGCCCTCGGGACGCCGAGGGTGAGGAGAGCGGGGCGGAGGGTTCGGCCCCGGACACGGGCAGCGGCACGGACGAGATCCCGAAGTCGGCGCCCTCGGCCGTGGATTGCCCGCGGGACGTGCCCGGACCGGTGCTGGTGCCAGGGCGGCTCGCGGTCCCTCTCGGCCCGAGCAACCCGGCCTGCCCGGAATGCCCGGAATGCCCGTCCGCCCGCAGCGGCGCGGCTGGACGATCCGTACCGCTCGCTCCGGTCGCTCCGGTCGCTCCGGTCGGGCCGCTTGCTCCGGTCGGGCCGATCGCTCCGGTCGGGCCGATCGCTCCCGCCGCCGGCTGCCCCGCTCCCCCGGGCGTCCCCGCCCCCGGCTCCGCTCCCAGCAGCGCCTGCGGCACGACGAGCACCGCCTGCACTCCGCCGTAGATGTTGGTCTGGAGACGGACGGTGATGCCGTGCCGCCGGGCGAGCTGGGAGACGACGAACAACCCGATGCGGCCGTCCGCGAGGAGCCGGGCGACGTTCACCTGGTCGGGGTCGGCGAGCAGCGCGTTCATCCGCGTCTGCTCCTCCAGGGGCATGCCCAGTCCGCGGTCCTCGACCTCGACGGCGAGCCCGGAGGTGACGAGGTTGGCGCGCAGTAGGACCTGCGTGTGCGGGGCGGAGAACACCGTGGCGTTCTCGACGAGTTCGGCCAGGAGATGGATGACGTCGGCGACGGCGTGGCCGCGCAGCTGCCCGTCGATCGGCGGCACCAGTTTGACCCGCGAGTACTGCTCGACCTCGGCGATCGCCGAGCGCAGCACCTCGGTCATCGAAACCGGATTGCTCCACTGGCGGCGGGAGACGGCCCCGCCGAGCACGGCGAGGTTCTCGGCGTGGCGGCGAATGCGGGTGGCGAGGTGGTCGACGTGGAAGAGCCCCTTGAGCAGGTCGGGGTCCTCCATCTCGTTCTCCAGCTCGTCGAGGATGGAGATCTCGCGGTGCACCAGCGACTGAAGGCGCCGGGCGAGGTTGACGAACACCTCCAGCTTCTGTTCGCTGCCGGCCTGGCTGGAGAGCTGGGAGGCCTGCACCACGGCGGTGACGGCGCCGTCGTGCGCGCGGGACAGGTCGACGGAGAGGAGGTCGAAGTCGTCGGCGTCCTCGGCGGGGCCTCCGGGCCGGCTCTGCGGTGCGAGTGGGGGCGGCCCGTCGCCGCGACGCAGCGTCTCGACGAGGGTGCGCAGGTCGGCCTCGCGCCGGGCGGTGCTGCGGCGCAGCGCACCGATGCGGTCGCGCACGGACCGGGCGGCCCGGTTGGCGGCGACCGCGGCGACGGCGATGCCGACGAGGGCCACGAAGACGGCGCCGCCGAGCACGGCCCCCAGGGTGAGGCCCGGCCGCGCTCCGGTGGAACGCACGGTGAACAGGACGGCGGCGCAGCCGCTGAGGGCGACGGCTACCGGGGGCAGCACCGCGAGACGCAGCAGCTGGGGCCGTATGTGGGTCTCGGGCAGCGCGGTTGCGGTGCGGACGGCGGGCCGTCCGTGCCGCCCGCCCTCACGGCGGTCTGCGCGTGCGGCCGGAGCGCGGAGGTGAGACATCGGTGTCCTCGTACTGGTCCGTCGGGCCTGGCTGCCAGGGGGGCTCGCGGGGGTGCGTCCGGGCTCGCGTGGCCGCTTACGCGCCCCCCGTGCCATACGCCCGGACTCCCCTCGCTTCCGGCCGGCCGCGGGGTCACCGGGGCCGGCGTGCCGGCCCGGGCCGCGGACCCCGGCACCACGAGCGCCGGCCGCGGCCATGCCCGCGCCGCCCACGACGGCGACGGTGCCTCCCGCCCGGGACCCCGTGTCGGTGACCTCGGCGCCCGTGTTCGTGGCCTTGTCACCCGCGTCGCCGGCCGCGCCCTGGCCGGCGTCGGTGGCGCGCGGGCAGCGGGGATCCCCGTCGCGTCGACTCCCTCGTCCGCCCTGCGCCTGCACGTGCCGGCCCCCGCTCCCTTGATCCGCCCTGCTTCCCGACGGCCACTGACAGTAGTCGCCACAGCATCATGTGCGGTGGGCAGTTGACAAACTCATACGGTGAGCGTCCCGCTCTGGTATGAGGTCTCGTACGACAGACCGATAACACCGTCGTACATCCGACGGCGAACGAAGCATGTTCGATCCGACCTGGTCAGAAGCGGTCACACAAAGACGGCGAGGGCCGGGGAGCCTCTCGCTCCCCGGCCCTCGCCGTGGGTCTGGCGTACGCCCCGTGTCAGCCCGCCGGGAGCGTCTCGGGGTCCTCGGTACCCTTGCCGGCCCGACGGACACCGTCACTCACCGTGTCGGCCTGGGCCATGGCTGCCGCGTCCGACGCGGTCTTGATGCCGGCTCCGGTGAGGGCCTGCGCGGCCGCGCGGCCGTCGGCCGGAGCAAGCGCCACCCCACGCCACCACGGCTCGGACGGCACGTTCTCCGCCGTGGGCTCGAAGGGCTCGCCGGGGCGGGGCAGGGCCACGGCGGCGCCCACCGCGCGGGCCGCCTCCAGCGTCCCCTCGCCGGGGTCCGCCCACGGATGCGTCGCCAGATTGAAGGTGGCCCAGTGGATCGGGAGCATCGGGCCGTGCTCCGGGCCGCCCTGGAGGTCGAGGTGGGCGCGCATGCCCTGCTCGGGCGTCATGTGGATGTCGGGCCAGAAGTCGGAGTACGCGCCGACCTGGATCATCGTGGCGTCGAACGGCCCGTGCTCGGCGCCGATCTCCTTGAAGCCGTCGAAGTAGCCGGTGTCACCGCTGTGGTAGATCCGGCGCTCGTCCCCGGCGACGACCCAGGAGGCCCACAGGGTGTGCTGGGTGTTGCGCAGCCCGCGACCGCAGAAGTGCCGGGCCGGGGTGGCGGTGAGGCCGATCCCGCCGATCTCGGTGGTCTCGTGCCAGTCCAGCTCGCGCAGCCGGCCGGCGGACACGCCCCAGTGCTCCAGGTGCGCGCCGACGCCGAGGGGCACGGCGAACAGCGTGTCGGTGCCCGCGAGCGCCTTGATGGTGGGCATGTCCAGATGGTCGTAGTGGTCGTGCGAGATGACCACGACGTCGACCGGGCCGAGCGCGGCCAGCGGCAGGGGCACGGGATGCAGCCGCTTGGGCCCGGCGAAGGAGAAGGGGGAGCAGCGCTCCCCCCACACCGGGTCGAACAGGACGCGCCGGCCGTCGATCTCCGCGAGGACGCTGGAGTGCCCCATCCAGGTCAGCCGCAGACCGGTGGCCGGGGGCCTGGCGATGTCGGCGAGGGTGGTGGAGTGCACCGGGACGGTGCCCTTCGGGGCGCGGCGGGGCCGGGTGTCCTTGTCGAAGAAGACCTTCGCGAAATCCAGGGTCGAGCCCGAGGGCCGGGTCCGGGCGGGGCCGCCGGGGTTCTGGAAGACCCCGTCCTTGAAATGGGGCGATCTGCGGATGCGCGCCATGCGCTCACCGCTCGGATCCGCGCCGAACGCCCCGGGCCGAAGCGCACGGAGCCCGGAGCTCAGGGTACGGAAACCGGCCACGGTACCTCCAGGTGGAGTCGGTCAGGCTTTCCATTATGGTCGGCCCCTCCGACACCACCGGGTCACAGGGGCCTCACGGGAGTGGATACTGACCGGTGATTCAGTATCCCGGCGGCGAAGGAGCCCGTATGGCCACCCCCCTGCTGTCCCTGACCTGGACCGATCACCTCACGGGACGGCAGGGCTTCCTGGTCGTCGACCGGCTGGTGCGCGGGGTCGCCAGTGGCGGCCTGCGGATGCGCGCGGGCTGCACCCTGGACGAGGTCACCGGCCTGGCCCGCGGCATGACCGTGAAGGAGGCCCTGCACTACGACCCGGCGAGCCGCTACGTCCCGCTCGGCGGCGCCAAGGGCGGCATCGACTGCGACCCCCGGGCTCCCGAGGCGTACCCGCTGCTGGTGCGCTACCTGCGGGCGATGCGGCCGTACATAGAGAGCTGCTGGACGACGGGCGAGGACCTGGGACTCACCCAGGATCTGGTCGACCGGGCCGCCGCCGAGGCGGGTCTCGTCTCCTCGATCCAGGCCGTGTATCCGCTGCTGGACGACGAGGCCGAGGCCCGGCGGCGCCTGCGGGACGCGTTCGCGGTCGAGGTCGACGGCATCGGCCTGGACGAGCTGGTCGGCGGCTGCGGAGTGGCCGAGGCGACCCTGGCCGCTCTCGACCGGGACGGTGTGCCGTACGCGGGGACGCGCGTCGCGCTCCAGGGTCTGGGCACCATGGGCGGGGCCACCGCCCGCTTCCTGAGGCGTGCGGGGCTCACGGTCGTGGCCGTGGCCGACCTCAAGGGCACGATCGCCAACGAAACGGGCCTCGACGTCGAGTCGCTGCTCGCCGCCCGGGACGCCCACGGCACGGTGGACCGTTCCGCTCTGCGCCCCGGCGACCGCGAACTGCCCGGCGACGCCTGGCTGTCGGCGGATGCGGAGGTGCTGGTGCCGGCGGCGGTGTCGTACGCGATCGACACGGCGAACCAGGAGCGGATCACCGCCCGCTGGGTGGTGGAGGCGGCCAACATGCCCGTACGGCCGGAGGCGGAGGTGCTGCTGGCCGCGCGCGGCGTGACCGTGCTGCCGGACGTCGTGGTCAACTCGGGGACGAACGCCTGGTGGTGGTGGACGCTGTTCGGGGACGTCGGCGCCGACGCCGGGGAGGCGTTCACCCACACCCGCCGCTCGATGCGGGCCCTGGTCGAGCGGATGCTGGACCGCGCGCAGGCCGACGGGTCGACAGCGCGCGCCGCCGCCCACGCGATCGCGGCGGACCGGCTGCCGGTGATCGCCGAGCGGTTCGGCTGGTTCCGGTGAGGCACCCGCCCTCCTCGACGGCAATCGTCGCGGGCCCCGCCCGGACAGGCCGAAACGCTCCGTCGAGGGGCCGCACGCGCGTGGGTAGGGTGACGGCGTGACGAGAGTCCGGTTGAGTGTGGCCCAGCGGCGCGGGGATCTGCTGCGGGCCGCCATCGAGCAGATCGAGGCAAGGGGTGTGGCGGCGGTCAGGATCGCCGACGTGGCCTCGGCGCTCGGCGTGAGCAACGCCTTGGTCCTCTACCACTTCTCTTCGAAGGAGCAACTGGTCGCCGCCGCCTTCCGGCACGCGGCGGAGGGCGATTTGGCACATCTGCGCAAGCTGCTCGGCCGCCGCTCACCGGCGCTGCGCCGGCTGCGGTCGGCCGTGCGGTGGTACGCCCCGACCGGGCAGGCCAAGGGCTGGCGGCTGTGGATCGAGGGCTGGGCGGCGGCGCTGCGTGATCCCGCGCTGCGGGAGGTCGCCCAGGACCTCGACCGGCAATGGAAGGCGGCCCTCGCCGAGGTCATCGCGGAGGGCGTGGCGGCCGGCGAGTTCCGCTGCCCGGACCCGGCCGGCACGGCCCTGCGGCTCACCGCCCTCCTCGACGGCCTCGCCGTCCAGCTGACGTCCTACGCCGGCGCGGTGCCGCGAGCGCGGGCGCAGGAGTGGGTGGAGGAGGCGCTGGCCCGCGAGTTGGGCCTGACGGAGGAAGCGCGGCCCGGCGCCCTGGACACGGCCCCGACCGGCACGGCACGGCCACCGAGGGGCCCCTGACCGGCGAGCCTGCGCCACCAAGAAGACCCCGACCGGCACGCCAGCGCCACCAAGAAGACCCCGACCAGCACACCAGCGCCACCAAGGGGCTCCGGCCCACGGCTGCGACGTCTGCGGGCCGCGCCGGTTTCCGGCCGGCGCGGCCCGCAGACGCAGGAGCCGCTACGCAGAAGCCGCTACGCAGGAGCCGTTGTCACGCCACCGACGCGATCCGCATCCTGATGTCGTCCGGCGACAGCGCCCCCTTGGCCGTCACATGGTCGCCCGACGACTCCCCGCGCAGTCGGCGCCCGATCCACGGGACCAGGAACTCGCGCGCCCAGGCGACGTTGTCCCGCCGCATGTCGAGAGCGCCGCGCGGGGGCAGCGCGGGCCACTCCTGCTCGGGGTCGGCCGGGACGTCGAGGCCGAGCACCTGGCCGGCTCGGAGCGCCACCCGCGTGTGTCCCTCGGGCGACAGGTGCAGCCGGTCGGCGTCCCAGGCCCGGCGGTCCCGCACGCTGCGCAGGGACCACAGGTCGAGCACCGGGCAGCCGTACCGGTCGGCGATGGCACGGACGTGTCCGTTGTACGTGGCGATCTTGCCGCGCAGGTGCTTGAGCACGGGCACGCCACGGGTGTCGAACCCGGTCGTCACCATGACCGTGCCGGACACGGCGGTGAGGCGGGCCAGGGCCCGCTCGAAGCGTTCGGCCACCTCGTCGGGGTCGGTGCCCGGCCGGATGATGTCGTTGCCCCCGGCGCAGAACGAGACGAGGTCCGGGGCCATGTCGACGGCCCGCGGAACCTGGTCCGCCACGATCTGGTCGAGGAGTTTTCCGCGTACGGCGAGATTGGTGTACCGGAAGTCGCCCTCGGGCCTGCGGTCGGCGAGCAGGACGGCGAACCGGTCGGCCCAGCCGACGAACGACCCGTCGGGCCCGGGATCGCCGACGCCCTCGGTGAAGCTGTCCCCCACCGCCACGTACGACCCGATCACTGCTTTGCTGTCACTCTTCGAATCGTCTGCCACAGCAGCTCATGATTCACCTTCGAATGTGACCTACGCGACCGTAGGAAAGGGTTGACGGGCGGTGAGATAGCCCACTCCTAAAGTGTTCGCCAACTCCGGAATACGCCGCTTGTCAGGGGTGTTCCGGGGTGAGCCGCCAGACCCGGAATCGACTGATCCGGAAATGGCTCCAGACGGTCCGGAAGGCGAAGTGGCCGCCCGTGTAGGGCTGCGGGTCGGTGTGGTCGAAGACGAGCCGCCCGTTGTTCCACCACCGGACCGTCGAGCCGTCGGAGACGATCCGGACCCGGTTCGGCTCGTTGGGCACCAGCAGCGGCTCGGTGTAGTCGAAGACCAAGGGGCGGACGCCGGGCTCGCCGACGTAACGGCGGAGCCGGGTCGTGGTGTTGTAGTTGGCTCCGTATCCCGCGTAGTACGTCGTGAGGTGGTCGTACTCGTCGAGGGCGCCGCCGCGCGGAGTCGCGAAGAGGTCGTCCGGGGAGCGTACGTCGGTCGCGTTCCAGAAGTTGTTGAGGTCCGAGACCCGGTCGTTGACCCCGCCCTCACAGACGGCGGTCGCGGTGTATTCGAGGACGTACGGCCCTTCGAGCCGCCGCCTGAACCACACGGTCGCGCCGCCCGGCACGTCGATCTCCAGGATGCCGCGGGAGGCGGTGACGGTGCCGCCGTCCTGGAGTTCGGTCGCCCACTGCCCGAGACCGTGACAGAAGTCGTCGCGCGCGACGAGACGGCGGTGACGGGGCGCGGCGTGCGCGGTGGCCGTGGGAACGAGGGCCGCCAGGGCGGTTCCGGCGGCCAGGGCTCCGAACGCTCTGCGGGTGGTCGGCACGGGACACAGCTCCTCGGGATCCGCCGGGAAGGCTCTGAAAGCGCTTGCACTCCGGACGGGATCACTCTGTCCCAACTGCCGCCGCCTGTCGATCCCTTGACGCGGCTGACGGCATGCGCACACACCGAAGGCCGGACCCGGGGATCGGGGTCCGGCCTTCGGCCGCGTGTCAGGCAGGTGGTCGTGCGGTGGGTCAGCCGACGGAGACGCCGTGCGAGCGCAGGAAGGCGACCGGGTCCACGTCCGAGCCGTAGTCCGGCGTGGTGCGGATCTCGAAGTGCAGGTGCGGTCCGGTCACGTTGCCGGTCGCGCCCGACAGGCCGACCTGCTGCCCGGCGGTCACGGTCTGGCCGGCCGAGACGGAGAGCTGGGACAGGTGGGCGTACTGGGCGTAGTGGCCGTCGTTCAGCTTGATGACGACCTGGTTTCCGTACGCGCCGCCCCAGCCGGCGGAGACGACGGTGCCGGCGCCGACCGCCTTGAGGGAGGTGCCGGTCGGGACGACGAAGTCGACACCGGTGTGGTAGCCGCTGGACCACATGCTGCCGGACATGCGGTACGGGGTGCCGACGGTGGCACCGGCCACCGGGAGGGTGTAGCCGCTCGCGTTGCTCTCGGCGGCGGGCTTGGCGGCGGCCGGCTTCGCGGCGCTCTCCGCCTTCGGGGCCGACTCGGCGGCGGACGGCTTCGCGGCCGAGGGCTTCGGGGCGGAGGCCTTCGGCGCCGACGGCGCCGAGGACTTCGGCTCGCTCGCCGCCTTCTTGCCGATCGACAGCTTCAGGCCCGGGTGGATCAGCGACGGGTCGGAGCCGACGGCGTCGCGGTTGTCGGCGTAGAGCCTCTTCCAGCCGCCGCTGACGTCCTGGTCGTCGGCGATCTTCGCGAGGTAGTCGCCGGCCTTCACGGTGTACGTGCGGGGGCCATTGGCCTTTTCGGCGGCCTTCTTCTCGGCGGCCGGAGCGGACTGGACGGCCTTTTCCGGAGCCGACTGCGGGGTGGCGGCGTGGGCGCCGGCGGTCCCCATGAGCGGCAGCGCGAGAGCGGCTCCGCCGGTTCCGGCGACGGCGATGGAGCGGGTGAAACGCTGGGTCTTGGGACGGCGGTGCTTACCCTTCGCGGGCATGGCGAATTCCTCTCCGTCGCCTGCGAGGTGAGCTGTCGGGTGCGGGCTGGAGATGCCCGGCCGCGCCGGGGGCGCGGCTTAACCCCAAGCCGTTCCGGGAACCGGAACAGGCGTCTTACCTGTGGGTCCCCCGCTCCTGCCGTACGTCGGGTCAGTGTGTGCGGGCTCCGGTCGGCGGCAGGATTAGGCGTCCGTCCGGATTGGTGTGGAACGTAAGCGACCAGGACGCAAACGGACAAGCTTGCGGTTGCCCGTGACGGTGTTTTCCTTGACGCGTCGCCACATCCGCGGTCACCGAGCGTGGATTACCGATCTCCCGCTTTCCGCAACAGCCTTGAACCACACGAGAATTACGTGCACATGGCGACAACGGATCGTCACGAATATGACGATGGTCACGCACCCCGACCTCATCTCCTTTACAGTCGGGGCACGTTATCCCTAAGCGGTTTAAGCGCCTTATTCGGACAGAAAGGACTACTTCCTCTTAAGGCGGACGACCGTGGCATCCAGATCCCCCCGCAGGCCGACCCGCAGCCCGTGATGGAGCAGCACGGCCCCACGGTAAATTTCGCCCGTTTCAAGGCATTCGTACGATGCGGCCGGATCGAGGGCCCGCAGCCGGAGGGCCGGTACGGGCTCGCCGTAGCGCTGCGCCTGGAGCCAGGCGAGGACGACGGTCTCGTCGCCGAGGACGTACTGCACGGCACTCGGTCCGCCCTGCGGGGGACGCAGCCGGTACTGGTCGCCGCGTTGCACCACGGGCCGGATCTCCTTGTAGAGCTCCACCCACTCCCGGGCCTCGGCGAGTTCCTCCCGCGTCCACCGCGTGAGGTCGCCGCCGACTCCCAGCACCCCGGCCATGGCGCTGACGAACCGGAACCGCAGGGAGCTGGCCCGCTGGTTGAGCATGACGTTCGGGCTGTCGGTGACCCAGGCGGCCATGACCCTGGCCGGGTGGATCTGGCTGAAGCCGTGCTGGATGGCGAGCCGGTCGAGAGGGTCGGTGTTGTCGGAGGTCCACACCTGGTCCGTACGGCTCAGCACTCCGAGGTCGATCCGCCCGCCGCCGCCCGAGCAGGACTCGAAGGCCACGCCGGGATGGGCGGCCCGCAGCCGGTCCAGCAGGGCGTACAGGCCGCGCACGTGGTCGACCCACAGCCGCTGCGGGTAGGGGTCGTCCGGCCAGCCGGCGTCGGTGAAGCAGCGGTTGAAGTCCCACTTCACGTAGTCGACGGGAGCGCTGGAGAGAAGCTCGTGGAGCTGCTCCCAGAGGTACTCCCTCACGTCCTCGCGGGCGAGGTTGAGCACGAGCTGATTGCGAAACTCCGTCCGCTTTCGTCCCGTTTGGTACTGCACCCAGTCGGGGTGCGCGCGGTACAGGTCGCTGTCCGGGTTGACCATCTCGGGCTCGACCCAGATCCCGAACTGCATGCCGAGTCCGTGCACGTGGTCGGCGAGCGGCTTCAGCCCGCCCGGGAAGCGGTCGGGGTTCGGGGTCCAGTCGCCGAGGCCGGCCCGGTCGCTGGTGCGGGCCCCGAACCAGCCGTCGTCGACGACGAACAGCTCGACGCCCATCGCGGCGGCCCGCTCGGCGAGCGCCCGCTGCTGCTCCTCGGAGATGTCGAACTCGGTGGCCTCCCAGGAGTTGAACAGCACCGGCCGGTCCCGGCCCGCGTCCGGGATCACATGCGCCCGCTGGTAGGCGTGCCAGGCGCGGCTCGCCCCGCCGAATCCGCCGTCGCTCCAGAGCCCGGCGAAGACCGGGGTCGTGTACGACTCCCCCGTGCCCAGCGTCAGCAGGCCCGAGTCGTCGTGGCCGGCGCCGCCGGTGATCTGCACGCGCGCGTCCGGGAGCTGGGCCACGGCGATGCGCCAGGACCCGGACCAGCCCAGGGCGCAGCCGTAGACCTCGCCGCGCTCCTCGGTGGCGTCGGTGTCCAGGGCGACCCACGGCAGGTGCTGGTGCGAGGTGTGGCCGCGGCGGCTGCCGATGATCTTCTCGCCGTGGGTGAGATCGGAGCGCGTCAGGCGGGACTCGGCTCCCCAGCGGCCGTGCAGCTGGGACAGCCGCCAGGCGTCGCGGTCGGGCAGGGTCCAGGTCGCGGAGTCGGCGCGCAGCAGCTCGACGGCCGGTCCCCGGTTGTCCAGGGTCACCCAGCGCTCGACGACGTCCGTCGAGGAGGGCATCCGGTAGTGCAGCGTGACGGTCAGGCCGCCGTCGCGGAACCGGAGGCGCAGCTCGCCGTCCGCGGCGTCGTGCCCGTCGAAAACCCACTCGGTGCCGCGCCGCTCGGCCGTGCGCACGGACAGGGCGGGCCGGACGAAGCGGGGGCCGCCCTCGACCGGGTACTCCTCGCGTCCGTCGAGCGGGGACTCGAAGGGCCAGTAGTCCGGCAGCGGCCGGACGGCGAGGGCCTCGGCGTCGGCGAGGCCGATCCTCGAGCCCCAGTGCAGGTGCAGCAGCTCGTCCCGGTCGGTGACATGGACGGCGTAGCTGCTGGCCGGCCCGGAGAGCACCCACGTACGACCGTCTTCGGAGATCTCCAGCATCATGCCCTCACAGATTCGAACAAGCCCGATCAGGTGCGACCAGGCCGCAACATCATCGACGGCCGCGGGGCCTCCGGGCAACGCCTGTGGACAACTCATTGCCCCAGGCAGGCATGTCGTATCGTCGAGTGACGCCGGGCGACGAGCCGCGTCGGCGGCGCCGAAGGGGAGGAGCCCTCGTGACACAGCAGGTCCCGTCGACCGAGCCCGAGCTGGCCGGAGTGCGCAACTTCCGTGACGTGGGCGGGCTTCCGACCGTGGACGGACGGCGGGTACGCCCGGGCGTGCTGTTCCGCAGCGGGCACCTCGCCCACGCGACCGGGGAGGACGCCGCCTTCCTGACCACGCTGGGCCTGCACACGATCTTCGACTTCCGCAACGCGGCCGACCAGAAGCTCGAAGGGCCGGACGTCGCGCTGCCGGGCGTGCGCAACGTGAACCTGCCGCTGAGCGACCCTGCCGACGGCGCCGAGTTCTGGAAGATGGTCCGCGACGGCGACCTGGAGCAGCTGCGCGCGATCCTCTCGGACGGCAAGGGCGCGGACCGGATGATCGCCTCGTACCGCATGATCATCAAGGACCGCACGGGTGAGCACTCCCAGGTGCTGCACGCGCTCGCGCAGGACAGCGTTCCCGCGCTGATGCACTGCGCGGCGGGCAAGGACCGCGCGGGTCTGTCCGTCGCGGTGACGCTCCTGGCGGTGGGCGTCGAGCGCGAGGCGATCGTCGACGACTACCTGAAGTCGAACGCCAAGCACCGCCGGTACAAGGTGCACCGCAGCAGCTCCGCCGCCTCGGCCTACTCCCCCGAGGTCATGGAGCTGCTCAGCCCCCTCTTCGACGCGCGCGCCGAGTACCTGACGGCGGCCTTCGACACCATCGAGGAGAACTGGGGCGGCGTCGACACCTACCTGGAGAAGGGGTTGAAGCTGGCCCCGGAGACCCGGGAACGACTGCGCGAGCGGCTCCTCGACTGAGGCGCCCGGGCGGGTGCTACTTCGCCCCGAGCGCGAACAGCAGGTAGATGAACGCGGCGAAGATGTGGCCTGCGATGAGGTAGACGAACAGCCTCACCCACAGGGCGCGGGGGAACTTCTCCTCCATGTCCCTCATGACATGTCTCCTGGGGTGGAGCCGAGGCACAGGGCGGCCGTGGGGCTCTGGAGCAGGGTGTGGACGAAGAGCAGCTCGACGCCGTCGTGGTCCTCGGCGGCGATCCGGTGCGGGGTGAGCGAGTCGAAGTGGGCGCTGTCGCCGGGCGCCAGCCGGTGCGTGGTGTCCCCGAGCCGCAGCCGCAGCCGGCCGCGCAGCACGTGGAGCCACTCCTCGCCGGGGTGGACGCGCACGATGTCGCCCTGGGAGCCGTGGGGGACGTGGACGCGCAGGGCCTGCATCCCGCGGCCGGGGGCGCCGGCCTGCCAGTAGGTCCAGCCGCCCGCCGCGGTGGGTTCCATGTCCGCCGCGCGGATGACGGAGTCCCGTTCGGCGGCCTTCTCGCCGAGCAGCTCGGCAACCGTCGTACCGTAGACCCGGGCGAGCGCGAGCAGCATCGGCAGCGAGGGCTGGCGCTGTCCGGTCTCCAGCCGCGAGAGGTGGGCGGGCGACAGCCCGGCCGCGCGGGCCGCGGCCTCCAGCGTCAGGGAGGCCTGGCGCCGCAGCGCCCGCAGCCGGGGTGCGACAGCGGGCAGCGCACCGGTCGCCGGTTCGGCCGGCGAGGCGGCCCCGGAGGGCCGCTCGGTCTCGGAGGAGCTCATGCCTCCATTCAGCCGGAGTGTTGCCTCTGCGGCAAATTTCTTGCCCCACAGGCAAAAGCGGCCGACGGCGCCGCCGGCTTCGCACCTCGGTCAGGGCACTCGGACAGGCCCTCAGCGGTTGGCGACCGCCTGCTTGACGAGCGTCTTGCCGAAGTCCCACACCAGGCCACCGTTGTGCGCGTCGTCCATGACGGCCGTGAAGGCGTCGACGAACCGGTCCACCTCCCGCTCGCCGATGATCAGTGGCGGGATCAGCTTGATCACCTCCATGTGGTCGCCGGAGACCTGGGTGAGGATCCGGTGCCGCTGGAGCAACGGCACGACGACCATCTGCGCGAAGAGTCCCTTCCGGGCGGCCTGGAGCATGGCCCAGCGGCTGCGCAGCTTCAGCGACCTGGGCCGGCCGAACTCGATGCCGATCATCAGGCCCCGGCCGCGGACCTCGGCGAGCATCTCGTACCGGTCCGTGAGCGCGGCCAGCCGGGACCGCAGCCGCTCCCCGGTGGCCCGGACGTTCGCGACGATCTGCTCGTTCTCCATCACCGACAGCACTGCGAGGCCCGCCGCCATGGCCTGTGCGTTGCCCCCGAAGCTCGCCGAGTGCACCAGCACCCGGTCCATGGACGAGTAGACCTTCTTGAAGATCCAGTCCTTGCCGATGGTGGCGCCCACCGGCACATAGCCGCCCGAGAGCGCCTTGGCCACGCACACCAGGTCCGGTTCCACGCCGTCCTCGTGCTGGTAGGCGTAGAAGTCGCCGGTCCGGCCGAGGCCCGTCTGCACCTCGTCGGCGATGAGCAGGGCCTTGTGCCGGTGCAGGAGCTCCTGCGCGGCCCGCAGCCAGCCGGGCGGGCCCGTGAGGACGCCCTTGCCCTGGATCGGCTCGACGATCAGGGCGGCGACGTCGCCCTTCTTCAGCTCCCTCTCCAGCGCGTCGAGGTCGCCCAGCGGTACGGCCGTGTCGGGCAGCAGCGGGGCGAAGCCGTCACGGAAGCCGGACTCGCCGTTCACCGAGAGGGAGCCGGTGGTCAGGCCGTGGAAGGCGTGGGCGCAGTAGAGGACCCTGGGTCTGCCGGTGACGAACCGGGCGAACTTCAGGGCGCCCTCGACGGCCTCGGTGCCGCTGTTGCCGAAGAACACCCGGTCCAGGTGGGGGCTGTGCGCGAGCAGCTTCTCGGCCAGCAGGCCCGGCAGCGGCTGGCAGTCGAACCGGGTGAGGTCGGCCAGGCCGGCGTCCACCACGTCGTGCAGCGCCCTGCGCACCACGGGATGGTGGCGGCCCAGCCCCATCACCCCGAACCCGGCGAGCATGTCCAGGTAGTCGTTGCCGTCCGCGTCCCAGAAGTAGGCGCCCTCGGCGCGCTCGTAGACCTTGTCGAAGCCGATGGTGTGCAGCATGCGCGGGAGCTGGTGGTTGAGGTGGCGGGTGTGCAGCTCGTAGCGCTCGGCTCCGCGCTCGGCCAGCAGCTTGCCGAGGTCGAACTCCCCGGCCGGCGACGACTCCGACGCGGACTCGGCGGTTGTCATTCCTGTGGCTCCTTGGACAGCTCTTCCTTGACGGCCAGGCTCGCGCTGATCCGTCCGGCGACCTCGACGGGTGTCAGGCCGATGTCGGCGAGCACCTCGCCGCGCTTGGCGTGCGCGAGGAACTGCTCTGGAATGCCGAACCGCCGTACCGGTACGTCGACCTCGGCATCGCCCAGGGCGAGCGCCACGGCCGAACCGACGCCGGCCGCACGGCTGTTGTCCTCGACGACGGCGACCAGGCGGTGCTCGGCGGCGAGCCCCGGCAGCGCCGGGTCGACGGGCTTGACCCAGCGCGGGTCGACGACGGTGCAGCCGATGCCGCGGGCTTCGAGCAGTTCGGCGGCCTGGAGGCAGACCGGTGCCATCACGCCGACGGCCACCAGGAGAACCTGCGGCTCGGCGGACCGGTGCAGCACGTCCAGCCCTCCCACCCGGTCCACCGCCGGGACCGACGGGCCGACGGACTCCTTGGGGAACCGCAGCAGCGTCGGCGCGTCGTCCACGGCGACCGCCTCCCGCAGCTGGGCGCGCAACTGGTCGGCGTCCCGTGGCGCGGCGATCCTGAGCCCGGGCACGACCTGGAGGACGGACATGTCCCACATGCCGTTGTGGGAGGCCCCGTCGACGCCGGTGACCCCGGCCCGGTCCAGGACGAAGGTCACCCCGCAGCGGTGCAGGGCGACGTCCATGAGGAGCTGGTCGAAGGCGCGGTTGAGGAAGGTGGCGTAGACGGCGACGACCGGGTGCAGGCCGCCCGTCGCCAGGCCCGCAGCGGACACGGCCGCGTGCTGCTCTGCGATGCCGACGTCCCACACCCGGTCCGGGAACCGCTCGGCGAACCCACCCAGACCAACGGGGTGCAGCATGGCGGCGGTTATGGCCACCACGTCCTGGCGCTCCTCCCCGATCCGGACGATCTCCTCACCGAACACCGAGGTCCAGGAGGGGCCACCGGACGGGGAGAGCGGTGCGCAGGTCAGCGGGTCCATGACGCCGACGGTGTGGAAGTGGTCCTCCTCGTGGGCGAGGGCGGGCTCGTAGCCGCGGCCCTTCTCCGTGAGGCAGTGGACCAGCACCGGCCCGTGGAAGCGCTTCGCGCGCCGCAGCGCGGACTCCACGGCCCCGGTGTCGTGCCCGTCGATCGGGCCGAGGTACTTCAGCCCCAGGTCCTCGAAGAGGCCTTGGGGTGCGAACGCGTCCTTGAAGCCCTTCTTCGCTCCGTGCAGGGCCTCGTAGAGGGTGCTGCCGACCAGGGGCGTGCCCTGGAGGACGTCCTTGCCCCAGGCGAGGACCCGCTCGTAACCGTCCGTCGTGCGCAGCGTGGCGAGGTGGTTGGCGAGGCCTCCGATGGTGGGGGCGTAGGAGCGTTCGTTGTCGTTGACGACGATGATCAGCGGCCGGTCCTTGGCGGCCGCGATGTTGTTCAGGGCCTCCCAGGCCATGCCGCCGGTGAGCGCCCCGTCGCCGATGACCGCGACGACATGGCCCTTCTCGCCCTGCACCTGGCGGGCCTTGGCGAGCCCGTCGGCCCAGCCGAGGGCGGTGGAGGCGTGGCTGTTCTCGATGACGTCGTGCTCGGACTCCTCGCGCGAGGGGTAGCCGGACAGGCCGCCCTTGCCGCGCAGCTTGGAGAAGTCCTGGCGGCCGGTCAGCAGCTTGTGGACGTAGCTCTGGTGGCCGGTGTCCCACAGGATGCGGTCGACCGGCGACTCGAAGACCCGGTGCAGCGCGATGGTCAGCTCCACCACGCCCAGGTTGGGGCCCAGATGGCCGCCGGTCCTGGCGACCGCGTGCACCAGGAACTCGCGGATCTCTTCGGACAGTTCCCCCAGTTCTGCCTCGGACAGCGCCTTCAGGTCGCGTGGTCCCCGGATGTTCTCCAGAATCGTCACGCTCGGGCCCCCTTCGGTTCCGTGCTGCTCAGCTCACGGTGACGGCCGGCTCCCCCGACCCCACGCCGTCCTGCTCCATCTGCTCGGCGATCTTCATCGCCTCTTCGATCAGCGTCTCGACGATCTTGGACTCGGGGACGGTCTTGATGACCTCGCCCTTGACGAAGATCTGCCCCTTGCCGTTGCCGGAGGCCACTCCGAGATCGGCCTCCCGCGCCTCGCCGGGCCCGTTGACCACACACCCCATGACGGCGACCCGCAGCGGCACCTCCATGCCGTCGAGCCCGGCCGTCACCTCCTCGGCCAGCTTGTAGACGTCGACCTGGGCGCGCCCGCAGGACGGGCACGACACGATCTCCAGCCGGCGCTCCTTGAGCCCCAGGGACTGCAGGATCTGGATGCCGACCTTGACCTCCTCGGCCGGCGGCGCGCTCAAGGACACCCGGATCGTGTCGCCGATGCCCCGCGACAGCAGCGCCCCGAACGCCACCGCCGACTTGATCGTGCCCTGGAAGGCCGGCCCCGCCTCCGTGACGCCCAGGTGCAGCGGGTAGTCGCACTGTTCGGCCAGCTGGCGGTACGCCTCGATCATGACGACCGGGTCGTTGTGCTTGACGGAGATCTTGATGTCCCGGAAGCCGTGCTCCTCGAACAGGGACGCCTCCCACAGAGCGCTCTCCACGAGCGCCTCCGGGGTCGCCCTGCCGTACTTCTGGAGCAGACGCCGGTCCAGCGACCCGGCGTTGACGCCGATCCGGATCGGGGTGCCGTGGTCCTTCGCCGCCTGGGCGATCTCCTTGACCCGGTCGTCGAACTGCTTGATGTTGCCGGGGTTGACGCGGACGGCCGCACAGCCCGCCTCGATGGCCGCGAACACGTACTTCGGCTGGAAGTGGATGTCCGCGATCACCGGGATCTGCGACTTGCGTGCGATGGTCGCCAGCGCGTCCGCGTCGTCCTGCGTGGGGCAGGCGACCCGGACGATCTGGCAGCCGGACGCGGTGAGCTCCGCGATCTGCTGAAGGGTGGCGCCGACGTCGGAGGTCCGGGTCGTCGTCATCGACTGCACCGACACCGGGGCTCCGCCCCCGACCGCCACCGGACCGACCTGGATCCGGCGCGACGCGCGCCGCTCGGCGACCGGCCGGAGCGGCACCTCGGGGACGCCCAGCTCAATGGCGGTCATGGCCTCACTCCCGGTTCCCGGAGACCGTCTCGCGCAGGGCGCGCAGGGATTCCTTCAGCGATCCCATGGTGGCCAGGACGGCGGTGGGCTCGTAGCCGCAGTGCGCCATGCAGTTGGCGCAGCGGGGGTCCTTGCCACGGCCGTACTTGTCCCAGTCGGTGTCCTCGACCAGCTCCCGGTACGTCGGCACGTACCCGTCGCTCATCAGGTAGCAGGGGCGCTGCCAGCCGAAGAGCGAGTAGTTCGGGATCGCCCACGCGGTGCAGGGGAAGTCGACCTTGCCCTCCAGGAAGTCCAGGAAGAGCGGGGAGTGGTTGAGCCGCCAGCGCCGCCGGTTGCCGCCGGAGAAGGACTTCTTGAACAGCTCGCGGGTCTGCTCCACGCCCAGGAAGTGCTCCTGGTCGGGGGCCTTCTCGTAGGCGTAGGCAGGCGAGATCATCATCTCGTCGACCTGGAGGTCGTCGTTGAGGAAGTTCAGCACCTCGATGATGGTCTGCGGGGTGTCGGTGTTGAAGAAGGTCGAGTTGGTGGTGACCCGGAAGCCGCGCCGCTTGGCCTCCTTGATCGCTTCCACGGCCTCGTCGAAGACGCCCTCCTTGGCGACCGACTCGTCGTGCCGCTCGCGCAGGCCGTCGATGTGCACCGCGAAGGCGAAGTAGGGCGACGGCGTGAACTGGTCCATCTTCTTGCGCAGCAGCATCGCGTTGGTGCAGAGGAAGACGTACTTCCGCTTGGCGACCAGCTGACGCACGATCTCGTCGATCTGCGGGTGCATCAGCGGCTCACCGCCGGCGATGGACACCATCGGGGCACCGGACTCCATGACCGCCCCCACGGCCTGGGCGACGGGCATCCGCTGTTTCAGCACCCCGGCCGGATGCTGGATCTTGCCGCACCCCTCGCACTTGAGGTTGCAGGCGAACAGCGGCTCCAGCTCCACGATCAGCGGGAACTTGTCCCGCCGGCGCAGCTTCTGTTCAGCCAAGTATGTAGCGACCTTGATGGACTGTCGGAGCGGCATGGCCATCTGGCTCACCTCCTGGGGAGCAGCAAGGAACGGTGCCATTCGAAGAAAGCGGGAAGGACGGAACGAAGGACACGGAAAGCTGATATTCCACCGCGCACCGTGCCGATCCGGACGAGTTCATGTTCAGGAGCGTCCACGACCACCCGGACGGCCGCAACCGGGCGCTCGCCCGCACGCACGGCGCTCAGGAGCGTGACGGCGGACTCCATGTCGACCGCGATCGCGCCGGTCGCGCGCAGAGCGGACCGTTCCGGGCCGCGCACGACGTGGTCGGAGCCGGTGAGCGGCCCGGTGTGCACGGTCCGGCCGGGCAGGGCGCGGGCCAGCTCCTTCACCAGCAGCTCGGTCCCGACGCACGGTGTCGTGCCGCGCGCGTCGCGGGTCTCCTCGGCGACGACCAGGTCACCGGGGTGCATGCCCGGCGCGAGCCCCGCGCAGAAGCCGGTGGCCAGCACGGCGGCGTCGCGCAGGGCCGGGTCGGCCAGCATCCGGGTGACGGCCCGCTCGGCGGCGACCGGACCCATGCCCGTGCGCAGCACCGTGACCGGCCCGTCGGCCCCGCCCCGGCCGCCGGCGCGCAGGGCGAACTGCTCGATACCGAGTGCGCAGGCGATCAGCAGCGGGACCGGGGCGGGCTGCGCGCTCATCAGCTCCCCTTGAGCCGGTCGGCGAAGGGCTCCCCGTGGACGTACCGGCCGAGTGCCGTGAGCGGGAACACCTGCCGGTAGAGGTGGTAGTTGATCGAGAAGTCCCACGGGAAGCCCGTCCCCGTGAAGTACGGCTCGTCCCAGGAGCCGTCCTCCCGCTGGGTGGCGGCGAGCCACTCGACACCGCGTTCCACGGCCTTGGAGTCGCGCTCCCCCGCCGCGAGCAGGGCCATCAGTGCCCAGGCCGTCTGCGAGGCGGTCGAGGCACCCCGGCCGCTCCACCGCCTGACGTCGTGGTAGGAGCGCAGGTCCTCGCCCCAGCCGCCGTCGTCGTTCTGGACGGACTCCAGCCAGGCGACGGCCCGCCGGATCGCCGGGTGCGCGGCGGGAAGGCCGGCCGCGGTCAGGGCGGGCACTACGGAGCCGGTGCCGTAGACGTAGTTGACGCCCCAGCGCCCGAACCACGAGCCGTCCGGTTCCTGCTCGGCCAGCAGCCACTCGATGCCGCGCCGGGTGCGGGGGTCGTGGGCGAGACCCTCGACGGCGAGCATCTCCACGACATGAGCGGTGACGTCCGCGGAGGGCGGGTCGATGACCTCGCCGAAGTCGCAGAACGGCAGCCGGTTGGGGAAGGGGCTGGTGTTGTCGACGTCGAAGGCCGCCCACGCGCCGTTCCTCGACTGCATGCCGAGCGTCCAGCGCATGCCGCGGACGATGGCCCTGTCGAGGCGCTCCGGGTCGTGGTGGGCGATCCGGCGCAGCGCGAGGATCACCTCCGCGGTGTCGTCGATGTCGGGGTAGTTGTCGTTGTGGAACTCGAACGCCCAGCCCCCGGGCGGCAGTCCGGGCCGCTTCACGGACCAGTCGCCGGGCCGGACGATCTCCTCGCCCAGCATCCAGTCGGCCGCCTTCACCAACTGCGGGTGATCGGGGGGCAGTCCGGCGTCGACGAGGGCGATCGCGGCCAGGCAGGTGTCCCACACGGGCGACTGGCAGGCCTCGATCATCCGGGCCCCGTCCTCGCGCCAGACGGCGAACCGGTCCAGGGACGCCAGCCCCTCGCGCATCACGGGGTGTCCGAGGTCGTAGCCGAGCAGGTGCAGGGCGATGATCGAGTACACGGCGGGGGGCTGGATGCCGCCCCAGCAGCCGTCGTTCTCCTGCCGCTCGATGATCCAGCGGGCGGCGCTGTTCATGGCGGCCCTGCGCAGCCTGCGCGGGGCGACCTTCCGCAGGGCGTGCAGCCCCTTGTCCATCCGCTGGAACGCACCGTCCCAACTGAACGGCGACGCCAGGGGCTTGGGCGGGTTGGGCCGGTCCGGGTCGGTGTGCAGCTCGTCGAGCGCGAAGGGCGCCGGGCGTACCGGCCGCTTCGCGGAGACGATCGTCAGCGGGACGATGGTCTGCCGCGCCCAGCAGCCGAAGTCGTAGATGTTGAGCGGCACCCACTTGGGGAAGAAGACCAGCTCCGGCGGGAGTTCGGGCAGGTCCTCCCACTTCCACCAGCCGAACAGGGCCAGCCAGATCCGGGTGAAGACCCGGGCGGCGGCGATGCCGCCCCGCGCCCGGATCCACGCGGAGGCCTTCGCCATGTGCGGGGCGTCGGGCGCGTCACCGGCGAGGCGGAGGGCGACGTACGCCTCGATGCTGGCGGACAGGTCGCCCGGTCCGCCGTAGAACGTGGCCCAGGCGCCGTCCTCGCCCTGCTCGCCGCGGATGAAGAGGGCGGCGGCCTGCGTGGTCTTCTCGTCGCGGATGCCGAGGAACTGACGGAGCAGCAGGTCCTCGGAGTCCATCGTGACGTTGGTCTCGAGGTCGCCCTTCCACCAGCCCTGGGCGTCCTGGAGGGAGAGCAGGAAGTCGGTGGCGCGCCGGGCGGCGCGGGCGGCGGCTTCCGGTACCCCGGCCGCCCCGGGGGTGTGCGTGTCGGTGTCGCTGGCCGCGGCGGCGCGGGGCGGCAGGGCCCCGGTGCTTCCGTCGGTCGTCGCTGTCATGGCTTCCCCTTCGTGCAGTCCTGCATGGCGTGCATCTGCTGTGGGTCCGCCGTCGGCCGGTGCTCCGTGATGACTCACGGCACCGGCCGGCGACTACGCGAGGGCTATTCGGCCGATAGTGATCATCTCTTTCGTACGACGACGAAGTCCGCGAGGGCCGTGAACTGTGCCCGCACCCGGTCGGGCATGTCCACGGCGTCGAGGGCTTGGATGGCGATGGTGTGCTGACGGCGTGCCTCGTCGGCGGTCCATTCGCGGCCGCCGGCCTCCTCGATGAGGGCGGCCCGGGCCGCGAACTCCTCCTCGGAGAAGTTCTCGAAGTCGTGCGCCTTGGCGTCGGCGGCGAGGATCTCGCCGAGTCGCTCGGAGGCGGAGCCGCCCGCCGCGAGGGCCGCCACGACCGGCAGGGACTTCTTGCGCTGGCGCAGGTCGCTCCAGGTCTGCTTGCCGGTGGAGACCGGGTCGCCCCAGATGCCGAGCAGGTCGTCGACGGCCTGGAAGGCGAGGCCCAGGTGGTAGCCGTACTTCTCCAGCGTGTCGGCGGTGTGGTCGTCGGCGCCGCCGAGGACCGCGCCGATGGAGCTGGCGCAGGCGAGCAGGGCGCCGGTCTTGTTGCCCTCCATCTCCAGGCACTCCTCGACGCTGACGCGGTCGCGGTGCTCGTAGGAGATGTCCTGGGCCTGACCGTCGATCAGGGCGCGGCTGGCGGTGGTCAGGCGGCGGGTGGCGCGGCCGGCCTCGACGGTGCCGAGTTCGAGGAGGACTTCGTTGGCGAGGGCGAACAGGGCGTCGCCGACCAGGATGGCCTGGGCGGGGCCGTGCACCTTCCAGACCGTGTCGCGGTGACGGCGCTGCTCGTCGCCGTCCATGAGGTCGTCATGGAGGAGGGAGAAGTTGTGGACCAGTTCCACGGCGACGGCGCCGGGGATGCCGGTCTCGGGGGCTGCGGACATGACCTCGGCGGACAGCACCGCGAGGGCGGGACGCACGGCCTTGCCGCCGTCGCCCTCGGCGGGCCTGCCCTGGGCGTCGATCCAGCCGAAGTGGTAGGCGGCAACAGTGTCCATGGGAGGTGCCAGGCGGTCGACGGCCGCCCGCAGTACCGGAGTGGCCAGGGTCCGGCCGCGCTCCAGCAGCGCGGTCACGTCCACCGCCTCGGCAGTCTTCGAGGCCGGGGGCACAGTGGGCACAGTCTCTCCTCTTGTTGCGGTACCGGGGGTGCGGGGGCCGTCTGCCGCGCCGGTCCGAGCCGGCATCATGCCGCCTCCTCGAACTCGAAGAGGGCTTGCGGGCGGGGCCGGCCCAGGGCGCCCAGCACGGCGTCCGCCGCGCTCACACCACTGCGGACCGCACTCTCCATGGTCGCGGGCCACCCGGTGGCGGTCCACGCTCCGGCCAGGTAGAGGCCGGATGCCTTGGTGCGGGCGCCGGGCCTGAGGCGCCCGACGCCGGGGGTGGGAGCGAACGTCGCGGTGCGCTCCCGGGTGACGAAGAAGTCCCTCACTTCGGCGCCGCGGGCCGGCGGCAGCAGCCGCTCCAGCTCGGGCAGGTACCGCTCGCGCAGCACCGCGACGGGCGCGTCGATCTCGTCCTGCGCCGCCGACTGGGACACCGCCAGGTACTGCCCCTCGCGCAGTCCGGACGACTCGGTCCGGTCGAAGACCCACTGCACGGGGCTGCCGAGGGCGGTGAAGAACGGCCGGCCGAGGACCTTCCGGTCGTACACCACATGGACGTTGAGGATGGGCGCGGTACCGATCTCCAGGAGCCGTTCGGGCGCGTCCAGCGCACCCGCGGGCAGCAGATCGTGCGCCTCGCGCTGCGGTACGGCGAGGACGACGGCGTCGGCCCGGAGCGTCTCGCCGGGGACTTCGACGGTCCACTGCCCGTCGCCGTCCGGGGAGACGGAGGTGACGCGGGTGCGCAGCTCGGTGCGCACGCCCGCGGAGTCGAGCGCCTTGCGGGCCAGCCGGTCGTGCAGCTCGCCCAGCGGGACGCGTGCCCAGCCGATGTCGGCCGCGCCCGGGTCGGACAGCAGACCGGTCTTGAACACCATCGCGGCGAGCGCCAGGGAGGCGTCGCCCGCTACCGCGTTGAGGGTGGCGACCCCGACCAGGTCCCACAGGGCCTCGACGGCGCGCGCCGACTGGCCGTGCGCGCCCAGCCAGCTGCCGAAGTCCTGCGTGTCCAGCGCCGGGTCGGCGAGGTCGAGTTTCCGGAGCGCGAGCGCGGCCCGGCCGACCCTGGCCCGGTCGGCGAGCGACAGGTGCGGATAGGTGGCGAGGCTGCGCCCCAGGTGCAGCGGCACGGGCAGGGCGTCGCGCCGGAGCCTGCCCAGCCGGCGCCCCTCGGGCCGGGCGAGGTCCAGGACGGGTACGTCGAGCCGGTCCTGGAGCGGGGCGAGCCCCGCGCCCTCGACGCGGTCGAGGAACCAGCGGTAGGCGGTGCAGCAGCGCAGGTACACGTGCTGGCCGTTGTCGACGGTGAGGTCGCCGCGCCGGAACGAGAAGGCCAGGCCGCCCAGTCTCGGCCTGCCCTCCAGCAGGGTGACGCGTACCCCGGCGTCGGCGAGCGCGAGCGCGGTGGTGACACCGGCGAGCCCGCCGCCGACCACGACCGTGTGCCGCGCGCGTACCGCCGGTTCCCCGGACCGTGTGCCGTGGGTCATCGCGCACCCTCCCCCAGGGCCGGGGCGTGCTGCTCGAGCGGTGCACGACCGGCCGTCTCCGTCAGGGACGCGGCACCGCACCGGAGGGTTGCCCGCCGGTTGTCCCCGACGGGTCGGCCAAGAGGCGCGTCGCATCCGCGCCCCGCCTCCCGGGCCACACCGCCGACGGCGGCCGCTGTGCCGTTCACGCACGCCTCCTGACGGTCCGCCGGGTCACGTGCCGGGCGTCGAGACCGGACAGGCCGCGCACGGCGACGTACGCCTTCTCCCGGCCGGGCAGGGAGACCCGGCCGCGCAGCACGGCCTCCGGGTCGCGTTCGATGCGGTCGAGGAGGCGGCGGTAGATGCCGGCCATGGCGGCGACACAGGCGCCGCTGCGCCGGTCGAGCATGGGGAGCAGCCGGTAGCCCTCGGCGAACAGCGCCCGGGCCCTTCGCACTTCGAAGTGCACGAGGCCCGCGAAGTCGGAGCCCTCCGGTGGCCGCGGCCCGCTGAAGCCGGTCGAGCAGCCGAACTTGGCGAGGTCGTCGGCGGGCAGATACGTGCGCCCGCCCTCGGCGTCCTCGCGGACGTCCCTGAGAATGTTGGTGAGCTGGAGCGCGAGCCCGAGCGTGTCGGCATACTCCGGCGCGCGGTCCACGCCGCGCGCCCCCGGCTCCGTGCCGAAGACGCCGAGGGAGAGACGGCCGATCGCGCCCGCCACGCAACGGCAGTAGACCTTCAGGTCGTCCCAGGTCTCGTAGGTCTCGCCGCGGACGTCCATCAGGACGCCGTCGATGAGTTCGTCCAGGCCGCCGAGCGGGATCGGGAAGGCCCCGGCGGCGTGCGCGAGGGCGACGGCCACCGGGTCGGTGTCGTCCTCGGCGACCTCGTCCTCGCGGATCCGGGTGAGCAGCGCCCGGGTCTCCTCCAGCCTGGCCACCTTGACGTCGTCGGCGAGCGCACCGTCGCCGATGTCGTCGACCCGCCGCGAGAACGCGTACAGCGCCGACATGGCCCGGCGCTGGGGCGCCGGCAGCAGCCGGATGCCGTAGGCGAAGTTGCGGGCCTGGCGCCCGGTGACGGCCTCGCAGTAGCTGTAGGCGGCGAGTACCGGTGGGGACGCGTGTGGTTCCGGCTCCACGGTCCGGATCACCCCTCTCCTCGCAGTGTCACGCCCACCTCACGCAGCAGCCGGACCTTGCCGGGCTTGGGCGGGCCGGGAAGTACGTCGTATTCGGCGGCGGCGATCGCGTGGACGGCCGCCCTTCCCCCCGCCACGAACCCCGCGAGCAGCAGTTTCAGCCTGCCGTGGACGCTACCCACCAGGGGGGCGCCTTCATTCAGGAGATCCCGGGCCCTTTGCGCTTCGTACGCAATCAGCGCACGGACCGACGCTCCGGCGGATTTCGTGGCGAGATCCGCTTCCTGGACGTGGAAACGCTTCATGTCGGCCGCGGGCAGGTAGATCCGGTCGCGGGCGAGGTCCTCGGCGACGTCCTGGAGGTGCTCGACGATCTGGAGGGCCGTGCAGATCATGTCGGAGCGGCGGATCCGCTCGGGTGTCGAGGTGCCGGTGACGGCGAGGACGAGGCGGCCGACGGGGTTGGCGGACAGCTCGCAGTAGGCGAGCAGGTCGTCGTAGGTCTCGTAGCGGCCGACCAGCTGGTCCTGGCGGTTGGCGGCGATCAGGCCGAGGAACGGCTCGGGGGTCAGTGAGCAGCGGCGCACGGCCGGCTGGAGGCGGCGCAGCAGGGGGTGGCGCGGGGTCGCGTCGAAGACCCGGCGCAGGTCGGCCTCGAAGGCGTCCAGCAGGACCAGCCGGTCCTCGGCCTCCCGCGGGGACACACCGAGCAGCCGGGCGTCGGCGCCACCGGGGGTCAGGTCGCCGTCACCGATGTCGTCGACCAGGCGGGCGAAGCCGTAGACGGCCATGAGGTCGGTGCGCCAGGCCCGGGGCAGGAAGAAGGGGGCCACCGGGAAGTTCTCGCCGGCGGCCTTGTCGAGCGTGCCGCGCTCCGGATCGAGGGGGCGCGCCGTGCCGGTTCCCGTCACCGCCGGCTGCCCGGCGCGGGGACGGCACGTGCTGCGTGGAGCTGGGGAGTTTCCGAAGCCATCGCCGTCACATCTCCCGTTCTACACTGCCGACCCAATACACACTATTTCGGACACGCCGCCCGGCCGTCCGCACGGTGGTCCGACGGGCGGTGTCGCGCATTATCGCCCTGATTGCCGTGTTTCGGGACCGGTCCAGCTTACGTTGTACAACGCGACACGGTTCGTCAGGGTCTACCGCACATCACGAGAACACACCGATTGGCCCCAAGATTCCTGAGATGGGCCGGAGTTGACGTTTCCTTTGCAGACGCCGGGCCCCGCCGGAGCAGTTCCGTCGGGGCCCTGTCCGCATCGGGCTACTTGCCCGTGAACTTCTCGTACTCCTTGAGCACCTCGTCGGTGGGGCCGTCCATGCGCAGCTCGCCGCGCTCCAGCCACAGGACACGGTTGCAGGTGTCGCGGATGGACTTGTTGTTGTGGCTGACCAGGAACACCGTGCCCGCTTCCTTGCGCAGCTCCCGGATGCGGTCCTCGGAGCGCTTCTGGAACTTGCGGTCGCCGGTGGCCAGGGCCTCGTCGATCATCAGGACGTCGTGGTCCTTGGCCGCGGCGATGGAGAAGCGGAGCCGGGCCGCCATGCCGGATGAGTAGGTGCGCATGGGCAGGGTGATGAAGTCGCCCTTCTCGTTGATGCCCGAGAAGTCGACGATGTCCTGGTAGCGCTCCTTGATCTCCTCGCGGGACATGCCCATGGCGAGCCCGCCCAATATGACGTTCCGCTCGCCGGTGAGGTCGTTCATCAGGGCGGCGTTGACGCCGAGCAGCGAGGGCTGGCCGTCGGTGTAGACCTTGCCCTGCTCGGCGGGGAGCAGGCCGGCGATGGCCCGCAGCAGGGTGGACTTGCCGGAGCCGTTGGAGCCGATCAGGCCGATGGCCTCGCCGCGGTACGCCACGAAGGAGACGCCGCGCACGGCGTGCACCTTGCGCACGCCCCGCTCCTCGCCCCGCTTGATGATGCGGCTGAGGGCGGCGGTGGCGCTGCCCTTGCCGGTCTTGGCGCCGTTGACGCGGTAGACGATGTGCAGGTCGTCCGCGACGACGGTGGGGATCCGCGCGTCCTGCTTCTGCTCAGCCACGGCCGTACCTCTCCTCCGCCTTCCAGAAGTACACGAAGCCGCCCAGGGCGAAGAGCACGGCCCAGGCGCCCGCGGCCGCCCAGACGTGGTCGGGCAGGAACTTCTGGTCGTAGTCGTCGATGAGGGCGAAGCGCATCAGGTCCATGTAGATCGCGGCCGGGTTCCACTGGAGGACGTTCGCGATCCAGGCCGGCTTGTCCGCCAGGAAGATCGGGATGGAGAACATCACGCCGGAGGCGTACATCCACGTCCGCATCACGAACGGCATCAGCTGCGCAAGGTCCGGGGTCTTGGCGCCCGCCCGGGCCATGATCAGCGCGAGGCCGGTGTTGAAGCAGAACTGAAGGACCAGCACCGGCACGATCAGCAGCCAGGACAGGTCCGGGTAGTGGCCGAAGCCGATCGTGACGGCGAACAGCACGATCATCGAGAACAGCAGCTGCTGGAGCTGCTGGAGCGCGAAGGAGACCGGCAGCGAGGCCCGCGGGAAGTGCAGGGCCCGGACCAGGCCGAGGTTGCCGGAGATCGCGCGCACGCCCGCCATCACCGAGCTCTGCGTGAAGGTGAACACGAACACGCCCGTGACCAGGAACGGGATGTACACCTCACGGGACATGCCGCGGTCGGCCTCCAGCAGCAGGCCGAAGATGAAGAAGTACACGGCCGCGTTCAGCAGCGGCGTGGCCACCTGCCACAGCTGGCCGAGCTTGGCCTGGCTGTACTGGGCGGTCAGCTTCGCGCGGGAGAAGGCGAGGATGAAGTGCCGCCGGTCCCACAGCTGACGGACGTACTCGATGAGGGACGGCCGGGCGCCGCTGACGGTCAGCCCGTGCCTGGCGGCGAGTTCTTTCGCCGTGAGGCCCTCGTCGGGCGCCGCGGGCGCGCTCACCGCGACCGTGGCGTCGTGCGTTGTCTCACTCACTAGTGGAAACTTTCGTCTTCGAGATGCTCGGCCTGTGCCGGGGTCTGGCATGAGCCGGGGCCAGGGTACGGCCCGGGGGCTCCCGGGTATCGCCGGATACGAGCTTGTCAGATGACGGGGGGCCGGCCCAGCCGGGTCAGCCGCCACACCGTACGCCACTTCATGGGGCGGCGGGGACCGCACGAGGTGGTCCAGCCTTCGCGGAACCCGCCGAACCAGGCCCGCAGCGCGCTGCGGGAGGGACGGCGCAGCAGGGTGAGCAGCAGCCACACGCCGAGGTAGACCGGGACGAGCGGCGCGGGGAGGTTGCGGCGGGCCAGCCAGACCCGGTTGCGGGCGACCATGCGGTGGTAGACCGCGTGCCGCGAGGGAGCGGTCGTCGGGTGGTACAGCACCATGTCGGACCGGTAGTCGATCATCCAGCCCGCGTCGAGGGCCCGCCAGGCCAGGTCGGTTTCCTCGTGGGCGTAGAAGAACGCGTCCGGGAGACCGCCGACGTCGGCGAGGACCCGGGTGCGGACGGCGTTGGCGCCGCCGAGGAAGGTGGTCACGCGCGAGGAGCGCATCGGGTCGGAGGCGCGCAGCCGCGGGACATGGCGGCGCTGGGTGACGCCGGTCTCGGGGTCGGCTATGCGGAAACTCACGATGCCGAGCTTCGGGTCGGCCTCGAACGCCTTCCGGCACAGCTCGGCGGTGTCGTGGCTCGCGAGCAGTCCGTCGTCGTCCAGGAAGAGCAGGATGTCGACGTCCCGGCCGGCCGGGCCGAAGGCCTCGATGCCGACGTTGCGGCCACCGGGGATGCCGAGGTTCTCGGGCAGTTCGATGGTGCGGACGCCCTCGGGGACGTCCGGGACGGGTGAGCCGTTGCCGACGACGACCACCTCGACCCGGTCGCCGTCCTGCTTGGCGACGGAGTCGAGCAGGGCGCGCAGCTCCTCGGGCCGGTTGCCCATGGTGATGATGACGGCGCCGACCTTCATGCCGCTCACTTCAGCCTGCTGGAGGCGAGGATGGACACCAGGTGCAGCAGGGTCTGCACCAGCGCGATGCCGACCAGCACCGCGACGCCGAGCCGGGTGAAGAACAGGTCACCGCGGGCCTGGTCGACGATCGCCAGCACGAGGATCAGCAGGGACGCCTCGATGCCGAGGATGAGGCGGTGGAACTTCAGGGCGCCGGCGGCCCTGCGGGCCAGCGCCATGCCGGAGGAGCGCATCTCGGATGCGGCCTCCTGCACGGGAGGCTTGCCGGCCTGGTGCCGGGCGACGCCGACGAGGTCGGTCTCCGCCTTGATCAGGATGGCGCCGAGGGCGGCCAGGGTGCCGAGGAAGGCCCACAGCCAGTCGATGCGGCCACTGCCCCACAGGTCGGCGGCGCGCAGACCGAAGCCGGTGAGCACCGCGGCGTCGGTGAGGTAGGCGCCCACCCGGTCCAGGTAGACGCCGTTGAGCGAGTACTGCTTCTTCCAGCGCGCGATCTCGCCGTCGACGCAGTCCAGCAGCAGGTACATCTGGACGCACACCACGCCGAGGACGGCGCCCGCGATCCCCGGCACGAGCAGTGCCGGGGCCGCGAGCACACCGAAGACGGTCATCAGGTAGGTGAGCTGGTTGGGCGTGACCCTGGTGTTGACCAGGTAACGGTCGACCCGCAGGGACACCTCACGCATGTAGAGGCGTCCCATCCAGTGCTCACCGCTGCGCCGGTCCTTCACCCCCGCGGGGTGAACGACGGGGCGGAGTTCAGCTACCGATGGCCTTGACATAGTCGGCGTATGTGTCCTTGATCTGTTCGGTGTTCAGGTCGAGGTGTTCGAGGATGGTGTAGCGGCCGGGGCGGGTCTCCGGGGCGAACTCGACGGCCTTGACGAACTCGTCCGTCGTGAAGCCGATCTCGTCCGGCAGTACGGGCAGGCCGTGCCGGCGGAGCACCTCGGCCATGTACGCGGACTCCTCGTGCGCGCCGCGCAGCCACATCGCGAAGGCCGCGCCGAGACCGCACTGCTCGCCGTGGGAAGCGGCGCGCTTGGGGAACAGCAGGTCGAAGGCGTGGTTGATCTCGTGGCACGACCCCGAGGCCGGCCGCGAGTCGCCCGAGATCGACATCGCGATGCCGGTGAGGACGAGCGCCTCGGCGAGCACCTGGAGGAAGTCGTTGTCCCCGACCCCGCCCGGGTGCCGGAGCACCGCCTCGCCCGCCTGGCGGGCCATGGCCGCGGCGAGTCCGTCGATCTTCTCGTCCTTGACGCGGTTGGCCAGTTCCCAGTCGGCGATCGCGTTGATGTTGGAGATCGCGTCACCGATGCCCGCGCGCACGTAACGCACCGGGGCCTCGCGGATGACGTCCAGGTCGATGACGACCGCGATGGGGTTCGGCACACCGTAGGAGCCGCGGCCCGCGTCGTTGTCGAGGGTGGCGACCGGCGAGCACAGGCCGTCGTGCGCGAGGTTCGTGGGCACGGCGACCAGGGGCAGGCCGACGCGTGCCGCGGCGAACTTGGCGCAGTCGATGATCTTGCCGCCGCCGAGGCCGACGACCGCGTCGTAGTGGCCGGCCTTTATGTCGCTCGCCAGCCGGACCGCGTCGTCGAGGGTGCCGCCGCCGACCTCGTACCAGGTGGCGCCGGGCATGCTCGGCGAGATGCGCTCGCGCAAGCGGGCGCCGGAGCCGCCGCTGACCGCGACGGCGAGGCGGCCGGAGTGCGAGATGCGCTCGTCGGCGAGGACGCACGCCAGGTCGTCGAGGGCACCCGCGCGGATGTCGACGACGAGCGGGGAGGGGATGAGCCGGGTCAGTACTGGCACGCGATCTCCCGTCCGCGGGCGAGATCGTCGTGGTTGTCGATCTCCACCCACTTGACGTCGCCGATCGGCGCGACGTCGATCCGGAAGCCGCGGTTGACCAGCTCCTGGTAACCGTGCTCGTAGAACTGCTGCGGGTCGGTCTCCCACACGGCCTTGAGCGCGTCGGCCAGCTCGGGGGCGGCGTCGCCCTCGATCAGCGTCACGCCGATGTACTCGCCGGTGGCCTCGGCGGGGTCCATCAGCTTGGTGATCTTCGTCATGCCCTTCTCGGGGTCGACGACGACCTTCATCTCCTCGTCGGCCAGGTCCTTGACCGTGTCCAGGGCGAGGATGATCTTCTTGCCGTCGCCGCGTGCGGCGAGCAGCGTCTTCTCGACGGAGACCGGGTGGACGGTGTCGCCGTTGGCGAGGATCACCCCGTCCTTGAGGGCGTCACGCCCGCACCACAGGGAGTAGGCGTTGTTCCACTCCTCGGCCTTGTCGTTGTCGATGAGGGTGAGCTTGAGGCCGTACTTGGCCTCCAGCGCCTCCTTGCGCGCGTACACGGCTTCCTTGCGGTAGCCGACGATGACCGCGACCTCGGTGAGACCGATCTCGGCGAAGTTGCCGAGGGTCAGGTCGAGCACCGTGGGTTCGCCTTCTATGCCCGCGGGGCCCACCGGCACCAGTGCCTTGGGGAGGCTGTCGGTGTAGGGGCGCAGACGCCGTCCGGCGCCGGCCGCGAGCACGAGGCCGATCATGCGGTTTCTCCTTCATCGTGTACGGCGGGTGCGCCGCCCTTGTGGGCGCCGACCCAGAAGCGGATGCTCTCGACGAGCACCACCAGGGCCACGGCCACGGCCAGTGCCGTGAGCGCGACCGTGAACTGCGAGGCGGTGAGCAGCGCGGCGAGGACGGTGACGAGCAGCGTCCGCCCTTCGTGCCCTCCGATGGAGCGCACCAGCCAGGCGGGAGGCGCTCCGGCGTCGCCGCGGATGCGGTAGACCGTGTCGTAGTGATGGTAGGCGACCGCGGCGACCAGCCCGAATGCCGCGGGAAGGGCTCCGTTCACGTCCGCCTCGGCCGCCAGGACCAGGACCGTGCCGTACTCGGCGGCGCGCAGGAACGGGGGGACCAGCCAGTCGAGGGCGCCCTTGAGGGGGCGGGCGACGGCGAGGCCGGAGGTGAGGGCGTAGGCGACGGCGGCGACGACCGGCCACGGTCCGCCGAAGCCGGTCAGCGCGGCCGTGAGGACGACGGCGAGGCCGCCCAGGAGGGCGACGGCGGGGGCGGTGAAGCCCGGCAGCCCGCGGGCGGGCTTCCTGAACGCCTCCGCGCAGCCCTGGGCGAGCAGGCCGCTGTCCGCGAGGTCGGCCAGGGCCGCGGCCGCCCGGTCGGTCCGCCGGGCCTTGCGGGTCAGGGAGCGCAGCACCCGGCCGGCCGTGGTGTACGTCGCCGCGAAGGCGCAGCCGATGAGCAGCGCGTAGAAGGTGATGCGGGGGGTGGTGACCGCCGTGAGCACGGCGATCATCGCCCAGCGCTCGCCGATGGGCAGGACGATCATCCGCCGGACCCAGACCGTCCAGCCGACGCTGTCGAGCTTGTCGGAGAGGGCGGCGGTGGGGCTGGTGTTGGCGGTGGCGTCGTGGTTGGCCTCGTTGAAGGAGAAGTCCACGACGTGCCGGCAGGTCTGAAGGACCATGGCGCCGAGGGCCAGTGCCCAGACGTCGTCGCCGCCGCGGGCGGCTCCCAGCGCGAGGCCGGCGTAGTAGGCGTACTCCTTGGCCCGGTCGAAGGTGGCGTCCAGCCAGGCGCCGAGCGTGGAGTACTGGAGGGAGTAGCGGGCGAGCTGGCCGTCGGTGCAGTCCAGCACGAACGACGCGATCAGCAGGACGCCGGCCGCGACGAAGCCGCCGCGGGTGCCGGTGGCCGCGCAGGCCGCCGCTATGAGGGCGGTGAGCAGGGAGGCGGTCGTGACCTGGTTCGGGGTCAGGCCGCGGCGGGCGCACCAGCGGGCGATGTAGCGGGAGTAGGGGCTGATGCAGTAGGTGGTGAAGAAGCCGTCGCGGGCCTTCACGGCGGACTTCAGGCGCACGGCCTCGTCGTCGACGTCGGTCACGGCCTGCCGTGCCTCGTTGCGGGCTTGCGGGTCGGCGGGGACGGCGGCGACGAGCGTGCCCAGCTCGGGGCGGTGCACGGCGGTGCCGTCGGCGTCCAGGGCGGTGAGGACGCGGTCGGCGAGGCTGCTGTCGACCACCGTGGTGCCGCCGCCCGCGGAGTTCTCGCGTGCCATGGCCCGGGTCAGGGCCTGGCGGCCGGCGGGCTGGGCCGTGACGGCACCGGGGATCGCGGCGAGCGGGAAGCGGGGGTCGGTGAGGCCGAGGCGCAGCGCGTGCACGTGTCCCACGAAGCGGGCGTCGACCAGGGCGACCCGTTCGTCGCCGGGCACCTCGGCGAGGAGGGTCTCGGCCTCGGTGGCGTCGGTCGCGATCCGGAGGTCGAACCCGAGGGACCGCAGGTCGGCCTCGATCGACGATCCGGGGACCGGCGGGCCGGTGAGGATGGCGGTCGACAACCGAATTCACTCCCTGGGTACCGCCGCGTCCGCGGCGGTGATGTACATGGTGGGGGCGCCCTCTCCGGTGCTCCCGGGCGGCATGTCGGCAGAGGCTATCGGATGCCGGGACGGCCACGTTCACCGCCCGTTCGGCGGATGGATCGACGTGGTTCGCACGAGCCTTTGCCGCGATCATCATCGTGGATCCGGGGCCCGCCCCACAAACCGCGCCCCCTAAGCGGACATCAAGGGACATTGCGGGGGCGGCCGCCGTGGCCGCATAGGGTGGGCGACCATGACGTGGCTGATCACCGGCGGTGCCGGCTATATCGGAGCACATGTGGCCAGGGCCATGGCCGAGGCCGGGGAGCGTGTCCTCGCGCTGGACGACCTGTCGGCCGGGGTGCCCGCGCGGCTCCCCGCCGAGGTCCCGCTCGTACGGGGCTCCTCGCTGGACGGGGAGCTGCTGAAGGGGGTCTTCGCCGAGCACGGTGTGACGGGTGTGGTGCACCTCGCGGCGCGTAAGCAGGTCGCCGAGTCCGTCGCCCAGCCGACGCGGTACTACCGGGAGAACGTCGGTGGCCTGGTGACCCTGCTGGACGCGGTGGCCGAAGCGGGGATCGAGCGGTTCGTGTTCTCGTCGTCGGCGGCCGTCTACGGCGACCCGGGTGTGGACCTCATCACGGAGGACACGCCCTGTGCGCCGGTGAACCCCTACGGCGAGACCAAGCTCGCCGGGGAGTGGCTGGTGCGGGCGGCGGGGCGGGCGCACGGGATCTCCACCGTATGTCTGCGCTATTTCAACGTGGCGGGCGCGGCCGCGCCGGAACTGGCAGACACGGGCGTCTTCAACATCGTCCCCATGGTCTTCGACCGGCTGACCCGCGACGAGGCGCCCAGGATCTTCGGTGACGACTACCCGACCCCGGACGGCACGTGCATCCGTGACTACATCCACGTCGCCGACCTGGCCGAGGCCCACCTGGCGGCGGCCCGGCGGCTGGCCGACGGGGGCGGCACGGGTGACCTGACGGTCAACATCGGCCGGGGCGAGGGCGTCTCGGTCCGCGAACTGGTCACGGTCATCGGCGAGGTGACCGGCGACCGCCGGCCGCCGCTCGTCGAGGGGCGCCGCCCCGGGGACGCCCCGCGGGCGGTGGCCTCGGCCGCCCGGGCAGCCGCCGAGCTCGGCTGGACGGCCCGGCGCGGGGTGCGCGAGATGACCGAGTCGGCCTGGCGTGGCTGGCTGCTCCACCACGGCTCCTGACCCGCTGAGGGTGCCCTGACCTGCATATCGTTTCCGCAGGTCAGGGCACATGACAACGGTGTTCAGTGCCGCTTTGCACATACCCCCTCCCCGTAGTTCACTGGGCCCCCCGAGCACGATCGAACGGACACAGGGAGCTGACTTCTCATGGGGGCTGGGCACGATCACGGGCACGCGCACGGCGCGGCGGCCGGCGGTACGGCGACCTCGGCGTACCGCGGCAGGCTGCGCACCGCGCTGGCGATCACGCTCGGCATCGTGGTCGTGCAGATCGTCGGCGGCGCCCTCGCCGACTCGCTCGCGCTCGTAGCGGACTCCGCGCACATGGCGACGGACGCCCTGGGCCTGGGCATGGCGCTGCTCGCGATCCACTTCGCGAACCGGCCGCCCAGCGACCAGGCCACCTTCGGCTACGCCCGCGCCGAGATCCTCGCCGCACTGGCCAACTGCCTGCTGCTGCTCGGGGCCGGCGGCTACGTCGTGTACGAGTCGGTCCAGCGCTTCATCACCCCCGCGGAGACCGAAGGCAGGCTGGCCCTGCTGTTCGGTGCGATCGGCCTCGTCGCGAACCTGGTGTCGCTGGCGCTGCTGATGCGCGGCCAGAAGGAGAGCCTGAACGTACGCGGCGCGTTCCTGGAGGTCGCGGCCGACGCCCTCGGTTCGGTGACGGTGATCGTCTCGTCCGTGGTGATCATGCTCACGGGCTGGCAGGCGGCCGACCCGATCGCCTCGCTCGTCATCGCGCTGATGATCGCGCCCCGGACGTGGAAGCTGCTGCGCGAGACGCTCTCCGTGCTGCTGGAGACGGCCCCCAAGGGCGTCGACATGGCGGAGGTGCGCTCGCACATACTCGCGACGGACGGTGTGGAGGACGTCCACGACCTGCACGCCTGGACGATCACCTCGGGCATGCCGGTGCTGTCGGCGCACGTGGTCGTCAGCCCGGAGGCCCTGAACGCGATAGGCCACGAGAAGATGCTGCACGAGCTCCAGGGCTGCCTCGGTGACCACTTCGACGTGGAGCACTGCACGTTCCAGCTGGAACCGAGCGGGCACGCCGAGCACGAGGCCCGGCTCTGCCACTGAGGCGGCGGCTCACGCGGAGTGTGAGGCAGGTAGGGCGCATTCCGCTGCCCGTGCGCCGGGTAACGCAACCTTCCGCCGTGCGTCCGCGTCCTGAGCCCCACAGCTCCGGCATGGACGATTTTCCGCCTGCCCGGCCGGGCACGATCATCTACCGGGTCCCTTTCCCGGCCCCGGACCGGTGCCGGCCGCGGTCCGCGCCGCCGCGCGGGACATGCGGGCGGGCTGCGAAGTGCCGGGAGTGCCGGATTCGTACGGCAGACTTGGGGCGCGAAGACCGATGTGAAGGATGGGTATGCCGATCACACCTGCCACCGCGACGCACAACCCGTCGAACGGCGCCGCAGACGCGATTTTGCTGGAACTGGTCGACGAGGACGGCGTGACGATCGGCACCGCGGAGAAGCTCGCCGCCCACCAGCCGCCCGGACAGCTGCACCGCGCGTTCTCGGTGTTCCTCTTCGACGAGTACGGCCGGCTGCTGCTCCAGCAGCGCGCGCTGGGCAAGTACCACTCCCCCGGCGTGTGGTCCAACACCTGCTGCGGCCACCCCTACCCCGGTGAGGCGCCCTTCGCGGCGGCGGCGCGGCGCACCTTCGAGGAGCTCGGCGCCTCCCCGTCCCTGCTGGCCGAGGCGGGCACGGTCCGCTACAACCACCCGGACCCGGAGTCCGGTCTGGTGGAGCAGGAGTACAACCACCTCTTCGTCGGCATGGTGCAGGCCGTGGTGCGGCCGGACGCCGAGGAGGTGGCGTCGACGGTGTTCGTGACCCCGCCGGAGCTTGCGGAGCGGCACGCCAAGGACACCTTCTCGTCCTGGTTCATGACCGTCCTGGACGCGGCCCGGCCGGCGATCAGGGAGCTGACGGGCCCGTCGGCCGGCTGGTGACCCGGGCCCCGGCGGGACGGGGCCTCAGGCGAAGCGCGCGGGTTTGAGCGGCAGGGCGGCCCAGATCACCTTGCCGCCGCTCGCGGTGTACTCGACCTCGCACACGCCGCCCGCCTCCCGGGTGACCTCGCGCACCAGGAGCAGTCCGCGGCCCCCGGTCCGGCCGTGGTCGGCCTCCAGGGCCGTGGGGCGGTACGGGTGGTTGTCCTCCACGGACACCCGGAGCCACTCGGCACCCACGGCCAGCTCGACGGCGATCGTCGGTGACAGCACCGCCGCGTGCTTGACGGCGTTGGTCACCAGCTCCGAGACGATCAGCAGCAGTCCCTGGGCCAGGTCGTCGGGTACCGGTACGCCCTGACGCAGCAGCAGGTCCCGTACGGCGTGCCGCGCCTGCGGGACGGAGGCGTCGACCGCCGGTGCGGTGAACCGCCAGACCCCTTCGTACGGCAGCGGATCCGCGGGCCCTGGACCGAGGGGCGCCGCGCCGCCCTCTGGGCGCGGACCGAACCCACGCCCGTCGTCGTCCATCGTCCGGTCGCCACCCTCGCGCTCGATTGTCGCCACACCCCGAGTGTTGGTAACGATGCGCCTCGGACCCCGGGACTGAACAGAAGTCAGCAACTATCGAGCGCTTCTGACCGTTGGCGTATGACACGGTCAGTTGTGGGACTGGTCCTGTCCCTGTTGTGCCGTCTCGGCGAACTATTCGGGTTGTACGGGTTTGGCATCCGGATAGCATCCGGCGCATGGAGCCGCAGCTGGAGCACCGCGTGACCGATTCGGTCGCGACGGTCGTCATACGCCATCCCGAGAAGCGCAACGCCATGACGGCCGCGATGTGGCGCTCCCTTCCCGTCCTGCTGGAGGAGCTCGCGGGGAAACCGGATGTACGGGCGCTGGTGCTCACCGGTGAGGGCGGCACGTTCTGCGCCGGGGCCGACATCTCGACGCTGCGGGGCTCGCCCGAGCAGGCGCAGGGGCTGGCCGTGCGGGCCGAGGAGGCGCTGGCCGCGTTCCCGAAGCCGACCCTGGCCGCGATCCGGGGCCACTGCGTGGGCGGCGGGTCGCAGCTGGCGGCGGCCTGTGATCTGCGGTTCGCCGAGCAGGGGGCGCTGTTCGGGGTGACGCCGGCCAAGCTCGGCATCGTCTACCCGGCCTCCTCGACCCGGCGGCTGGTGTCCCTGGTGGGGCCGGCCACCGCCAAGTACCTGCTGTTCTCCGGTGAGCTGATCGCGGCGGAGCGTGCGCTGCGCAGCGGGCTCGTCGACGAGGTGCTGCCCGAGGGCGAACTCGGCGAGCGGGTCGCCGAGTTCACCCGGGTCCTGGTGGCGCGTTCGCAGCTGACCCAGGCGGCGGCCAAGGAGTTCGCGGACGGGCGTACGGACCGGGACGAGCACTGGGCCGGGCAGGCCCGCGCGAGCGGCGACACCGCCGAGGGTGTCGCCGCGTTCCTGGAGCGCCGGCAGCCGCGGTTCGGCTGGAGCGTGCCTACGTCAGGGTGAGGTCGAGGTCCGACCGGAGCAGCTCGACGAGGTGCGCGGGGGCCTTCTCGGGTGACCCGGCGTCGTAGGGCGGCTGCGGGTCGTACTCGGTGGCGAGCTGGACGAGCCGGGCGTGGTCGTCTCCGGCGATCCGGCCGAGGAGCGTCAGGCCCATGTCGATGCCGGAGGAGACGCCGGCGGCGGTGACGTACTTGCCGTCGGTGACGACCCGTTCGCCCGTCGGCTCGGCGCCGTGGCGCTCCAGCTCCTCCAGGGCCAGCCAGTGGGACGTCGCCCGGCGTCCCTTGAGGAGTCCGGCGGCGGCGAGCAGCAGGGAGCCGGTGCACACGGACGTCGTCCAGGTGCTGGTCACGTCGGCCGTGCGCAGCCAGGTGAGCAGGGGGCCGTCGGCGGCCAGCGGGAGGGGGCCCGGGCCGCCGGGGACCACGATGATGTCGGGGCGGGGTACGTCGGCCAGGGCCCGGTCGGCGGTGAGCGCGAGGTTTCCGGAGTCGTTCCGCACGGGGCCGGCCTGCTCGGCGACGAAGACGGTCTCCGCGCCGGGCACCCGGCCGAGCGTCTCGTAGGGTCCGACGGCGTCGAGGGCGGTGAAGCGGTCGTAGAGGACGATGGCGATCTGCACGGGGTCCCTTCGGTCGGCTGGTGTCGATGCGTTCAGGCTGTGGTGGCGGGGCGGAAGCGGCGGCGGTACTCGGCCGGGGGCGTCCCCAGGGTTCTGACGAAGGCACGGCGCATGGACTCGGGCGTGCCGTAGCCGCTGGTGCGGGCGATCTCCTCGATGCCGTCGGCGGTGTCCTCCAGCAGGCGCCGGGCGTGTTCGAGGCGGACGCGGTCCACGTAGCGGCCCGGTGTCATGCCGGTCTCGGCGCGGAAGGCGCGGGCGAAGTGACGGGGCGAGAGGCGGGCGCGGGCGGCGAGGGTGTCGACGCAGAGGTCCGCGTCCGGGTGGTCGGAGATCCAGCGCTGGACGTCCCGAAGGGGCTCGCGCTGTGCGGTCTGGGCGGCGAGCTGGGCGCTGAACTGGGCCTGGTTGCCGGGGCGGCGCAGGAACACCACCAGGTGGCGGGCGATGGTCAGGGCGGCGTCCCGGCCCAGGTCCTCCTCGACCAGGGCGAGGGCGAGGTCGATGCCGGCGGTGACACCGGCCGAGGTGGTGATGTGCCCGTCGCGCACGAAGACGGGGTCGGGGTCGATCTCGACGGCCGGGTGCTCGCGGGCGAGCCGGTCGCAGTAGGCCCAGTGGGTCGTGGCGCGGCGGCCGTCCAGCAGGCCCGCCGCTGCCAGCACGGCCGCGCCGGTGCACACGGAGACCAGGCGGCCGGCACGCGGGCCCCGCTCACGCACCCAGGCCACCAGACGCGGGTCGGGCCGCAGGCTGCCCGTTCCGCCGGGGACGAGGAGGATGTCCGGGTCAGCCGCGGTGGTCAGGGACCCGTCGGGGACGAGGGTCAGGCCGCTGGTGGTCCGCACGGGCGCGCCGTCCAGGGACGCCGTGCGGATCTCGTACGCGCCCGGGGCGAGCAGCTCCGCGCCCGCGAAGACCTCCACGGGCCCGGTGACGTCGAGACTCTGAAGGCCGTCGAAGAGGACGGCGAGAACCGTGCGCTGGACCATGGTGTCGATTCTTGGCGGGAGCCCAGTAAGGCGGCAAGGACGAGTACCCCACCTTTCCTGCCACGGGGCGCCGGGGCATGGAGGACATACCAAGCGGTTGGTAACCTGCCGGGCATGACGACTGCCGCCCTGGAGCCGCGCGCCGGCCGACGCTGCCACAACATGCTCAACTCCCTGCACGCGACCCACTACTTCTCGCCCGACCTCGGGCGGGAGCTGGGCGCCGTCGGGGTCACCGACCCGCGTGCCGTGAACTTCGCCGTGCGGGCCGCCGCCCTCGGACCCGTCGGGGCCGGGGCCGTCACGGCGGCCTTCTACAACTACAAGTACGAGCTCGTGGCCCGGCACGTGCCGGCGGTGTGGGAGACCGCCGCGCCCGGGCAGGTCCTGGCGGCACGCGCGCGTGCGGTCGACGCGACGCTGCGCCGTCTGCTCGGCGAGGAGGCCGTGGCATCTGCGGAGATGACCGAGGCCGGACGGCTCGCGCTGCGCGCCGCCGAGGCCTGCTCGCGCGAGGCCCGCCCGCTGTACGCCGCCCACGCCGATCTGCCCGTCCCCGAGGAGCCGCACCTCGCCTACTGGCACGCGGCGACCCTGCTGCGCGAGCACCGGGGCGACGGGCACCTGGCCGCCCTGATGTCCGCGGGGCTGGACGGGCTGGAGGCGATGGTGACCCACACGGCGACGGGCAAGGGCATGCACCCGAAGTGGGTGTGCGCCACCCGGGGATGGAGCCGGCAGGAGTGGGAGGCGGCGGTGGAACGGCTGCGCGGGCGGGGGCTGCTGACGGCGTCCGGCGAGCTCACCGACCGGGGCGTCGCGCTGCGGCGGGACATCGAGGAGGAGACGGACCGCTTGGACCGCGCCCCGTACGAGCACCTCGGCCCGGAGGGCGTGGCCCGGCTGACCGAGCTGGGCGGGGTGTTCGCGCACGCCGCACTCGTGGCCGGGGCGTTCCCCGCGGACCTGATCGGAAAGGGTGACGCATAGTGACGCGCTGGTGAGGTACCCGCTCTCCACCGGCCGGCGCGGCCGGGAGTGAGAAAGGGGATTTCCGTGTTCCGTGCTATCGCAGACGTGCTGCGCCAGATCGGCGGGGCCATCGCCACCGTCGTCACGCTGCCCTTCCGGGCACTTGCCCGGCTCTTCGGTGGGGCCTCGTCCTCCACCCGCAGCCGCAGGGCCTGACCGGAATCCCGACCTGCCGGGTGCCGCCCTGATCCCCGGGTGTCCGTGTCACCTGCCACAATTGCCGCGCAACCTCAGCGGAGAAGGCGGTACGGGATCGTGACGACACCCGGGTCCATCGGGTCCATCAGCACAGTGTCCATCGAAGGCAGGATCGCCGAGGAGCTCGGCGTACGGGAGCGGCAGGTCAGGGCCGCCGTGGAACTGCTCGACGGCGGTTCCACGGTGCCCTTCATCGCCCGCTACCGCAAAGAAGCGACCGAGATGCTCGACGACGCGCAGCTGCGCACCGTCGAGGAGCGGCTGCGCTATCTGCGGGAGCTGGAGGAGCGGCGGACGGCCATCCTGGAATCGGTGCGCGAGCAGGGCAAGCTCACCGACGAACTGGAGGCGAGCATCCGGGGCGCCGAGACGAAGGCACGCCTGGAGGACATCTACCTGCCGTACAAGCCCAAGCGGCGCACCAAGGCGCAGATCGCCCGTGAGGCCGGCCTCGAACCGCTGGCGGAGGGCCTGCTCGGCGACCCGGGTGTCGAGCCCCTCGCCGCGGCCGCCGCGTTCGTCGACGCGGACAAGGGCGTGGCCGATCCGCAGGCCGCCCTCGACGGCGCCCGGGCGATCCTCACCGAGCGCTTCTCGGAGGACGCCGACCTGATCGGTGAACTGCGCGAGCGCATGTGGGTGCGCGGGCGGCTGGCCGCCAAGGTACGGGACGGCAAGGAGGAGGCGGGCGCGAAGTTCGCCGACTACTTCGACTTCGCCGAGCCCTTCACCGAGCTCCCCTCGCACCGCGTCCTGGCGATGCTGCGCGGGGAGAAGGAGGAGGTTCTCGACCTCGTCCTGGAACCCGAGGAGCAGACGGACGGGCCCTCCTCGTACGAGGGGATCGTCGCCCACAAGTTCGGGATCGCCGACCGGGGCCGCCCCGGCGACAAGTGGCTGAAGGACACCGTCCGCTGGGCGTGGCGCACCCGCATCCTCGTCCACCTCGGCATCGACCTCAGGCTGCGGCTGCGCACGGCCGCCGAGGACGAGGCGGTGCGGGTGTTCGCGGCCAACCTGCGCGACCTGCTGCTCGCCGCCCCGGCGGGCACGCGCGCGACGCTGGGCCTGGACCCCGGTTTCCGTACGGGTGTGAAGGTCGCCGTCGTCGACGCCACCGGCAAGGTCGTCGCCACGGACGTCATCCACCCGCACGTCCCGGCCAACCGCTGGGACGAGGCCATCGCCAAGCTGGCCCGGCTCGCGAAGGAGCACGCGGTCGAGCTGGTCGCCATCGGCAACGGCACGGCGTCCCGCGAGACCGACAAGCTCGCCGGGGAGCTGATCACCAAGCACCCTGAGCTGAAGCTCACGAAGGTGATGGTGTCCGAGGCCGGCGCGTCCGTGTACTCGGCGTCCGCCTTCGCCTCGCAGGAGCTCCCCGACATGGACGTGTCGCTGCGCGGCGCCGTGTCGATCGCCCGCCGGCTCCAGGACCCGCTGGCCGAGCTGGTGAAGATCGACCCGAAGTCCATCGGCGTCGGCCAGTACCAGCACGACCTGTCCGAGGTGAAGCTGTCGCGTTCGCTCGACGCGGTGGTGGAGGACTGTGTGAACGGCGTGGGCGTGGACGTCAACACGGCGTCGGCCCCCCTGCTCGCCCGGGTCTCCGGCATCACCTCCGGGCTCGCCGAGAACATCGTGGCGCACCGGGACCAGAACGGGCCGTTCAAGGCCCGGGGCGAGCTGAAGAAGGTGGCGCGGCTCGGCCCGAAGGCGTACGAGCAGTGCGCGGGCTTCCTGCGGATCCGCGGCGACGACCCGCTGGACGCGTCGAGCGTGCACCCCGAGGCGTACCCGGTGGTGAGGCGCATGGTGAAGAGCACCGGGCAGGAGGTCGCCTCGCTCGTGGGCAACACGGGAGTGCTGCGCTCGCTGAAGCCGCAGGACTTCGTGGACGAGACGTTCGGTCTGCCGACGGTCACGGACATCCTGAAGGAGCTGGAGAAGCCCGGCCGCGACCCGCGCCCGGCCTTCAAGACGGCCTCCTTCAAGGAGGGCGTGGAGAAGATCTCCGACCTGTCGTCCGGGATGGTCCTGGAGGGCGTCGTGACGAACGTCGCGGCGTTCGGGGCGTTCGTGGACATCGGTGTGCACCAGGACGGCCTGGTGCATGTCTCCGCCATGTCGAAGACGTTCGTGAAGGACCCGCGGGACGTCGTGAAGCCCGGCGACATCGTCAAGGTGAAGGTGCTCGACATCGACATTCCGCGCAAGCGGATCTCGCTGACGCTGCGGCTGGAGGACGAGGCGGCCCAGCAGGGGCAGCAGGGCGGTGGCGGTGAGCGCCGGCAGCGAGGTGGGCGTCCGCCGCAGCAGCGGCAGGGCGGGCGTGGTGGTGGCCGCGGCGGTGGTGGCGGTTCGCGTCAGGCGCCGCCGCCTGCCAACAGCGCGATGGCCGATGCGCTGCGCCGCGCCGGGCTGGCGGATCCCAAGGGCGGCAAGCGCTGACGGCTCCGCCGTGGGGGCCGTGGGAGCTGCGGGGCCGTTGTGGCTGGTCGCGCAGCTCCCCGCGCCCCTGGGAAAGAGGCGCTTCGCGCCCTTTCCGTTCTAGGGTTACTGGATGCGTGCCATCACCTGGGAAGTGTCCGGGAGCCAGGGGTTGGAGACCGCCTGGGTCCAGCTCGCAGAAGCCGTGCTGCGGGCGCGCGGGCGGGCCGTCGGTACCGTTCCGGAGCCGTACTGGATCTCGTACGAGGTGGAGACCGCCGAAGGATTCGTGACCAGGCGGTTGACCGTCACGGCGGAAGCCGAGGCAGGGACCCGCACGCTCGATCTGCTCCACGACGGCCAGGGCCGATGGACCGCGAACGGCGAGCCGCTGTCCGATGTCGCCGGTGCGCTCGACTGCGACCTCGGGCTGTGCCCGCTCACCAACACCATGCCGGTGCTGCGGCACGGGCTCCACCAGGCGCCCGGCGAACGGGAGTTCCTGATGGCGTGGGTGTCGGTGCCGGACCTGGTGGTGCGGCCGTCGCGGCAGACCTACACGCATCTCGGGCCCGGGCGGGTCCGCTACTCCTCCGGCGACTTCCACAGCGACCTGGAGTTCGACGAGGAGGGGTACGTCGTCGACTACCCGCAGCTGGCCACGCGCCTGACGGCCCGTTAGCGCTCGGTCACCTTGCCGTCCGCCACCTCCAGGCGGCGGGTGACGTGTACGGCGTCCAGCATGCGCCGGTCGTGGGTGACCAGCAGGAGGGTGCCCTCGTAGGCGTCGAGGGCGGACTCCAGTTGCTCGATGGCGGGCAGGTCGAGGTGGTTGGTCGGCTCGTCGAGGACCAGCAGGTTGACGCCCCGGCCCTGGAGCAGCGCCAGGGCGGCGCGGGTGCGCTCGCCCGGGGAGAGGCTCGCCGCGGGGCGCAGGACGTGGTCCGACTTGAGGCCGAACTTGGCCAGGAGGGTGCGGATCTCGACCGGTTCGGTGTCCGGGACGGCCGCGCGGAAGGCGTCGAGCAGTGACTCCTCGCCGTGGAACAGCTTGCGGGCCTGGTCGACCTCGCCGAGCAGGACGCCCGAACCGAGCGCGGCGTGCCCGGCGTCCAGCGGGACGCGGCCGAGGAGGGCGGCGAGCAGCGTGGACTTGCCGGCGCCGTTCGCGCCCGTCACCGCCACCCGGTCCGCCCAGTCGACCTGTAGGGAGACGGGGCCGAGGACGAAACCGCCGCGGCGCACCTCGGCGTCCCGCAGGGTCGCGACGACGGCGCCCGAGCGCGGGGCCGACGCGATCTCCATGCGCAGCTCCCACTCCTTGCGGGGCTCTTCGACGACCTCCAGGCGCTCGATCATGCGCTGGGTCTGGCGGGCCTTCGCGGCCTGCTTCTCGCTGGCCTCGCTGCGGAACTTGCGGCCGATCTTGTCGTTGTCGTTGCCCGCCTTGCGGCGCGCGTTCTTCACGCCCTTGTCCATCCAGGAGCGCTGCATCTGCGCGCGGTCCTGGAGGGCGTTCTTCTTGTCGGCGTACTCCTCGAACTCGTCGCGGGCGTGCCGGCGGGCGACCTCCCGCTCCTCCAGGTAGGCCTCGTAACCACCGCCGAAGAGGTTGATCTGCCGCTGGGCGAGGTCGAGTTCGAGCACCTTGGTGACGGTGCGGGTGAGGAACTCGCGGTCGTGACTGACGACCACCGTGCCGGCGCGCAGGCCGCTCACGAAACGTTCGAGGCGCTCCAGGCCGTCCAGGTCGAGGTCGTTGGTCGGCTCGTCGAGGAGGAAGACGTCGTAGCGGGACAGCAGCAGGGAAGCGAGACCGGCGCGGGCCGCCTGGCCGCCGGACAGGGACGTCATCGGCTGGTCCAGGCCGACCTTGAGGCCGAGGGTGTCGGCGACCTCCTCGGCGCGTTCGTCGAGGTCGGCGCCGCCGAGACCGAGCCAGCGCTCCAGGCTGGTGGCGTAGGCGTCGTCGGCGCCGGGCGCCCCGTCGACCAGGGCCTGGGTCGCCTCGTCCATGGTGCGCTGCGCCTCGGCGACGCCTGTGCGGCGGGCCAGGAACGCCCGGACGGTCTCGCCGGGCCGGCGGTCCGGCTCCTGCGGGAGGTGGCCGACGGTGGCGGCCGGCGGAGACAGGCGCAGTTCGCCCTGCTCGGGTGCGGTGAGCCCGGCGAGCATCCTGAGCAGGGTGGATTTGCCCGCGCCGTTGGCTCCGACCAGGCCGATCACGTCGCCGGGCGCGACGACCAGGTCGAGTCCGGTGAACAGGGAGCGGTCGCCGTGGCCGGCGGCGAGGTTCTTGGCGACGAGGGTGGCAGTCATCAGAGCGCCGATCCTAACGGCCGGGCCGCTCAGTGGTTCACGGCCGCCACCAGGACGGTCCCGGCGGTGCGGGCCACGACGAACGACCGCCCCCGGACCGTTTTCGCACCTAGGGCGACGCGGTGGCGGCCCGCTTCGAGGACGCCGTCGAAGACCGCGTGGGTGTGGGTACGGGAGAGCCGGTCGAGGCGGTAGGCGGTGAGGGTGACGCGGCAGGCGGAGGTGACCTCGACGTCCGCACCGCCGTCGGCGACGGTGAGGCCGGTGAGACGGCGGCGGTCGGCCGGGCTGCGGTCCAGGGCGTGTTCGATCTGGGCGACGAGGAGCGGGACGATCGGGGCGAGGCCGTCGACGTGGGCGACCGGGACCCCGGCGCGCTCGAACGCACGGCGGACGGCGGCCCGTTCCCGCTCGCCGGCCGCGTGGCCGAAGGCGACGGCGCCGTAGCCGCGGAGTTCGTCCGGGGGTACGCCGTCGGCGTCATGGGCGATGTCGGCGCCGACACCGATGGTGCGCAGGGCCGCGGCGAGTTTGGCGAGAACGGCGACGCGGGCGCCGATCAGCAGCACGCGGCGCTTGGGGTCGGGCGCGGAGCCGTCCAGCAGGGAGCCCAGCGCCGTGCGGTACTCGGCGCCGCGGAACCGGAACGGGCCGATGCCGTGGTAGCCGTTGAGCTCCAGATCGGCGTGCTGGTCGGTCTGCCAGGCGAAGTCCCGCCAGATGAAGTCCTCGCCGTCGCGTCGGATGACCGCGGTGACGGCTCCGCAGGCCAGGTCCTCGCACTCGGGACAGCCGTAGACGACGTAACGGCCGCCGGGCAACGGGGCCTCGCTCTCCAGGAGCAGGCTGCGGACCTGCGCGGTGAAGATCGCGGGAGGGACGTCGGAGGCGAGCGGGGAGACCGCGTCGAGGTCGGAGAGCTGGAACAGCAGCGGGCGTCCGTCGACGATGAAGTCCACGAAATCCCGGTGGACCTGGTAACCACCGTCGTTGAGGACTCCCCCGGCCCGCATCGCGGGAGCCAGGCCGAAGGTCGCGTACTCGGCACACATGCTGTGAGTATCCCCACACTGCGCGTGATGTGAGCACGGCATGACACATTCCGCTACGGTCCGGGCATGGCAAGTGAGTCGAGTGGCGAGATCGTGGTGGTCGGTGGCGGGGTGGTCGGGCTGACGACGGCCCTGGCCCTCGCCGAGCGCGGGCGGCGGGTGCGGATCTGGACGCGGGATCCCGTCGAGGCGACCACCTCCGCCGTTGCGGGCGCGTTGTGGTGGCCGTACCGGATCGAGCCGGTCGCGACGGCGCGGAGGTGGGCGCTGCGGTCGCTGGAGGTGTACGAGGAGCTGGCCGCGCGGGGCGAGCCTGCCGGCGTACGCATGGTCGAAGGGGTACAGGGCGAGACCCGCCTCGACGAGGCCGACGCATGGCTGGCGGGGCGGGTGCCGGGGCTGCGGGCGGCCACGGCCGGCGAATACGCGGGCACGGGGCTGTGGGTGCGGCTGCCGCTGATCGACATGCCGGTCCATCTGCGATGGCTGCGGGAGCGGTTCGTCGCGGCGGGGGGTGTGGTCGAGACGCACGCGGTGTCCGGGTTCGCGGAGGTGGACGCGGACGTCGTGGTCAACTGCACGGGACTCGCCGCGCGGGAGCTCGTGCCGGACCCCTCCGTGCGGCCGGTACGGGGGCAGCTGGTCGTCGTGGAGAACCCGGGGATCGACACCTGGATGGTCTCGAGCGACGCGGCCGGGGAGCACGCGTACCTGTTCCCGCAGCCGGGCGGGCTCGTGCTCGGCGGCACCTCCGAGGACGACGCGTGGTCGCTGGAACCCGACCCCGCGACGGCCGAGGCGATCGTCCGCCGCTGTGCGGCGCTCAGGCCGGAGATCGCCGGGGCCCGCGTCCTGGAGCACCGGGTCGGTCTGCGGCCCACCCGGCCGGCGGTCCGGCTGGAGCGGGACACCCTGCCGGACGGGCGGCTCCTGGTGCACAACTACGGCCACGGCGGTGGGGGCGTCACCGTGGCCTGGGGGTGCGCGGAGGAGGCGGCCCGGCTGGTGGCCGGCTGAGCGCGACCCCAGGGGAACGGCAAGGGCGGCCCGGGTCGTGGGACCCGGACCGCCCGCTGCCTTTCGGGATCAGTGCTTGCCGATCGGGTCGCCCTCCACGTCCGGGCCGCGGCCCGGGCCGACGCGGAACTCGAACTCGCCGTCGTACTTCTTGTGTCCCTCCATGACGGCCATCTCGACGGCCTCGGAGCCCATCTGCTCACGCACGATCACCGGGTCACGGCGAAGGTCGCGCATCAGGGCGACACACATGAAGATCATCACGATGACGAACGGGGCCGCCGCGAGGATCGTGAGGTTCTGGAGTCCGGTCAGGGCGTCGCCCTGCCCGCTGCCGACGAGCAGCATGATCGCGGCCACCGCGCCGGTGACCACGCCCCAGAACACCACCACGAAGCGGCCGGGTTCGAGGGCGCCCTTCTGCGACAGGGTGCCCATGACGATCGAGGCCGCGTCGGCGCCGGAGACGAAGAAGATGCCGACGAGGATCATCACGAGCAGGCTCGTGGCGGTGGCGATGGGGAACTGCTGGAGCACGCCGAAGAGCTGGCCCTCCGGAGTCGCCTCCTTGGCGAGCTGCCCCTCCTCCTGCATCTTCATCGCCGAGCCGCCGAAGATCGCGAACCAGATCAGGCTGACCGTGCTGGGCACGAGGATGACGCCGCCGACGAACTGGCGGATCGTGCGGCCGCGGCTGATGCGGGCGATGAACATGCCGACGAACGGCGTCCAGGAGATCCACCACGCCCAGTAGAAGACGGTCCAGCTGCCCAGCCAGGCGGCGACGCCCTCGCCGCCGCTCGCCTCGGTCCGGCCGGCCAGCTGGGGCAGGTCGCCGAGGTAGGCGAAGACGGAGGTGGGCAGCAGGTCGAGGACGATGATGGTGGGGCCCGCCACGAACACGAACAGGGCGAGCACCAGCGCCAGCACCATGTTGGTGTTGGACAGCCACTGGATGCCCTTCTCCACACCGGAGATCGCGGACGCGACGAAGGCCAGGGTCAGCACCGCGATGATCGTGACGAGCAGCCCGGTGCTCACCTTGTCCATCCACTTCAGCTCCTGCACACCGGAGCCGATCTGGAGCGCGCCGAGCCCCAGGGATGCGGCGGAGCCGAAGACGGTCGCGATGATCGCGAGGATGTCGATGGCCCGGCCGATGCCGCCGTTGGCGTTCTTCTTGCCGATCAGCGGGGTGAAGACGGCGCTGATGGTCTGGCGGCGCCGCCTGCGGAAGGTGCTGTAGGCGATGGCGAGGCCCACCACCGCGTAGATCGCCCAGGGGTGGAGCGTCCAGTGGAACAGGGTGGTGGCCATGGCCGTCTCCATGCGATCGCCGGAGTCGGCCGGATCGGATCCCGGCGGGGGCGTGCCGTAGTGGGACAGCGGCTCGCTCACGCCGTAGAACATCAAGCCGATGCCCATGCCCGCGCTGAACATCATCGCGACCCAGGACACCGTGCGGAACTCGGGTTCCTCACCCTCCGCGCCGAGGTGGATACGGCCGTAGCGGCTGATCGCGAGCCAGAGGGCGAAGACCACGAAGCCGGAGGCGGCGAGCATGAACGCCCAGCCGCCGTTGTGCATCAGGCCGCTGAGCATGCTGGTGGAGACGTCTTCCAGCGAGTCGGTCGCCGCGGCGCCCCAGACCACGAAGGCGAGGGTGAGCACCGCCGTGACGCCGAAGACGATGCGGTCGGTCTGCGGCCGGTCCTGTCCGGGCAGGCCCGCTTCCGACCCCGGCAGCGCGGCTCCGCTTGGGGAGTCCTTCTCGCTTGGTCGTTCTTGCGTCACAGGCGGCACCTTTCATGTGGGAAAGCAGGGGAGAACCCAGGTCCTCCGTAACGCTGCTACCACGTGTGGCGGAATTTCACCCCTCTCAACATGCGTTTTCGGATGAACCTCCGGTCAGGTGGTACTCGGCCCGGTCGTCGAGCAGCAGCGGCACCAGCGCCCGCATGGGCTGGCGCAGGGGAACGAGCACGCCTTGCCGGTCTTTGCGCACGCGCACGCCGTGCAGGGACAGTTCGTCGCCCACCTCGGCGTACTGGGCGGCGGTGAGCCGGTAGCCGCAGGGTGGGTTCTGGATGGTTTCGACCGGTTCGGGCGGGTCGTTGTTGGCGCCGCCGACGTAGACCGGCCCGGTGTCGGTGTAACCGGCGAGCCGGGCCCCGGTCGTCGCCGTCTCGATCCTGCCGCGGCGCTGGTCGGCGTAGTCGAACAGGCCCTCCAGGGCGTCGAGCTGGGAGGTGACCCGGCGGCGGTTGTTCAGCGCCTCGTCCGCCTTCTCCGCGTCGGTGAGCGGGTCCACACGGCTCTCGATGAGCAGCCCCACGGAGTGCTTCACACCGGACATGTTGCGCAGAATGCGCTCCTGTCCGTCACCGGCGACCTGTCTGACCGGCTCACCGGTCTCCGGGTCGGTCCAGATGCCGTAGGTGCCGGTCGAGTGGCCGGCCAGCCGGGCGGCGGGCCGGACGTACGCCCCCGACAGGGTCCTCGCCTCGTCGTGGACGGCCTCGTGGGTGTTGAGGTTGCGCGGCCACAGGTCGAAGAGGTCCTTGTCGTAGTAGGGCGGGGTGGCGCCGTACTCGTGCAGGTCGTAGACGACGTCGGGGCGCTGGTCGCGGATGAGGGCGGCCAGGGCGCGCCCCTCGGCGGTCTTCAGGGCGAGGTGGTCGCGATTGATGTCGACACCGTCGCCGTTGCCCCGGGTGTTCAGGGCCCGGCCGTCCGGGTTGGCGGTGGGCACGACCAGGACCGTCGTGCGGTCCAGGAAGCGCCGGGTGCGGCTGTCCCGGGCGAGGGCGAGGTCACGGACGGTGGTCAGGCAGGCCTCGCGGCCGGAGGGTTCGTCGCCGTGCTGGCTGCACACGAGCAGCACCTTGCTCTGGCTCGGGCGGGTGCCGATGCGCACCAGCTGGAGCGGGCGGTCCTGCTTCGTCGAGCCGAAACGGGTCAGGGAGACACGGCCGCTGGAGCGGTCGACCGCCTTGAGGAAGTCCTGCTCCTCGGGCAGCGTGGTCCAGCGGGCACCGTTCGACTGTTCGAAGCCGGTGCGCGGCGGGGAGTCCGGGGCCGCCTGAGCCGGTGCGGCGATCAGGGAGGCCGTGAGAGCGGCTGCGGTCAGGACGAGGGCGCCGGCGCGGGTCACCGGGTCTCCCCCGGGACGCGGTGCGTGGTGCGCGGCTCCCGGACGCCGTCCAGGAGCGTGGCGTCGGGGGCGGCGAACGAGGTCCCCGCGGTGGCGCGGGCGAAGGCGGTGGCTCCGCCGGCGAACGGGACGCGCGCCGAGGTACGGGAGAGGTCGAGCGTGAGCTTCGGCTTGTCGGCCGGAGGGTCGATGAGGTCCTTGTCCGTGCCCGCGACGATCAGCGCCAGGCGGTGGCCCTTCGGGACGACGTGGTCGGTGGCCGCCAGGTCGACGGTGATCGTGTACCGCTTGCCCGGGGTGAGCGGGGAGCCCTTGTGGTCGGAGGCGTGGTTGCCGAGGTCGGCCCAGCCGCGGCTGACGACGGTGTAGTCGACGTCGGCGGTCTTCGCCTTCGTCTCCTTGAAGCACGGGCTGTCGCCGGTGGTGGCGGCGCCCCAGCAGGTGCGGTCGGCGAGGGTGGTGATGCCTTCGCCGGCGTCGGCGTAGTCGCGGATGGTGGCGGGGCCGATGTCCACGAGGACGGCGGAGAGGTGGGCCGTCGGGGTGGAGGGCGTCGCGGTCACGGTGACCTCGGAGGAGCCGGACAGGCGCAGGTCACGGGTGAGCGGTCCGGTGACGAACCCGGCCTTCTCCGGTGTCGGCCGGTCGATCCGGGCGGCCCAGTCGGTCTCGCTCAGCTTCGGGTCGTCGGTGAAGCTCTCGGTGCCGCGGCCGCGCTGAAGGCCGAGGGTTCCGACGCCGGCCTGGGCTCCGAGGCCGGGGCGCAGGGTGGCGGCCCGGGTGCCGCTCGGCGGCCAGACGCGGGAGGTGTCCCACCGGTCGGGCGCGCGTTCGATGTCGGCCATGGGCTCACGGTCGATGCCGTTGTCGATGCCCATGAGTTCGTGGTCGAACCAGCGGTGCAGCGTCTTGACCCAGGCGCCGCGCCGGAAGTCGAAGGGGTCGACGTGCCCGGTCTGGGACAGCCAGATCTTGCGCTCGACGCCGTTCTTCGCGAGGGCGTCCCACCACGGGCCTACGTGCTTCATGCGGACGTTGAGGTCCTGCATGCCGTGGACGAGGAAGACGCTGGCCTTGACCTTGCGCGCGGCCTTGACGTAGTCGCGCTCGGTCCACAGCGGGGTCCGGTCGCCGGTGCGCGGGGCGCCGTCGGTGAGCTTCTGCTGGACGGCTGCGCACTTGGCACGGGCGTCGGGGCTGTTGACGTAGTCCGACAGCCACGCGGGGCCGGAGTCGTAGAGGGGGGCGCCCTGCTGGAAGTAGTAGTCGTACCAGGAGGAGATGGCGCTGATGGGGACGATGGTCTTCAGGCCCCTGACACCGGTGGCGGCCACGCCGTTGGCGATGGTGCCGTCCCAGCTCTTGCCGATCATGCCGGTGCGGCCGTTGGTCCAGCCGGCCTGGGCGCGGGTGGCGCCCGTGCGGCTCGTGTAGGCCTTGGCGCGGCCGTTCAGCCAGTCGACGACGGCCTTGGCGGACTGGACGTCGGAGCGGCCGCCGACGTCGACGCAGCCGTCGGAGCGATTGGTTCCGGCCAGGTCGACGCCGACGAAGGCGTAGCCGCGCGGGACGAAGTAGTTGTCGTAGTACAGCGGCATCTGTGCGACACGGCCCTGCGCGTCGTACGTCTTCTTCTGGCTCTCGTTGCCGCGCCCGCAGCAGGAGTAGTACGGGCTGGCGTCCATGATGACGGGGACCCTGCGGCCCTGTCGGGCGGCTTCCCGGGGGCGGACGATGTCGACGGCGACCCGGTCGGTCTTTCCGTCCCGGTCGCCGTCGAGCCCGGTGTCCACCCAGACGGCCTCGCGGACGGCGTTCTCGTAGGAGTAGACGGGTTCGCTGCCGCTCGGGACGGCCGGTGCGGCCGGTGCGGCCGGTGCGGCCTGTACGGCGGCCGGGGTGATCAGGGTGGCCAAGAGGGCGGCCGTGGCCGCCGTCGCGAGCGGTCTCCAGGTCGTGAAGCGCGTGCGTTTCGGCATGCGCCGGACGGTACATCGGTGAACTCCCGTGCAGAAGAGGGCAGCTGACGGACCGGCGTGTCCCGGGGGGCCTTCGGGGCGGGTGTCTCATGTCGGCCGAATGGCGATCGTGTGACAGCGGGGGCCATGGACATGATCAGGGGCACAGGGAGTCAATAGGCTCCGGACAGACCCCGGACAGACCCCGGACAGACCACTGACAGAGACAGACCCCTGACAGACCTCGGCACCCTACGACTTGGAGCCTTGCGTGCACCGCAGAATCATCGCGCCGGGAGCCCTGGCAGCGACCGTTCTCCTGCTGGCGATCCCGGCATCGGCCGCGCCCCACTCCCCCGGCGCGCCGGGCATCGGCGACCCCTACTACCCGGATCACGGCAACGGCGGCTACGACGTCTCCCACTACGACCTCCGGCTGAAGTACCAGCCGGCCTCGGACGAACTGGAGGGCACGGCGACCCTCGTCGCCCGCGCCACGCAGGACCTGTCGAGCTTCAACCTGGACTTCCTGCTGGACGTCGGCGAGGTGCGCGTCAACGGAGTGAAGGCCTCGTTCCGGACCTCGGGCGAGCAGGAGCTGGAGATCACGCCGAAGACCCCGCTGACGAAGGGCGCGCCCGTCACGGTCGTCGTGCGCTACCGCGGAGTGCCGTCGTCGAAGCAGGCCCACGGCTTCACGAGCTGGCACCGCACCCCGGACGGGGGTGTCGCGGCGAACGAGCCCGAGGCTGCCGCCTGGTGGTTCCCGAGCAACGACCACCCGCTCGACAAGGCGACCTACGACGTGTCCGTGCTGGTCCCGGACGGCACCCAGGCCATCTCCAACGGCACGCTCCAGTCGACGAGTTCGAAACTCGGCTGGACCCGCTGGAACTGGCGGTCCGACAAGCCGCAGGCCACGTACCTCGCCACGCTCGCGGTCGGGAAGTTCGACATCACGACCGGCACGACCGAGGGCGGCATACCGGTCCTCAACGCCTACAGCAAGGATCTCGGCGCCCATGCCGGAGCGGCGCGGGCGAGCCTCGAACGGACCGGGGAGATCGCGGACTGGCTCGCCGGGTACTTCGGGCCGTACCCGTACAACGCGCTCGGCGGGTACGTGCCGAACACCCGTACCGGGTACGCCCTGGAGACGCAGACCCGGCCGTTCTACAGCCCTCGGCAGTTCGCGAACGGGTCCAACGTGTCCGTCGTCGTCCATGAGCTGGCCCACCAGTGGTACGGCGACGAGGTGTCGCTCAAGCGCTGGAAGGACATCTGGATCAACGAGGGCTTCGCGCGGTACGCGCAGTGGCTGTGGTCCGAACACGAGGGCGAGGGCACGGCGCAGGAACTCGCCGACTACGTGTACGCCTCCCATCCGGCCGACGACCCGTTCTGGACGGTGAAGCCCGGGGATCCGGGCCCGGAGAACCAGTTCGACATCGCGGTCTACGACCGTGGCGCACTGGCCGTCCAGGCACTGCGCAACAAGATCGGCGACGAGGCCTTCTTCACGGTCCTCAAGGGCTGGCCGACGAAGTACGCCCACGGCAACGCGTCGGTGGCGGACTTCCAGCGGTACGCGGAGGAGGTGTCGGGCAAGCCGCTGGCCGCGCTGTTCGACACGTGGCTGTTCCAGCCGTCGAAGCCGGGGGTGCCGGCGGCTCGGGCCGCGGCGGTGGCCAAGGGGGCGAAGGGAGCGAAGGGCGTTTCCCAGCCCAGGTCGTGGAAGCGGATCGCTGCGACGAACGGGGTGCACTGGCACGGGGAGCACGGGCACGGGCACGGGGCAGAGCGCCGCTGAGGGGCCTCGGGCTTCGCCGAGGGTTGAGGTACATGGGGTGACCGTGCCAGGCGGGTTCGGGGGCCGGGCAGGGCGGGATCCGCTCCGGGGAGGGCAGGGCCGGTCCGCTCCGGGCAAGGCCGGTCCGCTCCGATCAGGGCGGTCCGCTCCGGGAGGAAGCGAGGCCGGTCCGCTCCGGGCAGAGCGGTCCGCTTCGGACAGGGCGGCCCGCTCCGGACAAGGCCGGTCCGCTCCGGGCAGAGCGGTCCGCTTCGGACAGGGCGGCCCGCTCCGGGCAGGGCGGTCCGCTCCCGACGGGGCGGTCCGCTCCGGGGGGGGGGCGGTCCGCTCCGGGGGGGGGAGCAGGGCCGGTCCGCTCCGGACAAAGGGCGGTCCGCTCCGGGCAAGCGGTCCGCTCCGGGCAGGCCGGTCCGCTCCCGGCAGGCCGGTCCGCGCGGAGCGGCGACCGTCCGAACGGGCCACTCGGCAGCCGACAGCACGCCGCTCGGGCGGAACAAACCCGGCGCGGCGCGGCGACGCCCCGCTGCGCCGGGTCGCCCCCGGGGCAGCCAGGCACCACGCGTCCTGCCGCCCCGGGGTCTACGGTTGAGCCCACGCACCGGGCGCGTCCGCCCGGCGGCGTTGCCGGGCTGAACGAGGAGCCGGACGTGCGGAACGTGGCGATCGTCGAGGCACCGTCCGTGCTCGGGCTGCGCCCCACCGGTGTCGAGGAGCTGCCGGCGGCGCTCCTCGGGGCCGGGCTGGCCGAAGGGCTCGGGGCGGTGCGCGCGGGCCGGGTCGGACCGCCGCCGTACGAGCCGGAGCGGGACCCGGAGACGGGGCTCCTCAACCCGGGCGGCATCGCCGCGTACTCCGGCACGCTGGCCGACGCGGTGGGTGGCGTCCTCGACGGGGGCCGGTTCCCCGTGGTGCTCGGCGGGGACTGCAGCGTGCTGCTCGGCGCGCTGCTGGCCCTGCGCCGGCGCGACCGGCACGGCCTGCTCTTCCTCGACGGGCACAGCGACTTCTACCAGCCATCGGCGGAGCCGGCCGGTGAGGTGGCCTCCATGGAGCTGGCCCTGGCCACCGGGCGTGGCCCGCGCGTGCTGGCCGACCTGGAGGGCCGGGGCCCGCTCGTGCGGGACGTGGACGTCGTCGCCCTGGGGTTCCGGGACGCGGAGGAGTCCGCGTCGTACGGGATGCAGCCGCTGCCGTCCGCGCTGCACGCGATGGAGCTGCACACCGTGCGCGCCCTGGGAGCGGCCGAGGCGGCCCGGCGTGCCGTCCGGCTGCTGACCGGTGACGGCTCGGGCGCCGGGTACTGGGTCCATCTCGACGTGGACGTCCTGGACGACACGGTCATGCCCGCCGTCGACTACCGGCAGCCGGACGGCCTGACCTGGCAGGAGCTGGAGACCGTCGTGCGCACGGCGCTGGCCGGCGGCGGGGCGGTGGGCCTCACCGTCGCGATCTTCAACCCCCGCCTGGACCCGGACGGCACCATCGCGCAGCACCTCGTCGACTGCCTGGTGCGCGCCTTCGACAGCCAGGGGTGAGCGGGGCGGGTTCGTGCCCGGGTCTCGCTCCCCGTGCGGGACAAAGCCCCTGCCCCGGCTCCGGACAGGGGCCCGTCCGCTACTTCGTCAGCTGCGAAAGCTCCTGGTCCGCCGTCCGGGACACCCGGCGGCGGATGCCGAACCAGCCCGCGACGAGCATGACCGCGATCAGCGGGATCAGCAGGAGGGTCTTGCGGCCGACCGCGGGGTCGTTCCACATCATGCCGAGGCAGGCCAGCAGGAAGACGATCGTGGTGATCTCCGTGACCGGGCTGAAGGGGAGGCGGAAGGACGGGCGGGTGACCTGGCCGTCCCTGGCACGGCGGACGAAGACCAGATGGCAGACCATGATGATCACCCAGGTGCTGATGATGCCGAGGGAGGCGACGTTCAGCACGATCTCGAAGGCCTGGGCCGGCACGAGGAAGTTCAGGCCGACGCCGAGCACACACACCCCACAGGTCAGCAGGATGCCGCCGTAGGGCACCTGGCTGCGGTTCATGCGGGCGGTGAACTTCGGCGCGGAGCCGGCCATCGCCATGGAGCGCAGGATGCGGCCCGTGGAGTACAGGCCGGAGTTGAGGGAGGACATCGCGGCCGTGAGGACCACCAGGTTCATCACGTCGCCCGCGGCCGGGACACCGATCTTCGACAGCACCGTGACGAAGGGGCTCTGGTCGGCCGAGTAGACCGAACCGGGCAGCAGCAGGGCCAGCAGGACGACCGAGCCGACGTAGAAGAGGCCCACCCGCCACATGATCGAGTTCACCGCGCGCGGGACGACCTTCTCCGGCTCGGCGGTCTCGCCCGCGGCGACACCGACCAGCTCCAGCGCGGCGTACGCGAAGATCACGCCCTGCATGACCAGGACGACTGGCATCACGCCGTGCGGGAAGACGCCGCCGTTGTCGGTGATGACGCCGAGGCCCGGCGTGCCACCGCCGACCTTCTGCTGCGTGACGAGCAGGAAGATGCCGATGAGCATGAAGCCGACGAGCGTGGCGACCTTGATGATCGAGAACCAGAACTCCATCTCGCCGAAGATCTTCACCGAGATCAGGTTCACCGCCAGGACGACCGCGAGGGCGACCAGCGCGAGCACCCACTGCGGAATGTCCGTGAACAGGCTCCAGTAGTGCGTGTAGAGCGCGATCGCGGTGATGTCGGCGATGCCGGTGGTCGACCAGTTGAGGAAGTACATCCAGCCGGCTACGTAGGCGCCCTTCTCACCGAGGAACTCGCGCGCGTACGACACGAAGGAACCCGAGGACGGGCGGTAGAGCACGAGTTCACCGAGGGCCCGGACCACGAAGAAGGCGAAGACGCCGCAGACCAGGTAGGCGATCGCCAGCGCCGGGCCGGCGTTGTGGAGGCGGCCGCCCGCGCCCAGGAAGAGCCCGGTGCCGATCGCGCCTCCGATGGCGATCATGTTGACGTGGCGGGCCTTGAGGTCCTTGCTGTAGCCGGCGTCGCCCGCGTCCGCGGGCATCTGCGCCGCGTCACTGGGGGATGCGGCTGCTGCCGTGTTCACGGCGTCCTTGCTCACGGTGGATCCACTCTCTGGTGCGCCCGAGCGGGTCGCGCTCGGCTTCCGGACGTACATAAGGTCTGCGCCCTCGGTAAAGGCACAGACCAAGGGGCCACCTTCCCCCACGCTGCGCGACTCACGCGGTGGCATACGTCACAGAGCGCTACTTCTCACACGCGTGTCCCCTGGGTCGCCGGAGGTTTCACAGCACTGGTGAGACAGCGATACTGCTGCACATGACGACGACCGACACCGAGGAGCCGACCCTCACGATCGACGAGCTGGCCGCCCGGGCCGGTGTCACGGTGCGCACGGTCCGCTTCTACGGCACGAAGGGGCTGCTGCCCCCGCCGGTGCTCGGTCCGCGGCGCGTGGGCCACTACGGGCGCGAGCATCTGGCCCGGCTGGCGCTGATCGAGGAGTTGCGGCAACAGGGCATGACGCTGTCCGGCATCGAGCGTTACCTGCGACAGCTGCCGCCGGACCTGAGCGCGCACGACCTCGCCATCCACCGGGCCGTGGTGGCCTCCTGGGCGCCGGAGAGCGTCGAGACGGTCACCCGGGCGGAGCTGGAGCGGCGGGCCGGAGGGCCGCTGGGCGACGAGGACGTGGAGCGGCTCGTCGCGATGGGCGTGGTCCGGCCCGCCGACGGCGGGTACGAGGCCGACCTCGGTCTGCTCCGGCTCGGTGCCGGGCTGCTGGACGTGCCGCTCTCCCAGGAGGCGATCTTCGCGGCGCGCAAGGTGCTCGTCGAGCACGCGCGCGCCGCGGCCCGGGAGCTGTCCCGGCTCTTCCGCGGTGAGGTGGCGGAGCGTGACGCGCGGGACGTGCGGTCCCTGTCGGCACACATGCACCCGCTGGTGGTGCAGGCGCTCCTCACCGCCTTTCAGCGGTCACTGAAGGAAGAGCTGGACGCATGGCTCACCGGGCCTTCGGAGTCCGGCGGGTCAGACGCGGGCTGAGTCGCTGAACCGCTCCCCCTTCTCCGCCTTCTCCACCAGCAGCGCGGGCGGGGCGAAGCGCTCCCCGTACTGCTCGGCGAGTTCCCGGGCGCGTGCCACGAAGCCGGGCAGGCCACCTTCGTAGCCGTTGATGTACTGGAGCACGCCACCGGTCCAGCCCGGGAAGCCGATGCCGAAGATCGAGCCGATATTGGCGTCGGCGACGGAGGTCAGCACGCCCTCCTCCAGCAGCCGGACGGTGTCCAGAGCCTCGGAGAACAGCATGCGCTCCTGCATGTCCCGGAACGGGATCCGATAGCCCGGCTTGGTGTAGTGCTCGCGCAGCCCGGGCCACAGGCCGGTGCGCTTGCCGTCGTCGCCGTAGTCGCCGTAGTCGTAGAAGCCTGCGCCGCCGCTGCGGCCGGTGCGGCCGAACTCGTCGACCATGCGGTCGATCACCGCCTCGGCGGGGTGGGCCGTCCAGGTGCCGCCCGCCTCCTCGACCGCCCGCTTGGACTCGGCCCGGATCTTGCGGGGCAGGGTGAGCGTCAGTTCGTCCATCAGGGACAGCACCTTGGCCGGGTAGCCGGCCTGGGCGGCGGCCTGCTCGACCGAGGCGGGCTCGATGCCCTCGCCGACCATGGCGACGCCCTCGTTGATGAAGTGGCCGATGACGCGGGAGGTGAAGAATCCGCGCGAGTCGTTGACGACGATGGGCGTCTTGTTGATCTGCCGTACCAGGTCGAAGGCGCGGGCCAGGGCCTCCTCGCCGGTGCGCTCGCCCTTGATGATCTCGACCAGCGGCATCTTGTCGACCGGCGAGAAGAAGTGCAGGCCGATGAAGTCGCCCTGACGCTCGACGCCTTCGGCGAGGGCGGTGATGGGCAGGGTGGAGGTGTTGGAGCAGAGCAGCGCGTCGGGCTCCACGACGTGCTGGATCTCCTGGAACACCTTGTGCTTGAGGGAGGTGTCCTCGAAGACGGCCTCGATCACGGCGTCGCAGCCGGCCAGGTCCTGGACCTCGGCGGTGGGGGTGATGCGGGCGAGCAGCGCGTCGGCCTTCTCCTGGGTCGAACGGCCCTTGGCAACCGCCTTGGCGCACAGCTTCTCGGAGTAGCCGTTGCCCTTGAGGGCCGCCTCCAGGGAGACGTCCTTCAGGACGACGTCGATGCCGGCGCGGGCGCAGGAGTAGGCGATGCCGGCGCCCATCATGCCGGCGCCGAGGACGGCGACCTTGCGGACCTGGCGGCGTTCGACGCCCTTGGGGCGGTTCGCGCCGGAGTTGACCGCCTGGAGGTCGAAGAAGAACGCCTGGATCATGTTCTTCGAGGTCTGTCCGGCCGCGAGGTCCACGAAGTAGCGGGCCTCGATGACCTGCGCCGTCTCGAAGTCGACCTGGGAGCCTTCGACGGCGGCGGCGAGGATGTTGCGCGGGGCCGGGTAGGGGGCGCCGTTGGTCTGCTTGCGCAGGCTTGCCGGGAAGGCGGGCAGGTTCGCGGCGAACTTGGGGTTGGCCGGGGTGCCGCCCGGGATCCGGTAGCCCGGCTTGTCCCAGGGCTGCTGGGACTCGGGGTTGGCGTCGATGAAGGCGCGGGCCTTGGCGAGCATGTCCTCGGGGCTGTCGGCCACCTCGTCGACGAGGCCGTTCTCCAGGGCGCGGCGGGGGTTGTACTGGGTGCCCTGGAGGAGGACCTTCAGCAGGGCGTCGGCGATGCCGAGCAGGCGGACGGTGCGGACGACGCCGCCACCGCCGGGGAGCAGGCCGAGGGTGACCTCGGGGCAGCCGATCTTGGAGCCGGGCGCGTCGAGGGCGATGCGGTGGTGGCAGGCCAGGGCGATCTCGTAACCGCCGCCGAGTGCGGCGCCGTTGAGCGCGGCGACGACCGGTTTGCCGAGGGTCTCGATGCGGCGCAGGTTCCGCTTGATGGCCATACCGCCGTCGAACAGCTCCTGGGCCGTCTCGGGCGTGACGCGGATGAGGTCGCGCAGATCGCCGCCGGCGAAGAAGGTCTTCTTGGCGGAGGTGATGATGACGCCCCGGATGGAGTCCTTCTCGGCCTCCAGGCGGTCGGTGACGGCGGCGAGGGAGTCGCGGAACGCCTGGTTCATGGTGTTCGCGGACTGGTTCGGGTCGTCGATGACGAGGGTGACGAGGCCGGTGCGGTCCTGTTCCCAGCGGATGGTGGTGGACTCAGTGCTCATGTGGAGGTGCTCCGTGTGATCCGTCGGGAGGGGGTCAGATGCGCTCGACGATGGTGGCGACGCCCATGCCGCCGCCGACGCACAGCGTGGCGAGGCCGTAGCGCTTGTCCTGGCGCTCCAGTTCGTCGACGAGGGTGCCGAGGATCATCGCGCCGGTGGCGCCGAGGGGGTGGCCGAGCGCGATCGCGCCGCCGTTGACGTTGACCTTGTCCAGGGACAGGCCCATGTCCCTGACGAAGCGCAGCACGACCGCCGCGAACGCCTCGTTGATCTCGACGAGGTCGATGTCGTCGATGGTCAGCCCGGCCTTGGCGAGGGCCTTGCGAGTGGCGGGGGCGGGGCCGGTGAGCATGATGGTCGGCTCGGAGCCGGAGACGGCGGCGGAGACGATCCGGGCGCGGGGCGTGAGGCCGTAGCGCTCGCCGACCTCCCTGGAGCCGATCGCGACGAGCGAGGCGCCGTCGACGATGCCGGAGGAGTTGCCCGCGTGGTGGACGTGGTCGATCTTCTCCACCCAGTGGTACTGCTGGAGCGCGACCGCGTCGAAGCCGCCGAGTTCACCGATGTCCGCGAAGGACGGCTTCAGCTTGGCGAGGGAGTCGGCGGTGGTGCCGGGGCGGGGGAACTCGTCGTGGTCGAGGACGACGAGGCCGCTGCGGTCCTTCACCGGGACGACGGACCTGTCGAAGCGGCCGTCCTTCATGGCGGTGGCGGCCCGCTCCTGGGAGAGGGCCGCGTACTCGTCGACGTCGCGCCGGGAGAAGCCCTCGATGGTGGCGATGAGGTCGGCGCCGATGCCCTGCGGCACGAAGTTGACCTGGAGGTTGGTCATCGGGTCGTTGAACCAGGCGCCGCCGTCGGAGGCCATCGGCACCCGGGACATGGACTCCACGCCGCCCGCGAGGACGAGGTCCTCCCAGCCGGAACGGACCTTGGCGGCGGCCAGGTTGACGGCCTCCAGGCCCGAGGCACAGAAGCGGTTCTCCTGCACACCGGCGACGGTGTCGGGCAGGCCCGCGGCGATGGCGGCGATCCGGGCGATGTCCGAGCCCTGGTCGCCGACGGGGCCGACGACGCCGAGGACGATGTCGTCGACGGCGGCCGGGTCCAGGTCCGGGAACCGGGCGCGGATCTCGTGGATGAGTCCGACGACCAGGTCGATGGGCTTGGTGCCGTGCAGGGCTCCGTTGGCCTTGCCGCGGCCGCGCGGGGTGCGGATCGCGTCGTACACATACGCTTCGGTGCTCACGAGGAGGCCTTTCACTGAGGGGTGCGGGACGACGGGAGCAGCCCGGGGACGTCCCAGTCCCGGGCGACGTCCGCCGTGTCGGCGCCCGGCCTGGCCGGGCCGGTGCGGACGGAGGTCGGGGTCGCGGAGAAGCGGGGGGCCGGGGCGGGCTGGGTGATGCCGCCGTGGTCGGTGAAGGTGCCGCGGGCGGCCAGGTGCGGGTGGTGCGGGGCCTCGCGCAGCGACAGCACGGGCGCCACGCAGGCGTCCGTGCCGTCGAAGACGGCCGTCCACTCGTCCCTGGTACGGCTCTTGAAGCGGGCCGCGACCTCCTCGCGCAGTTCACCCCACAGGGTGATGTCCTTCCGCGCGGCGGCCTGGTCCTCGACACCCAGGAGGGCGAGGAACTCCGCGTAGAACTGCGGCTCCAGGGCGCCGACGGCCATGTACCGGCCGTCGGCCGTCTCGTAGGTGCCGTAGTACGGACAGCCGCCGTCCAGGAGGTTGGCGCCGCGTCGGTCCTGCCAGCCGCCGGCGGCGAGCATGCCGTGGATCATCGTGGAGAGGTGGGCGGTGCCGTCGACGATGGCGGCGTCCACGACCTGGCCGGTTCCGCACGCGCGGGCGTGGTGGAGGGCGGCGAGGACGCCGACGACGAGGTAGAGGGAGCCGCCCGCGTAGTCGCCGAGCAGGTTCGCCGGGACCGCCGGCGGCTCGTCCGGGCGGCCGATCATGCCGAGGGTGCCGGTGGGGGCGATGTAGGCGATGTCGTGCCCGGAGCGCTGGGCGAGCGGGCCGTCCTGGCCCCAGCCGGTCATCCTGCCGTAGACGAGACGGGGATTGCGGGCGTGGCAGTCCCCGGGTCCGACCCCGAGGCGCTCGGCGACGCCGGGGCGGTAGCCCTCGACCAGGATGTCGGCGCGGGCCGCGAGGTCGAGCACCTGTTCCGGGCCGTCGGGGGCCTTGAGGTCGACGACCACCGAGCGCTTGTTGCGGTTGGTGACGTCGCAGGCCGGGTCGATCGCGAGGCCGGGGCCGCCCGGACGGTCCACGCGCACGACGTCGGCGCCGAGGTCGGCCAGGAGCATGGCGGCGAACGGGCCGGGTCCGATGCCGGCCAGCTCGACGACGCGCACGCCGGAGAGCGGGCCGTGTCCTGGCGTCCTTGCCGTGGTCATCCAGCCCCCAGTGCTGTGACACATCTGATGTAACACCAGTGATGCTAAGAACGTGTTCCACTCGGCACAAGCCCTGAACGAGCAAGCGCTTAGCAATCTGCCGGACGAGGTCAGTGCCCGTCCAGCACGACTATCAGCCGCTTCGGGGCGATCACCCGGTAGCTCTCCTCCACCCAGTCGCAGAGCACCTCGGCGGCCGGGGCGCCCTGCTGCTCCAGGGGGACGTACACCCAGCCCGCCTTGCCCAGGCCGTATCCGGCGGGCTCGGCGCCGGGGCAGGCCAGCGCGTGGGCGTGCGCCGTCTCGTCGGTGAGCTTCACCGTCACCCCCAGGGGGTAACTGCCGTCCTGGACCCCGAGGAAGACGAACACCTTCCTGTTGACCTTCGCGACCGACTCGCCCCAGGGGAACTCCTCGACGGCGTCCGGCAGCCCCAGTGCGAACGCGCGCACTTTCTCCCACTTCTTCAGGGCATTCCTGGGCACGGGCATCGTCGTCCTCCGGGCTCGTCGTCGGGCTCCGCACTCCTCACGCTAGCCTCGGCCACCGACAGCGGCACGGGCTGCACGACCGAGGGGTGTCATGAGCAGGCAAAGCAGGACGGACCGTCCGTACGACATCGTGCTCTTCGGAGCGACCAGTTTCGCCGGGGCGCTCACCGCGGAGTATCTGGCGGCCCACGCGCCCGAGGGGCTGCGCTGGGCGATCGCGGGCCGCAACGCCGGGAAGCTGGAGCGACTGCGCGAGCGGCTGCCCGCCGGCACCGGCGTCGGGGTGCTGCGCGCGGACGTCTCCGACCCGGCCTCGCTGCGCGACCTCGCGGAGCACGCGCGCGTGGTGGCCACGACCGTCGGCCCGTACGTGACCCACGGCGAGGAACTCGTCGCCGCCTGCGCTGACGCCGGAACCGACTACCTGGACCTGTGCGGCGAGCCGGAGTTCGTGGACCTGATGTACGTCCGGCACGACGCCCGCGCCCGGGAGACCGGGGCACGGCTGGTGCACGCCGCCGGCTTCGACTCGATCCCGCACGACCTGGGCGTGTACTTCACCGTGCAGCAGCTGCCTCAGGACGTGCCGCTGAGCGTCGAGGGCTTCGTGACCGCCGACGCGGCGTTCTCTGGCGGGACCTTCGCCTCCGCGCTGGGCCAGTTCGCGCGGCAGCGGGAGATGGCGGCCGCGGCCCGGGACCGGCGACGGCACGAACCGCGGCTGGTGGGCCGGCGGACGTCGGCCCCGCTGGGCGGTCCCCGGTTCGCCAAGGAGGTCGGCGCGTGGGCGCTGCCGATGCCGACCATCGATCCGCAGATCGTGCGACGCTCGGCGTCGGCCCTCGACCGGTACGGGCCCGACTTCCGCTACCGGCAGTACGCCGCCGTCCGGCACCTTCCGGTCGCCGTGGGCGGGGTCGCGGCAGTCGGCGCGCTGGTCGCGGCGGCCCAGGTGCCCCCCGCGCGGCGCTGGTTGTCGGACCGGCTGAAGCCGGGGGACGGACCGAGCCCGGAGAAGCGGGCGAAGAGCTGGTTCTCCGTGCGTTTCGTGGGCGAGGGCGGCGGCAAGCGGGTGCACACGGAGGTCTCGGGCGGCGACCCCGGCTACGACGAGACGGCCAAGATGTTCGCCGAGTCCGCGCTGTGCCTGGCCTTCGACGACCTGCCGAAGACGGCGGGCCAGGTCACCACTGCGGCGGCGATGGGCAACGCGCTGATCGACCGGCTGCGCGCGGCGGGCATCCGCTTCCGCGTCGCGTCGGCTCGCTGAGGGCCCGCCGGGGGGCTACAGCGGCCACTCGGCGATGGTGTAGATCATTCCGGCGATCCAGCCGAGCCCGGCCAGCACGGCGAGGATCAGCCCTGCGGTGACGGCCCGTTCGACGGTCTGGGTCGGGCCGGCAACTGGCTTGGGGGCGCGGTGCGTCGTCATGCGCCCCAGCCTGCCGTCGGAGGTGGTGGGCGGGCATCCGTACGGGTACTCAGAGCCGGTACTCAGATCCGGCCGCCCGCCCCACTCGCCCATCTCTCCTCCGGCTTGAGACTTTTCGGCGTTCCGCCTCTGGCGAGCGCTCGAAAAGTGCCAACAAGGAGTTCAATGACACCCTTGAAGGTATGAGATTCCAACTGGAAGTTTCCCTGGACGACGCGGCGTTGACGAAGGACCCGACGGGCGAGCTGGGCCGGATCCTCAGGTACTGGGCCGGCAATCTGCGCCACTACCAGCTCGCCCCCGGGGACGAAGCGGCGATCTACGACTCGGAGTACCGCGAGGTGGGCCGCTGGCGGGTGGACGGTCAGGCCGAGTAGGTCTCCCGGAGCGCCTCACGGCACAACGCGTCCGCCCTCCGGGTGGTCTCCGGGAGGCGGTACGCGGGGGTCAGCGCGAGGGTGTGGGCGCAGGCGTCGTCCAGCGTCACCCGGTGGCCGACGGAGACGAAGACCGGCTTGACCCCGGCCCGGGTGCGCAGGGCCCGACCGACCTCCTCGGAGCCGGCGAGGAGCGCGGAGGTGCTGCCGCGCGGAGTGTCCGGGTCGTCGTAGGTGAAGGTGAACGGGTTCTTGGCGACGCCGATCGTGGGCAGGTCGGTCAGGACGCCGAGGTGGCTGGCGAGGCCGAAGCGGCGGGGGTGGGCGAGGCCGTAGCCGTCGCAGACGACCAGACCGGGCGGGCAGGGCAGGGCGTCGAGGGCGGCGAGGACCGTGGGGATCTCGCGGAAGGCGAGCAGTCCGGGCACGTAGGGGAAGGAGACCCGGCCCACGGCCGTGGCCTCGGCGACGACTTCGAGACTCGACGCGTCCAGCACGACCGCCGCCGCGGCGACGACGTCCCGCTCGTCGTCGTACGCGACGTCGACCCCGGTCACCCGGCCCGATCCTGGCGGCGGCCCCGGCTCGCCGAGGATCACACGGGCCCGCAGTTCGTCCTGGACGGCGCGGGCCTGTTCCTCGGTGGTCGGCCAGTCTTCGGGGATGCGTACGGTCGTCATGGTGGCCCGAGCCTACGGGCTCCCCGGCGGTCGGACAGCGGCCTGGGGATAGGCTCCCGGGCATGTTCGTGCTGGAGCTGACGTACACCGCCCCGCTGGAAGCCGTCGACGCCGTGCTGGAGGAGCATGTGCGCTGGCTCGACGAGCAGTACCGGCGGGGGGTCTTCCTCGCGTCCGGGCGCAAGAACCCCCGCGACGGCGGGGTGATCATCGCCGTCGCGGGGGATCGCGCGCGGATCGAGGAGATCACCGCGCAGGACCCGTTCGTCACCGCGGGCGTGTGCGCGTACCGCGTCACCGAGTTCACGGCGACGAAGACGGCGCCCGCGCTGGAGGCCTACCGGGAGACCCTCTGAGGGATCCGCCTCACTTGCCCAGTGCGCGCTGCAACTGGCTCTTGTTCATACCGGAACGGCCCTCGACGCCCTTGCGCTTGGCCTCCTGGTACAGCTGGTCGTAGGTGGGGCCCTGGGAGCCCTGCCCCGACCGCTGGCCGCCGCGCTTGCCGGAGGACATGTCCTTCGTGGAGGTGCGGCTGGCCGTCTTCGACTCGCCGGAGCGGGCGCGTTCCTTGTTCACCGTCCGCGCGGCGATCTCCTTGGCGCGGCCGGTGCTCTCGCCCCGGTCCTTCGCACTTTCCTTGATGTGCTCGTACTGGCGCTCCCGCTTGGAGCTCGAACCGCGTGGCATTCTCGCTCACTTCCTTTCACGATCAGTGAACGAGTACCCACCCTGCCAACGATCAGGGCACCCCGCATGCTCAGTGCTCCAGGCGGGCAACCCGGCCCTTCTCCCCCGCCGCCCAGCACCCGTGGTCCGGGGTGCAGTCGACGGTGTCGTAGGAGCCGGTGTCGACGGTCCGCCAGGTGCGGCCCCCGTCCGTGGTGAGGTCGGTGCCGGTGGGGCCGACGGCGAGGGCTGCGGTGCGGCTGTGCGGGAGCCAGGCGACGCCGGAGCGGTAGGCGGGCGGGGGTGCGGTGGCCGGTCGCCAGGTGCGGCCGCCGTCGGCGGTGCGGGCGCCGGCGCGCGGCGAGGGTTGGTCGGGCCGGTAGTCGCCGCCGACAGCGAGGGCCCGGGTGCGGTCGCGGAAGGCGAGCGCGAAGACGCCGCGGGCCGGGTCGCCCGCCGGGAGGGGCGTATCGGTGGCCGTCCAGGTGCGCCCCCGGTCGGTGGAGTGCAGCACCCGCGCGCGTGCGGCCCCGCCGGTGGCGAGCCAGACGTCCTTCGGCCCGGACGTCACCAGGCACTGGCCGCTCGCCGCGAACCCGGCCTCGCCCTCCTGCGCGGCCGGCATCCCCCGGTCCGGCAGCACCTTCCAGGTCCGGCCGCCGTCGCCGGTCGACAGGATGCGGAACTTCCCGTCCACCGGGTCGCTCATCGCCAGCCCGTGGCGGTGGTCGAAGAAGGCGAGGCAGTCGTAGAAGGCCTTGGGGTCGGTGTTGCGGAAGGACTCCGTCCAGGTCGCTCCGCCGTCGTCGGTGCGGTAGACCCGGGACGCCTCGCCCTCGCCGATGGCCAGGACCACGGCCCGGCGCGCGTCGAACGCCTCGACGTCCCGGAACTGCAACTCCCCCGCGCCGGGCGGTGAGACGTTCCGCCAGGTCGCCCCGGCGTCGGTGGTGCGCAGGACGGTGCCGCCGGTCCCGGCGACCCAGGCGGTGGTCCGGCTGACCGCGGCGAGGCCCCGGAACCGTGTCTCCGGGGTGCCGGTGTCCTTGAGTTCCCAGTGCGGCACCCGGCGCTCCGGTTCGTGCGCCTGTGCCGGTACGGCGGTCAGGGCTGCCAGTGCCGCCGCGCAGGCCGCCAGCGCGGTCGCCCTGCTGCGTGTTCGTCCCGTCCGTAGCGTGCTCCCCATGCGCCTCATGGCGGGGGAAGCTAGCCCACCGTCCGGGTGCCGTCCAGATGGCCTCACCGGCGCTCGGCGTGGTGCGGGGGTTGCCACAAGTGCCCTTCGGGGCACACGAGGAGAGTCACGTCACTCTGGTGCATGAAGAGCGGTGACAGAGGTCACTCGCATTTCGTGTGCACGGATTGGCTGATTCCGTCGTCTCTTCCCATGCCCGGCCTCATCCGCCCGGGAGTGCCCGTCCAGCCGTCACAAGGGAGCAAGGCGTTGTCCATCGTCATCGAGCAGCCCGTGGAGGCCCGCCTCGTCGCTGCCGCGCCGCGTATGCCGAGCATTCCCGCGACGCTGCACTACGACCGGCGTGATCCTTTCGCCGTCCGCATGACCTTCCCCGCCCCGGCCACGCTGGAGGGCGTCGAGGTCTGCTGGACCTTCTCCCGCGAGCTCCTCGCCGCGGGTCAGAAGAACGCCGAGGGGCACGGCGACGTGCGGGTGCGGCCCTACGGCTACGACCGCACCGTACTGGAGTTCCACGCCCCCGAGGGCACCGCCGTGGTCCACGTCCGCTCCAGCGAGATCCGCCGGTTCCTGGAGGCCACGAGCGAGCTCGTGCCCGTCGGTCTCGAGCACCTCCAGCTGGATCTGGACCACGGTCTCGCCGAGCTGATGCGGGACGCGTGCTGAGCTGACGAGCCGGTGCGAGAGGGAAGTTGACCTCACCGTAGGCGAGTGCGTCGGTCAGCGACCCGTGGATCCGCCGGCCCGGCAGCTCCCGGGCGGCCCGGCGGACGGGTGTCGGTCCGGGCGTTGACGGACGGCGGCATACCCGCCGCGTCGGCCGCCGCACGCGGCGGCGATCCGTTCCGCGGCAGGAATCCGACAAGGTGGGCGGCCGGGCCAAGCCTCCCCACCCCCGCCGATACAGCCGCCGACACAACCGCCGACGAGCCGAGCCCCCGGCACCGGCACGGGCACCGGCGCCGGCACCGGCAGATCATCCCTGGCGGGCGTCAGGGCGAGCCGGCAACCGCCGTCCCGGGCGTCACCGCCGTGCTCAGCTCACGCACGATCCAGCGCAGCCCGGGCGTCGCCGCTCCGGCCCGTTCGGTCAGCTCCTCGGCGCGCCGGGCGGGAGTGCCCTCGCCGCAGAGGCCGGCCGCGGCGGCGAGGACGGCGAGCGCGGCGTCCCGCTCGGAGATCTCCGCGACCGGCAGCGGTCCGCGCAGCACCTGCCGGGTCTCCTCCCGCAGCACCTCCACGGCGGCCGTGCGCTCCAGCGCGTACTCCACGGACGGGAACACGCCGAGGACCCGTCTCTTGCCGGCCCGCAGATATCCCTCGGCCACCAGTTGCTCCCGTACGGCGTCGAGGGTCACCCGCGCCCGCAGCGTCACCCAGGTCCGCCAGGGGTGCGGGCACGACTCGCGGACGAGTTCGAGCAGGCCGTCGAGGACCGCGTCCCCCGTGCCGGTGTCCAGGTCTGCCGGTGTGACGATGCCGTCGTCGTCGGTGAGCAGGCCGCGGCGGGCCAGCTCGACGAGGGCGCCGGCCCGCACCGGTCCGGGCCGGTGGGCGGCGCCTCCGGCCGCCGGCCGCGCGGCGTCCCAGGCCAGCAGGCAAAGCCGGGCGGGCAGCGTGAGCGGGCCGTTGGGCACGGGGCCTCCTGGGGGCGGGAGATCGGGTTTCACGTTAATTCGTTGACAGGCTCAGAGGCCCCTCGTACGGTGTAGAGCGTCCCTGTTGCCGCCGATTGGAGAAGGACGTTGCTCGTCTGAGGTCCTGAGACACCGCGTCACACCCACTGGTGTGCGCTGCGTGCGACCTCGGCGTTCGAGCCGTCCTCCGGTGCAGGGCATTTTTCATGCCCGTGGTGTGCCATGGAGCCTCGCCTCCCCCCCTGGTCGCAGGTGTCTCGACACGCGTTTGCCCCCGACCGCTTCGAGCAACCGCGAGTGAGGCCGCATGTCTACCTCCATCACCGTCACATCCCTCTCGTTCACTTGGCCCGACGGCAGCCCCGTCTTCGAGGACCTGGACGTCGCGTTCGGCCCCGGCCGGACCGGCCTGGTCGGCGTCAACGGGTCCGGAAAATCGACCCTGTTGAGGCTGATCGCCGGTGAACTCGCACCGGCCGACGGCACCATCCGCGTGGCCGGCGAGATCGGCTACCTCCCGCAGAACGTCACGCTCGACACCGCCCTGCGCGTGGACGAGGCCCTCGGCATCGCAGGGCAGCGCGCCGCCCTGCACGCCATCGAGGCCGGCGATGTCTCCGAGACGCACTTCGAGACCGTCGGCGACGACTGGGACGTGGAGGAACGCGCCCTGGCCACCCTCGGTGAACTCGGGCTGGGACACGTCGAGCTGGACCGCACCATCGGCGAGGTGTCGGGCGGCGAGTCGGTGCTGCTGCGTCTGGCCGCCCTGCTGCTGCGCCGCCCGGACGTGCTGCTGCTGGACGAGCCGACCAACAACCTCGACCTGTACGCCCGCAGGCGGCTGTACGCGGCCGTCCAGTCCTGGCCTGGCGTGATGGTCGTCGTCAGCCACGACCGTGAACTGCTGGACCTCGTCGACCAGATCGCCGATCTGCGCTCCGGCGGGATCACCTGGTACGGCGGCAACTACTCCGTCTACGAGGAGGCCCTGGAGAGCGAGCAGGAGGCGGCCGAGCGCATGGTGCGCGTCGCCGAGGCCGACTTCCGCAAACAGAAGCGCGAACTGACCGACGCCCAGGTCAAACTGGCCCGCCGCAAGCGGTACGGGCAGAAGATGTGGGACCAGAAGCGCGAGCCGAAGATCGTCATGGGGGCGCGCAAGCGCGCGGCGCAGGAGTCCGCGGGCAAGCACCGCATCATGCACGAGGAGAAGCTCGCCGAGGCCAAGGAGCGGCTGGACGACGCGGTGGAGGCGGTCCGGGACGACGACGAGATCCGCGTCGACCTGCCGTACACGGCCGTGCCGCCGGGGCGTACCGTCCTCACGCTGCAAGATCTCGGGCTCCGCTACGGCGCCCGGGTGAAGGGCGGCCTGGAGCTGCGCGGCCCCGAGCGGGTCGCGCTGGTCGGGCGCAACGGCGCGGGCAAGACCACGCTGCTGCGCACGATCGCCGGGGACCTCGCCCCGGAGGCGGGCGAGGTGCGGGCGCACGTCCCGCTGCGCTTCCTGCCGCAGCGGCTCGACGTCCTCGACGGCGAGCGGACGGTCGCCGAGAACGTGGCGCGGTTCGCGCCGGGCGCCACCAACAACCGGGTCCGGGCGCGGCTGGCGCGCTTCCTGTTCCGGGGCGCCCGTGCCGACCAGAAGGCGGCGACGCTGTCCGGCGGTGAGCGCTTCCGGGCGGCGCTGGCCGCGCTGATGCTGGCGGAGCCCGCGCCGCAGCTGCTCATGCTGGACGAGCCGACCAACAACCTCGACATGGCGAGCGTCCGGCAGCTCACCACGGCCCTGGAGTCCTACGAGGGGGCGCTGGTCGTGGCCAGTCACGACCTGCCGTTCCTGGAGTCGATCGGCATCACGCGCTGGCTGCTGCTGGAGGAGGGAGAACTGCGGGAAATCACGCCAGAAGCTGTCTGGTTTTCCGCCTAGCGTCGGTGGCATGACCGACTTCGCGCACGATGCCATCACCCTGACCGGAGCACGCGAGAACAACCTCAAGGACGTCACCCTGCGCATCCCGAAAGGCCGGCTGACCGTGTTCACCGGCGTTTCGGGGTCGGGGAAGTCGTCCGTCGTCTTCGACACGATCGCGGTGGAGTCGCAGCGCCAGCTGAACGAGACCTACCCCTGGTTCGTCCGCAACCGGCTGCCCAAGTTCGAGCGGCCGCACGCGGACGGCCTGGAGGATCTCACCCCGGCGATCGTCGTCGACCAGCGGCAGGTCGGCGGCCACTCCCGGTCCACCGTCGGCACCATGACCGACGTCTACTCGGTGATCCGGGTGCTGTTCTCCCGGCACGGCACCCCGAGCGCCGGACCGGCGACGGCGTACTCGTTCAACGACCCGTCGGGCATGTGCCCCGGGTGCGACGGCCTCGGCCGGGCGGTACGACCCGACTGGGACCGCATCCTGGACCCGGACCGTTCCCTCGCCGAGGGGGCGGTCCGCTTCCCGCCGTTCGCCGCCGGTACCTGGCAGGGGCAGACGTACACCAACAGCCCCGACCTCGACCCGGACAAGCCGGTGGGCCGGTTCACGGACGCCGAGCGGGAGTTCCTCCTGCGTGGGCGGCCCGGCAGCAAGGTCGCCGTCAGCGGCACGGGCGGCACCTGGACGACGGAGTACGAAGGGCTGGCCGTCCGCTTCGAACGGCTGTACCTGAAGCGGGACCTGTCGGGCATGAGCCAGAAGACCCAGGAGCTGGTGAGCGCGTTCCTGGTGGAGGGCACCTGCCCGGAGTGCCGCGGAGCACGTCTCAACGCGGCGGCCCTGGCGACCCGGATCAACGGCCGGTCGATCGCCGACTGCGCCCGCATGCAGGTCACCGACCTGATCGCCGTGCTGAGGGAGATCGACGACGCGGTCGCGGGGCCGATCGCCTCGGCTGCCGTGGCCGCGCTGGAGCGCATCGAGGCGATCGGCCTCGGCTACCTCAGCCTCGAACGGGAGACGGCCACGCTCAGCGGAGGGGAGGGGCAGCGGCTGAAGACGGTGCGGCACCTCGGCTCCAGCCTGACCGGCATGACGTACATCTTCGACGAGCCGAGCGTCGGTCTGCACCCGCGTGACGTGGGCCGTCTCGGTGACCTGCTGCTGAGGCTGCGCGACAAGGGCAACACGGTCCTGGTCGTCGAGCACGACCCGGACGTCATCGCGCTGGCCGACCACGTCGTCGACATGGGGCCGGGCGCCGGAGCCGGCGGCGGCACGGTGGTGTTCGAGGGGACACCGGAGGAACTGGCCGTGTCCGGCACGCTCACCGGGCGCTGCCTGCGCACCCGCACGGCGGTCAAGGACGAAGTACGCGAGCCCGTCGGCGAGCTGTGGGTCAAGGGCGCGGACCGGCACAACCTGCGGGACGTGACCGTGCGGTTCCCGGCCGGTGTGCTCACGGCGGTGACCGGCGTCGCGGGGTCGGGGAAGAGCACCCTGGTCCGGGAGTTCACCGCGGCGCACGAGGAGGCCGTGGTCGTCGACCAGTCGTCGATCGGCATCTCGGGCCGCTCCACCCCGGCGACGTACCTGGGGATCATGGACACGGTCCGGAAGATCTTCGCCCGTGAGACGGGGGCAGGTGCGGGCTTGTTCAGCTTCAACTCCGGCGGGGCCTGCGGCACCTGCGAGGGGCGTGGCGTCATCCACACCGACCTCGCCTTCATGGACCCGGTGACGACGACCTGTCACGACTGCGAGGGGCGGCGCTTCAAGGAGGAGGTGCTGCGGCTGACCGTGCGGGGCCGTTCCGTCGCGGACGTCCTCGGGATGACGGCCCAGCAGGCGCTCGGCTTCTTCGACGACACGGGTGTGCGGCGCCGGCTGCGCGCCCTGGCGGACGTCGGACTGACGTACCTCACCCTCGGCCAGCCCCTTTCCACCCTCTCCGGTGGCGAGCGGCAGCGCATCAAGCTGGCCACGCGACTGCACCGGACGGGCGCGGTCTACGTGCTCGACGAGCCGACGACCGGCCTGCACATGGCGGACGTGGAGGGCCTCGTCGCTCTCCTGGACCGGCTGGTCGACGCGGGCAACACGGTCGTCGTCGTCGAGCACAACCTCGACGTGATCGCCCGCGCCGACTGGGTGATCGACCTCGGCCCGGACGGCGGCCGGGCCGGTGGCGAGGTCGTCTTCGAGGGGACACCTCGGCAGCTTCTGGAGGCGCGGGGCTCTTTCACCGGGGAGCACCTGCGGCGGGCGGTGCGGCACCGTCGCCCGTGAGCCGGGGTGCAGGAGGAGGCCGGGCCGGCGGGCCGTGTTCGACGGGGCGGGGGCGGGGTACCCGGCGCCATGATCAGCACTCCCGCCCCTCCGGCCCTCCCCAGGGCTGTCCCCACTCCCGTTCGCCCTGCATGATGGCGGCCGACGCCCGATGGGTTTCCGGTCGATCCCGGAGGCCCCGTCGGTGCGGTCCAGACACGTCCATCCGATACGGAGTCACGCTCGTGCCCAGCAAGAAGGCCCTCGTCCGCCGCCCCAGCCCGCGTCTCGCCGAGGGGCTGGTGACCCACATCGAACGGGAGAAGGTCGACCTCGACCTTGCCGTCGAGCAGTGGGAGGCGTACGTGGAGGCCTTGCGCGCGCACGGCTGGGAGACCATCGAGGTGGACCCGGCCGACGACTGCCCGGACTCGGTCTTCGTCGAGGACACGGTCGTGATGTACCGGAACGTCGCGCTGATCGCCCGCCCGGGCGCCGACCCCCGGCGGGCGGAGACCGCCGGGGTCGAGGAGGCCGTGGCCGGTCTGGGCTGCTCGGTGAACTGGATCTGGGACCCGGGCACGCTGGAGGGCGGCGACGTCCTGAAGATCGGCGACACCGTCTACGTGGGCCGGGGCGGCCGCACCAACGCCGCCGGCGTCCAGCAGCTGCGCGCGGCGTTCGAGCCGCTCGGCGCGCGGGTCGTCTCCGCGCCGGTGAGCAAGGTGCTGCACCTGAAGTCGGCGGTCACGGCGCTGCCGGACGGCACGGTCGTCGGGCACATCCCCAAGATGGACACACCCTCGCTGTTCGCGCGTTTCCTGCCGGTCCCCGAGGAGGCGGGCTCCCACGTCGTCCTGCTCGGCGGCGACAAGCTGCTCATGGCGGCGAGCGCGCCGAAGACCGCCGAGCTGTACACCGACCTCGGGTACGAACCGGTCATCGTGGACATCAGCGAGTTCGAGAAGCTCGAAGGATGTGTGACGTGCCTCTCGGTGCGGCTGCGGGAGCTGTACACCTGACCGGACCCGCAGGTTCCCCCTCCGCCCCCTCGACCTGCACGGTCCGGGGAGTTGACGCGCGTACGAGCGACATCGCTGATCAGCGGCCTTTACAGCACCCTTAACCTACGGCCTCGTAACCTACGGCAACGTAGCCTACGATGCCGTAGGTTCACCGCACACCGCTCATACGTTTGTCCCCTGGAGAGTCCATGACGATCACCACTCCCCACCTCGGCAGCCCGGCCGGCGCCTGGACCGACGCCCAGCTGCTGTACGCCCTGGAGGAAGTGGTCGAGAAGGAACTCAACCGGCATCTGAAGGTCGCCAAGGACTGGATGCCGCACGAGTACGTGCCGTGGAGCGACGCGCGCAACTTCCCCGGTCTCTTCGAGGACGGCGAGGCCTGGGGCAAGGAGCAGTCCAAGGTCACCGAGATCGGCCGCATCGCGCTCGTCGTAAACCTTCTGACCGAGGACAACCTGCCCAGCTACCACCACGAGATCGCCTCCCTCTTCGGCCGGGACGGCGCCTGGGGCACCTGGGTGCACCGCTGGACCGCGGAGGAGGGCCGGCACGGCATCGTGATGCGCGACTACCTGCTCGCCTCGCGCGCGGTGGACCCGGACAAGCTGGAAGAGTTCCGGATGTCCCACATGAGCGAGGGCTTCGAGTCGGACAACCGGCACTCGATGCTGCACTCGGTCGCCTACGTGGCCTTCCAGGAACTCGCTACCCGCGTCTCGCACCGCAACACCGGCCACCAGTCCGGGGACCCGGTCTGCGACCGCATGCTGGCGCGCATCGCCACCGACGAGAACCTGCACATGGTCTTCTACCGGAACCTGCTGAAGGCGGCCTTCGAGCTCGCGCCCGACCTGACGATGATGGCGGTGCGCGACGTCATCGTGAACTTCCGGATGCCCGGCCACGGCATGCCCGGCTTCGAGCGCGCCGCCGCGCAGATGGCGATCGGCGAGATCTACAACATGCGCATCCACCACGACGACGTGCTCCAGCCCGTGCTGCGCTTCCTGAAGATCATGGAGATCGACGGCCTGGGCCCCGAGGGCCGCAAGGCGCAGGAGGAGCTCGGTCTGTTCATGGGCGGTCTGGACTCCGAGGCGTCGAAGTTCGACGAGAAGCTGGCCGCCCGCAAGGCCCGCATGGCCGCCCGGGCCGGCGCCTGACACCGCCCCGCACCCCCGTCACGAGGCCCCGGCCGCCACGAGCGGCCGGGGCCTCGTGCGTAGCGGCAGCGGACGGGACGGGAACCGGGAGGCCCCCCGTGGCCTCTACCGCGACACCCGCCGCAGCTCCAGCCGCTCCTTCTCCGAGAGACCGCCCCAGACACCGAAGCGCTCGTCGTTGTCCAGCGCGTACGCGAGGCAGGCCGCGCGGATCGGGCACATACCGCAGATCCGCTTCGCCTCCCGCACCGAACTGCCCGGTTCGGGGAAGAAGAAGTCCGCCCCCGTCTGCGCGCACAACGCCTCTTGCTGCCATTCGAGTTCGGGCGAGGTGATCGTGTCGATGTGCATGACCGGAAGCGTTGCGGGCAGTGAAAAACATTCGATCAACGCGGGATCAACACGGCGTTCCCAGGCCCCCGGCCGCTTCGATGGTGGCCCGCCGGACCGGCCGGCGCACGGCGGCGCGCGGAAACACCGCACAGCCGCCACGGTCGCGCTCCGGCGGCGGATGTCACCCGGCGGTGAAAGACTCGACAGTGCGGACGACGGGCCCCTGCGCGAGGAGGGCGACGATGCTCACCACCCGTTACGTCACCGGCGCTCCGAACTGGATCGACCTCGGCGCCCCCGACATCGACGGCGCCGCCGCCTTCTACGGCGGGCTGTTCGGCTGGCATTTCCAGCCGGGCGGCCCGGAGGTCGGAGGATACGGCCTGTTCCAGCTCGGCGGCAGGACGGCCGCCGGGGGCATGCAGACCACCGCCGACCAGGGCCCGCCGTCCTGGACGGTGTACTTCCAGGCGCCGGACGCGGACGCCACGGCGCGTGCGGCCGAGCAGGCGCGCGGCTCGGTCGCGGTGCAGCCGATGGACGTCCAGGACCTGGGCCGGATGGCGATCCTCGCCGACCGGGCGGGAGTGACCTTCGGTCTGTGGCAGCCGGGCCGCAACGAGGGCCTGGAGGTGGTCCAGGACCACGGGTCGCTGTGCTGGGTCGAGCTGTACACGGCGGACGTCCCGGCCGCGGCCGCCTTCTACCACTCCGTACTGGGTCTGGAGACCTTCGGCGCCGACTTCGCCGGCGGCACGTACACCACGTTCAGCCCCGCCGGACAGAGCGAGGACGCCATGTTCGGCGGAGTCGTCCCGCTGGCCGACGAACCGTCCGAGGAGGAGGCGTACTGGCTGCCGTACTTCGAGGTCGCCGACACGGACGCCACCGCCGCCAGGGCCAGGGAGCTGGGCGGCACGGTCCGTCTTCCCGCCACGGACCTCCCGTCCGTCGGCCGCCTCGCGAAACTCGCCGACCCTTACGGCGCCCGCTTCGCGGTGATCCGGAGCGAGCCGCGGCAGGGGTGAGACGGGCCCGGTCCCGTCATGAAGAGCAGCGCCTGCCGATGCGGCGCCCGGCATCGCACATCGGCCTCCCGCTGTCCGGCCGGCCCACGCTCACCGCTGCCCCGCGCCACCGCGCCACCGCGCCACCGCGCCACCGCGCCACGACGGACCCTGCCCGCCGGCGCGGGGCTGGCGGCGCAGGGCTGCGAAGCTCGCGAGCCGGGCGCCCGGCTCGCGTCCGTAGCGCCGAGCGCACTTCGGCACAGGGGCTCCCGGGCGCCGGGCCGAGCGCCCCCCGACACCACACACGGGGGCCTTCGCCACGATCAAGACCAGCCGGCGTTAACAAGCTCGTGCTCAATACACCTAGGCCGACCCCCGCCGCACCAGCGTCGTCGGCAGCACCACGCTGGAGGGCGTCGCCCCGACGCCCTCCCGGGGGGCGCCACGGTCGAGGCCGCGCAGCAGCAGGCGGGCCATCAGGCGGCCCATCTCCTCTATGTCCTGACGGACCGTCGTGAGCGGCGGGTCGGTCTGTTCGGCGACGGGGCGCATGTCGTCGAACCCGATCACGGCCACGTCGTCGGGAACGCGGCGGCCCGACTCACGCAGGACGCGCAGCGCCCCGGAGGCCATGAGGTCGTTGGCGGCGAACACCGCGTCCACCTCCGGGCAGCGCTCCAGCAGCTCGCGCATCGCCCGCTCGCCCCCGGCCGGCGTGAAGTCGGCCTCGGCGATCAACTGCGGCTCGGCGTCCACCATGACGTCCCGGTAGCCGTCGAGGCGGTCCGCGGCGGAGGTCTGGTCGAGGGCACCGGTGATGTGCGCGATGCGGGTGCGGCCGAGGCCGGCCAGATGGCGGACGGCGTCGCGGGCACCGCCGCGGTTGTCACTGTCGACGTAGACCACCTCGCGCCGGTCGCCGCTCCAGCCGGGCCGGCCGCCGAAGACGGTCGGGACACCCGCCCGCTGGATCAGCTCCGGCAACGGGTCGTCGAGGTGCAGGGAGAAGACGAGGGCGCCGTCGACATGTCCGCCGGCGAGGTACCTGGCGACCCGGGCGTGGTCGTCCCGGCCCTCCGTGAGCAGCAGCACGAGCTGGTTGTCGTGGGCGGTGAGCTCCTTGCTGATGCCTCGCAGCTGGAGCGCGAAGAAGGGGTCGGCGAAGACGCGGGTCTCCGGTTCGGCGACGACGACCGCGACCGCGTCGTGCCGCCGGGTCACCAGGGAGCGGGCGGCCTGGTTGGGTACGTACCCGAGCTCGTCCACGGCCTTGCGGACCCGCTCCACCAGGATGTCCCGCACCCCGTCGCCGCCGTTGACCACGCGGGACACCGTGGCCCGCGAGACACCGGCCCGGGCGGCCACGGCCTCCAGGGTGGGACGCGGGGCTGTGTCGGTCACTTCGGGGCTCCTCACCTGCGGCTGCGGATCAGGATAGCCCTGGTGACGCAGCGTGGTGAGAGCGCTCTCGCAAGCCGCGTGGAACGGTCGCGCGTCAGTGCTCGTGGCCGCCGACGGCCGGCTCCTCCTCGTGCTCGTGGCCGCTGCCCGCCGGCTCCTCCTCGTGCTCGTGGCCGCCGCCCGCCGGCTCGTCGCCGTGCTCGTGCGGCTCGTAGCCCGGAATGGTCCCGTCCGGCTTCTTCACCAGGAACAGCCCCACCATGCCCATGTCGGAGTGACTCTGCACGTGGCAGTGGTACATCCAGGCGCCCGCGCCGACGCCCTCCCCCGCGATCACCTGGAAGCCGAAGGAGTCCGCCGGTCCCGTGATCTTGTTGTCGATGACCTGGCTGGGGTCCTCGGGGCCGGTCAGCATGCCGGTGCGGTTGTCCGCCCAGCGGTGACCGTGCATGTGGAACGTGTGGTAGAACTCGCCGTGTGTGATCACGATGAACTCGACGCGATCCCCCACCGTGGCCTCGAAGTTCGGACCGGAGTGCGGCGGCTTGTTGTTGATCCGCATGTCGTTGAAGACGACCGTGTGTGTCCGGTCGGGCAGGACGTCGCCCTTGCGGCGGACGATGACAGGGCCGAACAGGCCCTTCTGCAACCCCACCGTGCCGTGCTCGGTGCCGACGACGTGGTCGTGGTAGTGCCAGTAACCCGCGCTGCCCGCCCGCCAGGTGCCGTCCTTGCGGCGGCCGGGGGCGTGGGTGCGCCAGGTGTAGGTGCGGGTGCCGCCCGGTTCGACGTGGCTGCGGTTCATCTTCGTGCCGTCGCTGGTGATTTCGTAGTCCAGGCCGTGGACGTGCAGACTCACCGCCACGTCCATGAGGTTCTCGAACTCGACGTGCAGGGTGTCGCCCTCGTTGAGTTCGATCAGCGGACCCGGGACGGACGCCTTGCCCTTCTCCAGTCCGTAGCCCATCTGCCCGTCGGCCAGCTTCTCGGCGTACAGCTTGATGCGTTTCACCTCGCCCCCGGCGGGCGCCGTCTTCGCCGGTCCGGCGGCGCTCACGGCCTCCGGTGCCACGGACAACGATGTCGCGACGGCCGCGCCGCCCAGCAGGACCCGCCGGTTGAAGCTGCGTCTGTCCATGCGGAACTCCCCACCCTGGTAAGGCATTTACGGAGGCGTACCTGTGATGAACCTGTGCGACGGTACCGGCCGCGCTGCCGTTTATCCACACTCAAGACAAAGTTGGTCCCATCCCGGTCATAGGTATTGGCGTGACGTGCAAAGGGGTTTAGCTTCCTTGGCGGTGTTGCTGTGACCGAGGAGGTGCCCATGCACTTACGAGGGTTGAGCAAGTCAAGACGCGTCTGGGCGGCGTCCGTCGCCGCCGGGGTCGTGACCGCCGGGCTGCTGTCGGGTCCTGCCGCGAACGCGCGCCCTTACCCAGAACCCCCGTTGACAACGATGTCGATCAAGTCGCCGCCGGGCGGCGCGAACGTACGGGTGCTGATCTTCCACGGTTCCGCGGCGGCCGGGGAGGAGTCGCCGGTGGTGAACGCCGGGATCGAGGCCATCGAGGACATCGGCCTGTCGGGCCCGGCGAACCGCCGCTTCAAGGTCCAGGCCACCGGTGACGCCTCGGTGTTCACCGACGGGACCAGGCTCGGCCGTTTCAACGCGATCGTGTTCCTGACCGGCGGGGGCGACGTCCTCGACGCGGAGCAGGAGGCGGGCCTGGAGGCCTACATGGAGGCCGGCGGCGGATTCGTCGGCATTCACGACGCGGCGCGCGCGGAGCCGTACTCGGACTGGTTCACCGGTCTGGTGGGTGCCCGTCCGGCCGCGTCGAGCCCGACGGCCGTGCAGCGGGCGACCGTCGAGGTCGGAGACCGCGGGCACCCCGCCACCAAGAACCTGCCGGTGCAGTGGAAGCGCCCGGACCGGTGGCTGAACTGGGTGAAGAACCCGTCGGGCGACGTGCACACGGTGGCCCGGGTCCGCGAGTCGACGTACCAGCCGGGTTCCGGCTCCAACGGCTGGGACCACCCGGTCAGCTGGTGCCGGGACTACGACGGCGGCCGTTCCTTCTACACGGGCATGGGCGGGACGGTCTCGTCGTACGACGAGACCGACTTCCGTGACCATCTGCACGGTGCGCTGCTGTGGACGACCCGTCTGGAGCAGGCCGACTGCAAGGCCACGATCAACGCCAACTACGCGGCGGAGCGGCTGACCAAGCCCAACCAGCCCGGGCGGAACGACCAGATCGGCGAGCCGCACGGCATGGTCACCGCGCCCGACGGCCGGGTCTTCTACATCGGCCGCGGTGGGGCCGACTCTTCGCAGCCGGTGATCACCGACTGGAACAACCCGGACATCGGCAAGGGCAAGGGCGAGATCCACGTCTACGACCCGAAGACCAAGCAGGTCACCCTGGCCGGTGCGCTCACCGTCTTCGGCAACAAGGGCGGCGGCGACGAGCTGATCAAGGTCGAGGAGGGGCTGCTCGGCATCGAGCTGGACCCGGGGTTCGCACAGAACGGCTGGGTGTATCTGCACTACACGCCGCACGAGCGGATCGACCGCGAGAAGCGGATGGCGGAGCGGCGGGTCTCCCGGTTCACGCTCGACCGGACCACGGACAAGCTGGACCTGTCCAGTGAGAAGGTGCTGCTGAAGTGGCCGGTGCAGATCCACAGCTGCTGCCACGCGGGCGGCGGGATGGCCTGGGACTCCAAGGGCAACCTGTACATCGCCACCGGTGACAACAACTCCAGCGGCTTCAGCGCCGGTTACTCGGGCAACAACCCCGAGCCGAACTACAAGGGCGTCTCCTTCGCCGACGCGCGCCGCACCGCCGGCAACACCAACAACCTCAACGGCAAGATCCTGCGCATCCACCCGGAGCCGGACGGGACGTACACCCTCCCCGAGGGCAACCTGTTCACCGGGAAGGAGACGGCCGAGGGCGGCGGCAAGACGCGCGGCGAGATCTATGTGATGGGCGTGCGCAACCCGGCGCGCATCTCCGTCGACACGTCGACCGACGTCCTCTACGCGGGCTGGGTCGGGCCGGACGCGAGCGCGCCCTCGACGACCTGGGGTCCGGCCAAGTACGACACGTTCGCCGCCATCACGAAGGCGGGCAACCGCGGCTGGCCGTACTGCATGGGCAACAAACAGCCCTACCGGGACCGCAATCTGCCGGACCCGTCCAAGCCGCTGGGCTGGTACGACTGCGACCGCCCGAAGAACGAGTCGCCGAACAACGACGGCCTGGTCAACCTGCCGCCGGTGACCGGCAACAACATCTGGTACTCGCCGTCGGGCGGTGCGCCGGACTACCCGAGGGACGCCAGTGGTGTCCCGTCGTACAAGCCGGCGGAGGCCACGTACCGGCTGCCCTGGCTGAAGGGCGGTGGGCAGGCCGCGATGAACGGGCCGGTGTACCGGTACGGCACGGTGGCGGCGGACAGTGCCGTCAAGTGGCCGGCGTACTGGGACGGCAAGTGGTTCGTCGGTGACTTCTACGACGCCGACCAGCCGCGCCACGCGGTACTCATGGACCCGAAGACGCAAGGCGACGGCGGTCTGCCGGTGCACGCGGAGTCGCTGAAGAAGATCGTGCCGGTCGGCAACGACGGCATCAAGAACCTGATGGACTGGAAGTTCGGTCCGGACGGCGCGCTGTACGTCCTCGACTACGGGCGCGGCTTCTTCACCTCGGACTCCAAGTCGGCCCTGTGGCGGGTCACCTACAAGGGCGGCGGGCCCACCCCGGCCGCCGATCGGCTGGCGAGGGGGAGCGAGTGATCCGGCACCGAAGAGTCTGGGCCGCCCTGCTGGCCGCCCTGCTGATGCTGCTCGGCGTGCAGGCGCTGCCCGCCGCCGGGCAGCCCGGGAAGGAGGCCGCCGACCAGGTGCTCACCTGGACGGCCGGCAACGACATCGACAAGTACCTCTCGGCGCCGAAGACGGCGGTCGCCGGTGCCGCCACGATCGTCTTCGAGAACAGCGCGGCCACCGGCAACACGACGGGCATGCCGCACACGTTGACGTTCGTGACCAGCGATCCCGAGTTCAACGGCGACGTGCAGCTCAACATCCTGGCCAATCCGAACGACGCCCAGGGCGGCAAACACACCGCGCAGGTCACGCTCACGCCCGGCCGGTACTTCTACCACTGCACGATCCCCGGCCACGGCCAGATGCAGGGCATCCTGACGGTGACCGAGGGCAGCGGTGAGGACACCACGGCGCCCGAGGCGTCGGCGCACGTCAGCGGCACGCAGAACACGCAGGGCGCGTACGTCGGTTCGGCGAGCGTGGCGTTGCACGCCACCGACGAGGGCGGCTCCGGCGTCGACCGGATCGAGTACGCGATCGGCGAGGCGGGTGCCTGGCAGCCGTACACCGCGCCGGTCGTCGTCGATCAGGTGGGCAGCCATCAGGTCCGTTACCGGGCGTTCGACAAGGCGGGGAACGTCTCCGCCGAGAAGAGCACCGCGTTCACGGTAGTGGCGCCCCAGTCGGACGACACCACCGCGCCGGAGACCTCGGCGACGGTGAGCGGCGAGCGCAACGCCGAGGGGGCGTACATCGACATGGCGACGGTCACCGTCTCGGCCTCCGACACGGGTTCCGGGGTCAACGCCATCGAGTACGCGGTCGGTTCGGGAGCGTGGCAGCCGTACACGGCGCCCGTGATGGTGCACCAGGTGGGCGACCACACCGTCCGCTACCGCGCCACCGACAAGGCGGGGAACGTGGCGGCGGAGAAGAGCGTGCGGTTCACGGTGGCCGCCGCGCCGCCGCAGGACACCACACCCCCGGTGACGGGTGTTTCGGTGGAGGGCACGAAGAACTCCGCCGGGGCGTACGTCAACAGCGCCCGGGTGACCGTCACGGCGACCGACGCGCACGGTTCGGGCGTCGAGAGGATCGAGTACTCGCTGGACGGCGGGCCCTACCTCGCCTACTCGGCGCCGGTGGTGGTCGACCGGGCGGGTGCGCACACCGTGGCCTACCGGGCGACGGACAAGGCCGGGAACACCGCGGCGGCCCGCACGGTGACCTTCACGGTCGTCTCCGGGCAGGTCCCGGCGCCGGACTGCCCCGAGTACGACGAGCGGCTGACGGTGATCGTCGGGACGGTCGACTCCGGGGTGCGCAACCGGGTGACCGACAACCGGTGCCGGATCGGCGAGCTGATCGAGGACGAGAAGGAGTGGACGTCGCAGGCGCTGTTCCTCAAGCACGTGACGTCCGTTCTCGACGCGCTGCTGGAGGAAGGGGTCATCGACCAGCGGGAGTCCCGGGCGATCCGGAAGGCGGCCCGCGAGTCGGGCATCGGCAAGCCGGGACAGACCGAGGGCTACCGCGCGCTGTTCGACGGCACGGCGGACTCCCTCGCCAAGTGGCAGCAGGTGGGCGGCGGTTCGTTCGGGCTGAACCCGGACGGGACGATCACCTCCAGCACCACGACGCCCGGCATGGGCATGCTGTGGTTCCCGCAGCGCAAGTACGGCGACTTCTCGCTGAAGCTCCAGTGGCGTGACGACGCACCCGGCACCGGCAACGCCAACTCGGGTGTCTTCGTGCGCTTCCCGTGGGTCCACGACCACCCCGAGGAGTCCCGCCCGGAGTGGGTCGCCATCAAGTACGGGCACGAGGTGCAGGTGCTCGACCGGCCCGACGGCGACATGTACAAGACGGGGTCGGTCTACGGCTTCGACCGGGTCGGTCTGGCCGGCGCGGGCGTGACACAGAAGGGCACCTGGAACGACTACGAGATCCGGGTGGAGGGCCAGCACTACTCGGTGCTGCGCAACGGTGTGCTGATCAACGAGTTCGACAACACCGGCGGCCAGGAGTTCAGCCCGCCCCGCTCGGACGACCCGGGCACGGACGGGCGGCGGTTCGCCTCCGGCTACATCGGACTCCAGGTGCACGGCACGACGGACGTCGTCTCGTACCGGGACATCAGGATCAAGGAGCTGTAGGAGGCTCCTTCTCCTTGCGGGCCCTGCTCGGCTGTACCCGTCTGGGCTCCCCCGGCATCTTCGGATACTCGGGCGGGTACGGCAGGTCGCCGAGGCCGTGGTCGTGCTCGTCGCGGCGGGCCAGGTCGAGCAGGGCTTCCAGGGAGTAGCGCTTGTCGTCCATGTCCGCGTGCACGTCGCCGAGTTCGGCGAAGCGCGCGGGCATGGACGCGAGGTCGAAGTCCTGGGGGTGCGCGATGCCGACCTCGTCCCAGCGCAGGGGCGCGGAGACAGGGGCGTGCGGGCGGGGGCGTACGGAGTAGGCGGAGGCGATCGTGCGGTCGCGTGCCGTCTGGTTGTAGTCGATGAAGATGCGCTCGCCGCGCTCCTCCTTCCACCACTTGATGGTCACGTGCTCGGGCATCCGCCGTTCCATCTCCCGGCCGACGGCGATGGCGGCGCGCCGGACCTGGGTGAAGGTCCAGCGCGGTTCGATGGGCACGAAGACGTGCAGGCCCCGCCCTCCCGAGGTCTTGGGGAAGCCGCGCAGGCCGCCGAACTCTTCGAGCACCGACCGCAGTTCGTGGGCCGCTCGGGCGGCGTCGTCGTAGTCGGTGCCGGGCTGCGGGTCGAGGTCGATGCGGAGTTCGTCGGGGTGGTCGACGTCGTCGCGGCGGACCGGCCAGGGGTGGAAGGTGAGGGTGCCGAACTGTGCGGCCCACACCACCGCTCCGGCCTCGGTGGGGCACATCTCGTCGGCGCTGCGGCCGCTGGGGAAGGTGATGTGCGCGGTCGGGATCCAGCCGGGCATGTTCTTCGGCGCCCGCTTCTGGAAGAAGTTCTCCCCGGTCACGCCCTCGGGGTAGCGCTCCAGGGTGGTCGGCCGGTCGCGCAGGGCGCGCAGGATGCCGGGGCCGACGGCGATGTAGTAGCGCGCCAGGTCCAGCTTGGTGAAACCGCGCTCGGGAAAGAACATCTTGTCCGGGCTGGACAGCCGTACCGTCCGGCCGTCCACCTCCAGCTCCACCGCGTCACCCATGCCGCCACGGTAGGCGTCGCCCGCATACCTCGCACATCGGGCACCCGGTGGAATATCGGCGCAGAATCGATCCATGGATCTGCCGGTGATGCCCCCTGTCCTGCCGATGCTCGCCAAGTCCGTGGCGGCGATCCCCGCGGGCATGCAGTACGAGGCGAAGTGGGACGGGTTCCGGGCGATCGTGTTCCGCGACGGGGAAGAGGTCGAGCTGGGCAGCCGTTCCGGTAAGCCTCTGACCAGGTATTTTCCCGAGCTGGTGACGGCTGTGCGGGAGCGGTTGCCGAAGCGGTGCGTGGTGGACGGGGAGATCGTGATCGCGCGGGAGGGACATCTGGACTTCGACGCGCTGACGGAGCGGATCCACCCCGCGGACTCGCGGGTGCGGACGTTGGCCGAACGGACACCGGCTTCGCTCGTCGTGTTCGACCTGCTGGCGCTGGGGGACGCGTCGCTGATGGACGTCCCGCTGACCGAGCGGCGGGAGCGGCTGGCCGCTGAGCTCTCCGGAGTGCGGGCGCCGGTGCACCTCGCCCCGGCGACCACCGACATCGAGGTGGCGCGGCGGTGGTTCGAGGAGTACGAGGGGGCCGGTCTCGACGGTGTCGTCGCCAAGCCGTTGACCGTGCCCTACCGGCCGGATCAGCGTGCCATGTTCAAGGTCAAGCACGAGCGGACGGCGGACGTCGTGGTGGCCGGGTACCGCCTGCACAAGAGCGGCCCGGTCGTGGGTTCGCTGCTGCTCGGGCTGTACGACGACCGGGGCACCCTCCAGCACGTGGGCGTGTCCGCCGCCTTCACGATGAAGCGGCGTGCCGAGCTGGTGGAGGAGCTGGAGCCGCTGCGCCTGGACGACGTGACGGGGCATCCGTGGGCGGCCTGGTCCGAGGAGGCCGCGCACGAGACGGCCCGGCTGCCGGGGGCGCCGAGCCGCTGGTCGGGCCGCAAGGACCTGTCGTGGGTGCCGCTGCGGCCGGACCGGGTGGCCGAGGTGGCGTACGACCACATGGAGAACGGGCAGCGCTTCCGGCACACCGCCCGTTTCCGCCGCTGGCGCCCGGACCGGACCCCCGAGAGCTGCACGTACGCGCAGCTTCAGGAGCCGGTCCGCTACGACCTGGCGGAGATCCTCGGCGGCTAGCCGAAGGCCCGGTCAGGGCTGCATCAGGACCTTGACCGCGCCGTCCTGCTTGCGCTGGAACATCTCGTACGCGTGCGGGGCCTCCGACAGCGACACCCGGTGGGTGGCGAAGTCGTCCACGCCGAGGGGGTCCTCGTCGGTCAGGTAAGGGATGATGTCGTCGCTCCAGCGGCGGACGTTGGCCTGGCCCATCCGCATCTGGATCTGTTTGTCGAACAGGGTGAGCAGCGGGAGCGGGTCCGCCATGCCGCCGTAGACACCGGACAGCGAGATGGTGCCGCCGCGGCGCACCAGGTCGATGGCGGTGTAGAGCGCGGCGAGGCGGTCGATGCTGAAGCGCTCGGCGATCGGGGCGCCGACCTTGCGGGGCAGGATCGCGGCGGCGTTCTGCACCATGCGCGCGGCGGCACTGCCGTGGGCCTCGGTGCCCACCGCGTCGATCACGGCGTCGGGGCCCCGGCCGTCGGTCTGGTCGCGGATCGCCTCGACGAGTTCCTTCTCGTCGTCGAAGGACCGCAGGTCGAAGGTCTCCACGCCCCGTGCCTTCGCCCGGCGCAGCCGCTCCGGAACGAGGTCGACGCCGAACACGCGTCCGGCGCCCTGCACCTGGGCGACGCGGCACGCCATGTCGCCGATGGGCCCGAGGCCGAGTACGGCGACGCTGCCGCCCTGCGGGACGCCGGCGTAGGCGACCGCCTGCCAGGCGGTGGGCAGGACGTCGGAGAGGTAGACGAAACGGTCGTCGGGCGGCCCCTCGGGGACCTTGATCGGGCCGAACTGTGCCTGCGGGACGCGCAGGTACTCGGCCTGTGCGCCCGGCACCGCGCCGTACAGGCGGGTGTAGCCGAACAGGGCGGCGCCCATGCCCTCGCCCTGCACCTGCGTGGTCTCGCACTGCGTGGGCAGGCCGGTCAGGCACATCCAGCAGTTGCCGCAGGCGATCTGGAAGGGCACCACGACCCGGTCCCCCACCTGAAGGTCCGGGACGCCGGCGCCGACCTCCTCGACGATGCCCATGGGTTCATGGCCGAGGATGTCGCCGGGGGTCATGAACGGGGTGAGCACTTCGTACAGGTGCAGGTCGGAGCCGCACAGCCCGGTGGAGGTGATGCGGATGACCGCGTCCGTCGGCTCCTGGATGGTCGGATCGGGCACGTTCTCCACCCGCACGTCACGCTTGCCCTGCCAGGTCACTGCCCTCATCGCCTCGCGCTCCCTCCGTCAGCGTGCGCGTCGGTCGTACGGCGGGGCCCGGGTACCCGGACGACCCGCGCTGAACCTTGAGCCGATCGACGGACGCCACCGAGACACTTCTCTGCCAAGAACAATCAACTATGGCCACTGATGTTCAGATAAGCGCACAATCAAGGCAGATCGAATGACATAAGGCGCGGTGGCGACGGTGGGCATGGGACGAGGGACGCGCGGACGGTGCGCCGCGACGAGGGTGGCGCTGCTGGCCGCCGCGGTGACGGCCGCCCTGACGGCGGGCTGCACGAGCCCGGGCGGACCGGGCGACGACGGACGGGGCGCAGCGGAGGAGTCGGAACGGGGGACGTCCCCCTCGGCGACCGGCCCCTCCGCCCTTGCGGTCAAGATCGACAACGCCGCCGCGGCCCGTCCGCACACGGGCGTCGACGCCGCGGACGTGGTCTACGCCGAGCAGGTCGAGGGCGGGCTGAGCCGGCTGATGGCGGTGTACGCGACCCGGCTGCCGGAGACGGTCGGGCCGGTGCGCAGCGCACGCGAGTCGGATCTGGAACTCCTGCGCCAGTTCGGCCGCCCCACGCTCGCCTTCTCCGGCGCGCAGAAGAAGCTCCTGCCGCTGATCGACAAGGCGCCGCTGCGGGCGGAGACGCCCGGCAACGCCGCCGATGCCTTCTTCCGCGGCACCGGCAGGCCCGCCCCGCACAACCTCTACCTGCGGCCCGGGCGGATCGTGCCCGAGCCCCCCGGCCAGGCCGCCCTGACCACCGGTTTCCGCTACGGCCCGGCACCCGAGGGCGGCACGGCGACGGATTCCCGGACGGTGCGCTACCCGGCGGCCCGTTTCACCTTCACCTGGTCGGACTCCCGCGACCGGTGGCTGGTCGGCATGGACGGCACGCCCGCGACGACGGCCGACGGGAAGCGGATGACGGCCGCGACGGTCGTGGTCCAGTACGTGAAGGTGCGCGAGTCCGCCTTCCAGGACTTCCTCGGCAACAACACGCCGTACACCGAGACGGTCGGCTCGGGCAAGGCGACGGTGCTGCGCGACGGGCGGGCCTGGAACGTGGACTGGAAGCGGGAGAAGGCCACGGACGGCACCTCGTTCACCATCGGCGACGGCGTTCCCGTGAACTTCGCCGAGGGCCAGGTGTGGGTGGTGTACTCCGGGACGCCGTGACGACCCGCTCGGGCCGCACCCGTCAGCGGGGCGCCACCAGGGGCTCCTCGGGATTGCGGAGCCCCTCGGCCGCGTCCGCGACCCGCCGGATGAGATCGAAGAACACCGTCCGCTCGTCGGCGGTGAGCGGCGCGAGGAACACCTGGTTCATCCGGGCGGTGCGCACGGTCAGCCTGCGGTGCGTGCGCTCCCCTTCGTCCGTGAGGTGCAGCAGGGAGCGGCGGCCGTCCTGGGGGTCGCGGACCTTGTCGAGCAGTCCGCGCCGGCTGAGCCGGCTGATCACCTCGGCGATGGTGGACCGGTCGAGCCCCACCCGCTCCCCCACCGTGCGCTGGTCGAGGCCGGGCTCGGCGACGAGGGTGTTGAGGACCGCGAACTGGGGCGAGGTGATCTCCTCGGAGACCATCGCGTTCCACAGCAGGTAGTGGGCCTGCTGGAGCCGCCGGGCCAGGTGCCCGGGGTGGGTGGTGAGGTCCGCGGCCGCCATGTGCACCCCTCGGTCGATTTCGTCGGTGCACTGAACAATACGCATCGCACGGGGCCCTGTCTGCTGCGTGCACAGAGGAGCACAGGCGTATTCTCCGAGGCCTTGACGTCTCTCGGTCCCGATGGCAGCGTGAGGGGCATCTCACAGAAATACTCAGTGCCCTGATTAATTCGGTCGGGTCGCTCGGAAGAGATGGGGCTCCTCGGATGGACAAGGTGGTCGCCACCGCTCTGGAGGCGGTGGCCGACGTGCCGGACGGCGCGTCGCTCGCGGTGGGTGGTTTCGGGCTGAGCGGTGTGCCGAACGTGCTGATCGGGGCGTTGTACGAGCGCGGTGTGGCCGGCCTGTCGGTGGTCTCCAACAACTGCGGAGCGATGGAGTCGGGCCTCGCGGTGCTGCTGGCCGCGGGGAGGATCGCCCGGGTCACGGGCTCCTACATCGGCGCCAACAAGGAGTTCGCCCGGCAGTACCTGGCCGGAGAGCTGGAGGTCGAGCTGATCCCGCAGGGCACGCTGGCCGAGCGGCTGCGGGCCGGCGGCGCCGGGATCCCCGCCTTCTACACCCCGGCCGGCGTCGGCACCCAGGTCGCCGACGGCGGGCTGCCCTGGCGCTACGACGGTGAGGGCGGGGTCGCGCTCGCCTCGCCGCCGAAGGAGGTCAGGGAGTTCGACGGCACGGAGTACGTGCTGGAACGGGGCATCCGCACGGACTTCGCCCTGGTGCGGGCCTGGAAGGGCGACCGGCACGGCAACCTCGTCTTCAACAAGTCCTCCCGCAACTTCAACCCGCTGGCCGCGATGGCCGGGCGGGTCACGGTCGCCGAGGTGGAGGAGCTGGTGGAGCCCGGCGGGATCGACCCGGACGCGGTGCACCTGCCGGGCATCTTCGTGCAGCGGGTGCTGGCGCTCACCCCGGAGCAGGCGGCGGACAAGAAGATCGAGCAGCGGACGGTGAGGTCCTGATGGCCTGGACGCGCGAGGAGATGGCCGCGCGGGCGGCGCGGGAGCTGCGGGACGGCCAGTACGTCAATCTCGGCATCGGCCTGCCGACTCTCATCCCGAACTACCTCCCCGAGGGCGTCGAGGTCGTCCTGGAGTCGGAGAACGGCATCCTGGGCACCGGCCCCTACCCCACCGAGGACGCCGTCGACCCCGACCTGATCAACGCCGGCAAGGAGACGGTGACGGTCCTGCCGGGCGCCTCCTTCTTCGACTCGGCGCTGTCGTTCTCGATGATCCGGGGCGGGCACATCGATGTCGCCGTGCTCGGTGCCATGCAGGTGTCCGAGCGGGGCGACCTGGCCAACTGGGCCGTCCCCGGCAAGCTGATCACCGGCATCGGCGGGGCGATGGACCTGGTGCACGGCGCCCGCACGGTCGTCGTGGTGATGACCCACACCGCCAAGGACGGCTCCCCCAAGATCCTCACCGAGTGCGCCCTGCCGCTGACCGGCAAGGCGTGCGTGAACCGGATCATCACCGACCTCGGCGTCCTCGACGTCACCGACGGCGGCCTCGTCCTGGTCGAGACCGCGCCCGGCGTGACCGCCGAGGAGATCGTCATCCGGACCGACGCCGAACTGACCGTGCCGGAGGGCCTGAGGTGAAGGACGTCTACATCGTCGACGCGGTCCGCACGCCGATCGGCCGCTACAACGGCGCCCTCGCGAGCGTGCGTCCGGACGACCTGGCCGCGCACGCCGTCCGCGAACTCCTCGCCCGCACACCGGAGCTGGACCCGGCCCGGGTCGAGGACGTGTACTTCGGCAACGCCAACGGAGCCGGCGAGGAGAACCGCAACGTCGGCCGGATGGCCGCGCTGCTCGCCGGTCTGCCCACGTCCGTGCCGGGCGTGACGGTCAACCGGCTCTGCGCGTCGGGCCTTGAGGCCGTGATCCAGGCGGCCCGGGCCATCGCCCTCGGCGACGCCTCCATCGCGCTGGCCGGCGGCGTCGAGTCCATGACCCGGGCGCCGTACGTGCTGCCGAAGAGCGACAAGGCCTTCCCGGCCGGGCACACCGAGCTGTACTCGACGACGCTCGGCTGGCGGATGGTCAACCCGCGTATGGAGCCGCAGTGGACGATCCCGCTGGGCGAGTCGGCCGAACTCATCGCGGACAAGCACAGAATCGGCCGGGAGCAGCAGGACGAGTTCGCCCTGCGCAGCCATGAGAAGGCGGCGCGGGCGCAGGCCGAGGGCCTGTTCGACGCCGAGCTGGCGCCCGTGCCGATCCCGCAGCGCAAGGGCGAGCCGGTCGTCCTCTCGGCCGACGAGTGCGTCCGGCCGGATGCCTCCCTGGCGGCGATGGCCAGGCTGAAACCGTCGTTCCGCAGCGAGGGCGGCACGGTGACGGCGGGCAACGCCTCGCCGCTCAACGACGGCGCGGCCGCGCTGCTGCTGGTCGACGAGGAGGGGCTGAGGGCGACGGGCCGCGAGCCGCTCGCCCGGGTCCGTGCGACAGGAGTCTCCGCGACCGACCCGCACTACTTCGGGCTGGCGCCCGTGGCGGCGGTCGACCGGGCGCTGGCCAAGGCGGGCAGGGGCTTCGGCGACTTGTCCGTGCTGGAGTTGAACGAGGCGTTCGCCACTCAGGTCCTGGGGTGTGTGGCCGAGTGGCCCGCGTTCGACCCGTCGATTCTCAATCCGCAGGGCGGAGCGATCGCGCTGGGGCATCCGCTGGGGGCGTCCGGGGCGCGTCTGGCCGGGACGGTGGCCCATCAGCTGGCCCGGCGGGGCCGTGGCGTCGGTGTCGCCACGCTGTGCATCGGCGTGGGTCAAGGGCTTGCGCTTGTTCTGGAACGTTAGGCGTTCGGCTGCGGGCCGTATGTGGCCGGTCGCGCAGTTCCCCGCGCCCCTGATGGGGCACGATCCTCAAGTACCTCAGGGACTCCCATGACTCTCACTCAGCACGACATCGACCAGGAGATCGCGGCCCGGCACGCCGCCTACGAGAAGCGCCTGGCCGACGGCGGGCCCGTCGAGCACCAGCCGCGGCGCGACTACGCCCCGTACCGCTCCTCGGTGCTCCGGCACCCCAAGCAGCCGCCGGTCACGATCGACACCGGCAAGGACCCCGAGCTGGTGGAGCTGTTCTCCCCCGCCTTCGGGGAGCGGGACATCACCGAGATCGACAACGACCTCACCCGGCAGCACGCCGGGGAGCCCATCGGTGAGCGCATCACCGTCTCCGGACGACTGCTGGACCGCGACGGCCGCCCGGTGCGCGGTCAGCTCGTGGAGATCTGGCAGGCCAACTCGGCGGGCCGCTACGCCCACCAGCGCGAGCAGCACGACGCCCCGCTGGACCCCAACTTCACCGGTGTGGGGCGCACGCTCACCGACGACGACGGCCGGTACCACTTCACCACCGTCCAGCCGGGCCCGTACCCGTGGCGCCAGCACGTCAACGCCTGGCGGCCGGCACACATCCACTTCTCACTGTTCGGCACGGCGTTCACCCAGCGGCTCGTGACGCAGATGTACTTCCCGAGCGACCCGCTGTTCCCCTACGACCCGATCATCCAGTCCGTGACGGACGACGCGGCCCGGCAGCGGCTGGTCGCGACGTACGACCACAACCTGTCGGTGCCGGAGTTCTCGATGGGCTACCACTGGGACATCGTGCTGGACGGCCCGCAGGCCACCTGGATCGAAGAAGGGCGCTGACCAGCCATGACGAGGATCGACACCAGCCGGCCGGACAGCGTGCTGCCCACCCCCTCGCACACCGTCGGCCCGTTCTACGGCCACGCCCTGCCGTTCCGCGGCGGCGAGGACATCGCGCCCCTCGGGCACCCGGACACCGTCACCGTGCACGGCTACGTCACCGACGGCGAGGGCAACCCGCTGCCGGACGCCCTGATCGAACTGTGGGGCCCGGACCCCGACGGCAACCTGCCGACGGCCGACGGCTCGATGCGGCGCGACCCGGCCTCGGGCGGCTTCCTCGGGCGCAACGGCGTGGAGTTCACGGGCTGGGGACGGATCCAGACGGACGCGAACGGCCACTGGTACGCGCGGACGCTGCGGCCCGGCGCCCGCGGGCGGAACGCCCCGTACCTCAGCGTGTGCGTCTTCGCGCGCGGGCTGCTCGTGCACCTGTACACCCGGATCTACCTGCCCGGCGACGCGGCGGTGCTCGCCGCCGATCCGCTGCTGTCCGGGCTGGCGGACGCCCGCCGCGACACGCTGGTCGCCGCGGAGGAGGGGGACGGCACGTACCGTTTCGACATCCGCCTTCAGGGCGAAGGCGAGACGGTCTTCCTGGAGTTCCTGTGACATCTCCCCCTGGCGACACCGGCCTGCTCGCCCCCGGGTGGGCCGGTTCGGCGGCCGCAGCGGACACCGGCGACCCCGCGTACCTGCGGGCGCTGCTGGACGCGGAGGCCGCGCTGACCCGCGCGCAGGCCGCCCTGGGGCTCGCCCCGGCGGAGGCGGCGACGGCGGTGACCGAAGCGGCCGGCGGCGCCTTCGACGTGGTCTCCCTGGCCGGGCGGGCCCGGACGGGCGGCAACCCCGTCATCCCGCTGGTCGCGGATCTGACGAAGGCCGTGGGCGACGCGTACGGCCCCTACGTCCACCGGGGCGCGACCAGCCAGGACATCATGGACACGGCGACGATGCTGGTCGCCGCACGCGCCCTCGGTACGGTCCTCACCGACCTCAGCCGTACCGAACAGGCCCTCGCCGGGCTCGCCGCCGAGCACCGCGGCACCGCGATGCCGGGGCGGACCCTCACCCAGCACGCCGTACCGACCACGTTCGGGCTGAAGGCGGCCGGCTGGCGGTCGCTGGTGCTGGACGCGCGCGACCGGGTGAAGGCCGTCCGGGAGTCGCTGCCCGCCCAACTCGGCGGTGCGGCGGGGACGCTGGCGGCCTTCGGGGCGTACGGCGCGAGCGATCCGGCCGGGTTGCCGCAGGCGTACGCCCGGGAACTCGGGCTGCGGGCACCCGATCTGCCCTGGCACACCCTGCGGACGCCGATCGGCGACCTCGCCGGGTGCCTGGCCTTCGCCGCCGGTGCGCTCGGCAAACTCGCCGTGGACGTCCTGACCCTGTCGCGCACCGAGATCGCCGAGGTCCTGGAGGGCAGCGGCGGGGGTTCGTCCGCCATGCCGCACAAGTCCAATCCCGTGCGGTCCACCCTGATCGCCTCCGCCGCGCGGCGGGCACCGCAGCTCGCGGCCACGCTGTACGGGGCCATGGCCGCCGAGGACGAGCGTCCGGCCGGGGCCTGGCACGCCGAGTGGGAGCCGCTGCGGGACCTCCTGCGGCTGGTCGGCGGGGCCGCCCGGGACGCCGCCGAACTGGCCGAGGGACTGCGGGTCAGGCCCGAGGCCATGCGCGAACACCTGGACCTCACCCACGGGTTGATCGTCTCCGAGCGGCTGTCCGCCGAACTGGCCCCGGTGCTGGGCCGCGCCCGCGCCAAGGAACTCCTCACCCGGCTGGCCGCGGAGGGGCGCCCGCTCGCCGAGGCGCCGGAACTGGCGGACGCCGACCTCGACCCGACCCACTACACGGGCTCCGCCGGGGCCCTCACCGACCGTGCCCTGGAGCGACGTTGACCCTCCTGAACCACCGCGCCGAAGGTCCCTCCTCCGCTCCCCCGCTGCTGCTCGGCCCCTCGCTCGGCACGTCGTACGCCCTGTGGGACGCGGTGGCGCCCGAGTTGTCCATCAGCCATCGGGTGGTCCGCTGGGACCTGCCGGGGCACGGCGGTTCGGCGGCCGGCCTCATCAAGGCGGGCGCGACGGTCGCCGACCTCGCCGGGCTGGTGCTGGCGCTCGCCGACTCGCTCGGCATCGAGCGGTTCGCGTACGCGGGCGTGTCGCTGGGCGGGGCCGTGGGGCTGCATCTCGCGGCGCACCATCCGCAGCGCCTGTCGTCGCTGGCCGTGATCTGTTCGTCGGCGCATTTCAACGGTTCCCGGCCGTGGGAGGAGCGGGCCGCGCTGGTGCGGCGGGAGGGGCTCGCCGGGCTGGCGGAGAACGCCGACGCACGCTGGTTCGCCGGTGACTTCACCGTGCCGCGCCTGGTCCGGGACCACCGGGACGCCGACCCGGAGGCGTACGCCGCCTGCTGTGACGCGCTCGCCGCGTTCGACCTGCGGGACCGGCTCACGGAGATCGCTGTGCCGGCCCTGCTGATCGCCGGCCGCGAGGATCCCGCGACGCCGCCCGCGCATCTGCGGGAGATCGCCGACGCCGTGCCGGGCGCGACGCTGGTGGAGCTGCCGGGCGCCTCGCACCTGGCCCCGGCGCAGTGCCCCGAGGCGGTGCTGACGGCCCTGCGCGCCCATTTCGGCCAGGGTGCCTCCCGGGGCATGGCGGTACGGCGGGAGGTGCTCGGGGACACCCACGTCGACCGGGCGCAGGACCGGCAGACACCGTTCACGGCCCGCTTCCAGGACTTCATCTCGCGCTACGCCTGGGGCGAGATCTGGACCGACCCGACCCTCTCGCGCCGCGAGCGCAGCATGATCACCCTCACCGCCCTGGTCGCGCACGGCCACTACGACGAGCTGGCCATGCACGTCCGCGCGGCCCGCAGCAACGGCCTCACCCCGGAGGAGATCGGCGCGGTGCTGCTCCAGACAGCGGTGTACTGCGGGGTACCCGCGGCGAACTCGGCGTTCGCGACGGCTCAGCGGGTGCTGGCGGAGGAGGACGGCACCTCTTGAGGGCCGCAGGGTGACCCTGCCGGGCGCAGGCACGGCCAGGTCTCGCACCCGCCTGGGTCCCGTGCCTACCGTGGAGGCATGTCCACGATGCTGCTCACCGGCGCCACCTCGGGCCTCGGCCGTCACCTCGCGTTCGAGCTGGTCCGTGCCGGGCACACCGTCCTCGCCCACGGCCGGGACGAGGACCGGACGCGGCGGCTCGTCGAGGAGCTGCGGGCCGAGGGCGACGCCGAGGGGTTCGTCGCCGATCTCGCGTCGCTGACACAGGTGCGGGAACTGGCGGCGCAGGTCGGCGGAGCCCGTGCCGAACTGGACGTGCTGATCAACAACGCGGCCCTGGGTGCCGGGCCGCCCGGCTCCGGGCGCGAGGTGAGCGCCGACGGGCACGAACTGCGGCTGGCGGTCAACTACCTGGCGCCGGTGGCGCTGACCGTGGCCCTGCTGCCGGTCCTGCGAGCCGGCGCCCCCGCCCGGGTCGTCAACGTCGGCTCGGCCGGACAGGAGCCGATCGACTTCGCGGACCCGGAACTCACCCGCCGCTACACCGGCCTGTCGGCGTACTGCCGCAGCAAGTTCGCGCTCGCAACCCACACGTTCACCCTCGCCGAGGAGCTCGCCGGCAGCGGCGTCGCGGTGAACGTGCTGCACCCCGCGACCCACATGGACACCGCGATGGTCCGCGAGGGCGGCTTCACGCCCCGGCACACGGTCGCCGACGGCGCACCGGGCGTGATCGCGCTGGCCACCCGGGACCTGGGCTCAGGCCGCTACTTCGACGGCACCCGCGCCGCACGGGCGCACGCAGCGGCGTACGACCCCGAGGTGCGCCGACGTCTCGCCACGGTGACCGACCAGCTGCTCCGCGCCTGACCTACGCCGGGCCGACACCGGCCTTGAGGGCGGCGCGCGCCCGGTCGGCCAGCCCGTCGGCCCCACAGGAGACCGCCAGGTCCAAGCCGCGGTGCAGGTCGGCCGCCGAGCGGGCGGCGATGCCGAACTCGATGCGGGCCGCCGCGTGTTCGTACTGGCAGGGCGAGGCTTCCAGGTAGGTGACCGCCTGGGCGTAGAGCCGGACCGCTCGCTGGCCGGTCTCCAGGTCGGCGGCGCAGCGCAGGGCTTCCCCTATCGCCGTGTCCGTGCCGAAGCGCTCCGCCTGGCGGCGGACGTCGACGGCGAGCCGGGCTGCGCGGGCCGGGTCCTCGGTGCTGAGGGCGCGGGCGAGATCGGCCGCCCAGGGGACGAGCACCGGGTTGTGGTGGCCGCGGGCCGCCGCCGCCTTCTCCGCCGCCTCCAGTTCGTTGATGCCTTCCTTGGTGCGGCCGACGGCCAGCAGCAGCCGGCCGCGCACCGAACGGGGATCGGGCAGCACGATGGTGGACGGGTAGGGCGGGGCGAAGCCGTGCTGCTCGGCGACCTCCCAGGCCTGCTCGACGTGCCCGCGGGCGAGCAGGGTGTCGACGAGGCTACAGGTCGCCGACCAGTACAGGGGCAGGCCGCGGCCGACGCGCTCGGCGAGGCGCAGCGCCTCGCGCAGGGACGCCTCCGCCTCCTTCAGACGGCCTCGCCTGCGGTGGCCGATCCCGACGTAGGCGTGGGCCAGGGCGAGGTGGCCGCCGCTCCAGCCGGCCGTCTCGTAGGCGCGCAGCGCTTCGTTGTAGAGGGTCTCGGCGCGGTCGAGGCGGTCGGTGAAGCCGTAGGCGTTGGCCAGCATCAGCAGCAGCTCGATGCCCCACTCGGTGTCGGTCCAGCCGAGTCCGGGGGCGAGGCGGCCGTTGACGAGGGCGCGGTCGCACAGCTCGGTGACCTCCTCGGCGTTCTCGCCGTGCATGAGGGCGTCGAAGCCGCGCAGGATGAGCAGGGCGCGTTCGGAGTTGTCCCGGCCGGTGCACGGGCGGGCGAGGTCGGCGAGCCGCTGGGACCGGCCGGGTGAGGCGGCCTCGCCGGCGTGCAGCCCCTCCCACATGAACTGCGCGGCCTGGAGCCGCATCCGGTCGGGGCCCGGCTTGAGCCGGGCGGCCTCCGCCTCGACCGTACGGACGGCCTCCTCCAGCTGGTCGTTGTGGAGCAGCGCCTGGGAGAGGCGGAAGACGGCGTCGACCCGCTGGCCGCCGTGCAGGCCGGGCATGCCGAGCGCGGTCCGCAGGTGGCCGATGGTGCGGGCGGGCGCGGTGAGGAAGGTGGCCTCGGCCAGTTCGTACAGCACCTGCGGGTGCGACTCGGGCCGGGGCGGTTCCTTCAGAGCGCGCTCCAGGCAGCGGCGGGCCGCGTCGGGGGCGCCGACGGCGAGGTGCTCTCGGGCGGCCTCGCGCAGCTGCCCGACGAGTTCCTCGTCGTCGTCAGGGTGGACCTCCAGGAGATGGCGGGCCGCGGCCGCGGCGCCGTGTCCCTCGTCGGAGACGATCCGGGCGGCGATGCCGTGCATGGCGGTGCGCAGGGCGTCGGGGATGGAGTTGTAGACGGCGGACGCGATCAGCGGGTGGACGAACTCCAGGTCGCCGTCGGCGCTGCGGCCGGTCGCGGGGTCGGGTGCGGTGAGGATGCGGGCGGTGCGCAGCAGTTCGGCGCAGCGGCGGGCGTCGTCCGGGCGCAGGGTGGCGAGTTTGGCGACCAGGTCGGTGGAGATGCCGGTGCCGAGGATGGCGGCGGCCCAGGCGAACCGGGTGGCGTCGATGCCGAGTTCCTCCAGGCGGGCGACGAGGCCGCCGCCGCGGGCCGAGCGGTTCAGCTCGCGCAGTCCGCCGGCCCGGGCCTCGACCGGTTCGAGTTCGCTGTCCTGTACCCGGGCGAGGAGTTCGACGGTCTCGTAGGGGTTGCCGGCGGTGACGGCCCAGACCTCGCGGCAGAACGCGGCGTCGGCGTGTTCCCCCAGGGAGGCGCGGGTGAGCCCGGCCGTGGCGTCCGGTGTGAGGGCGCTCAGCGTCGTCACGGGGCCGTCCGCGGCGGCGGCGACGGTGTCGAGGTGGCGGGCGCTCGCGCCGGAGACCTCCTCGGGGCGGCGGGTGACGACGACCAGGACGGACATCTCGTCGATGCGCTCGGCGAGCCCCGCGAGCCAGTGCAGGGTCTCCTGGTCCGCCCAGTGGGCGTCGTCGAGCATCAGCACCAGCGGCCAGTCCCGGCGGGCGAGCCGGCGCACGGCCGCGACCAGGCCGTCGCACACGCCCTGCGGGTCGGCCTGCCGGTCGCCGGGTTCCGCGATGCCGAGGGCGGGGCCGGCGATGTCGTACCAGTCGCCGAGGTACTCGCGGGCCTCCTCCGGCAGCATCGACACCAGGGCCGGCTGGAGCAGTTGCCGTACCACGTTGAAGGGGACCGACCTGAGGGTCTCGCCGCCGCGCGCCGACCAGACCGTGCAGCCGCGGGCCTCGGCGATGCGGCGGGTTTCGGCCAGCAGGGCCGTCTTGCCGAGGCCGGCCTCGGCGCGGAAGACCAGCAGTCCGCCGGGCGAGGAACGGTCCGTGCACAGGGTCTCGACCGCCCGTGTGACGGCGGCGATCTCCTCGTCGCGCTCCCACAGGGAAGCCGAGGCGGCGGCCGTGGGCCGTACCTCCGTCATCCCGCTACCTCCCCAAGTCGCCCGAACGACGTACAGATGTCGAGCGTAGCCGTCCGATTGCCCGAGTGGAGGGTGGTCGGGCCACCTCTTGCCGTGACGGGTGACACCGGGTGCGGCCGGGCGACGCGCCTGGCCCGTCACCAGCCGCATTTCGGTCAACGGCGGGCAATGTCACGGGAGGTGACGCCCATTCAGCCAGAGCGGGACGCGGCGTCCGCGACCGCTTCGCCGCTTGCCGCCGTGCCGTGTCGCGGCCCCGGCCCGAACTTCCCTGGAACAGTCGGTTCCGGGTCCTCTCATGCCTCTTTCACCGACGCCTCATACGGTGGGGGCATGACGCAGGAGACTCCTCCCGGGTGGTACCCCGACCCCGGACAGACAAGTGACGGGCCCGCCACCGAGCGCTGGTGGGACGGCAGGGCCTGGACGGACCGCGTCCGCCCGGTACAGCCGCCCGCGAACTGGGGTCCCCCGACCGGGCCGGCGAGCGGTCCGGCCGCCGCCCCCGAGGCGCCGGCCGGGACACCGGAGGTCGGACAGCCGACCGGCGGCGACGCCCACGGAGCCGAGCAGCCGACCGACGGCGACGCCCAGGGCCCCGGACAGTCGACCGGCAGCGACGCCCAGGGCCCCGGACAGTCGACCGGCAGCGAGACCCGGGGCGCCGGGCAGCCGACCGGCAGCGACGCCCAGGGAGCCGAAGCGCGAACCGGCAGCGACGCCCTGGGAGCCGGTGTCCCGGCCGGGCCCGGGACGCCGGCCGGGGCACCGGCCACCGGGCAGCCGACCGGTACCGCGGGGCCGGGATCCGCCGGGCAGCCCGACGGCGTCCGGGGCTCGGAAGCCGCCGGATATCCGGGTGCCGCCGGGCAACCGGGGAGCGGAGCGTATCCAGGTGCCGCCGGGCAACAAGGGATACCGGGGGACGGAACGTACCCGTATCCGGGTGCCGCCGGGCAACCGGGAGCCCACGGACAACCCGGGAGCGGCGTGTATCCCGGGAGCGGCGCCTATCCGGGGGCTGCCGGGTATGCCGCCTACCCCACCGTGCCTCCGAGCGGCCGCGGGCGGCGTCTGCGGATAGCCGCGGCCGTCGCGGCTGCCGTGGTCGTGCTCACCAGCATCGGCGTCGGCGTGTACGCCCTGACGGACGACGGTGGCGGCTCGCCCACGTCGCAGGGGCAGCCCGGCGGGCCGGGCGCGCCCGGGGGCCAGGGCGGGCCGGGCGGGTCCGGGGGCTCCGGGGGCGACGGCGGGTCCGGCGGCGACGGCGGATCCGGCGGGCAGAGCCCGGGGCCCGGGCAGTCCGAGCCGCCGAAGATCAGGAGCGGGTCGGTGACCGACGCGGTGAGCGGGATCAGCCTGCCGATACCGAAGGGCTGGTACGGCCAGCAGGCCCGGGCCGGCGCGCAGGTGACGTCCGACGACTCCTACAAGTGCCCCGGCGACACCTCCTCGACCTGCACCAAGGGCGGCGCCTACTCCGCACCGGCCCTGGCCCTCGGCACCAAGGGCGCCACCGCAGAGGAGATCGCCAAGGCGGACATCGGGAGGAACGCCGAGGAGTCCTACGGCGGCAAGTCCTACGGCGGGATCACCTCGCACGACGTGCTGGAGTCCAAGGCCGTGACCGTGGCCGGGCAGAAGGGCTACCTGGTCCGCTGGAAGGCGGTCACGAGCAAGGGCGCCGACGGCATCGTGGAGTCGCTCGCGTTCCCCTCCCCCGCGAACGCGAAGCTGATGGTCGTCATCCGGTTCGGCGTCGACGCGGGAGAGCAGGAGAGCGTGCTCGACGACATCACCAAGGGCATCAAGCCGGCGACGGGCAGCGGCAACGGTCAGGACGTCTGACCGGGAGCGGACACCCGCACACCGGTCGGCCGGGTGGGGCGCCCCTGCCGCTCACAGGGGAACCCCACCCGGCCGGGGGGTGCGCGCCGCCCCCGTCCCCACGGGTCGGCGCGGTCGGGTCACCGTCCGGTCATCCGGCGGACGGCGGCCCGGGTCTCAGGTCAGGCCCAGCGCCGGCAGCACGGCGGCCTCCACGAACCGGACCAGGTAGTCCGGGTCGGCCCACTCGCCCTCCAGGACGGGCCGCACCCGCAGGACGCCGAGCAGCTGCGCCGGGACGTACTCCAGCGCCGGATGGTCGGCCGGCACCTCTCCGCGCTCGACGCCGCGGCGGATGATCTCCTTCAGCGCCGCGATCTCCGGCTCGACCAGCGTCTCGCGCAGCGCGCGCTGCAACTCCGGATCCTGCCCGGCGGCATGGGCGAGCGCCTGGAGGAGCTTGGTGTCCCGGCCCGACAGCTCGCCGGCCGCCCGGGCCGCCTCCCGCAGGTCCTCGGCGAGGGATCCGGTGTCGATGCAGCGCGTCCTGCGGTGCGAGCGCAGCGCCGCCGCCACCAGCTGGGGCTTGGTCTTCCACTGGCGGTAGAGCGTGGACTTGCTGCACCGGGTGCTGGCGGCGACGCCCTCCATGGTGACGGAGTCGTAGCCGCACTCGCCCAGTTGCTCCAGCACGGCGTCGTAGAACTCCTGCTCACGCTCGGGCGTGATCTTGGAGCGGCGCGTGACACCGACCGGCTCGGGCCGGTCCGCAGCCTGCGACGTCATGGTCGGTGCTCCTGGCTTTCGTCGGGCGGCCGGGACATTCCCGGCCGGTGATGTGTCGTACGTCTATCGATACGGCAGTGTACCGGTACGCGGGCGTATCGGTACACTGCCGTATCGGTACGCTCTCGTACCGATAACAGCGCCACCGTCACCGAAGGGGCCGGGGGATGAATGCCCGCACCGAGCCTGCGCATGCGGGGTCCGACGCGATAGCGCGGCCGCCGCTCGTCCGGGAGCTTCTGCTCGTCGCAGGGCTCTTCCTCGTCTACAAGTTCGGCCGGCAGCTGGCCACGGGCCACACCGGAGAGGCGTTCCGCAACGCGCACCGCGTGTGGGACTTCGAGCGGGCGGTCCATCTGCCCGGCGAGGGGGCGGTGCAGTCCCTGCTGCTGCACGGCGACGGCCTGGTGCACTTCGCGAACACGTACTACGCGACCGTCCACTTCCCGGCCACCGCCGCCTTCCTGGTCTGGCTCTACCTGCGCCGCCCGGTGCATTACGTGTGGGCCCGCCGGGTCCTGGCCGCGGTGACCGCCACCGCCCTGGTACTGCACCTGCTGTTCCCGCTCGCCCCGCCGCGCCTGCTGGCCGCGACCGGCCTGGTCGACACGGCGCGGGTGTACGGGCCGTCGGTATACGGCGATCCCGCGACCGACTCCCTGTCCAACCAGTTCGCCGCGATGCCGTCGCTGCACTTCGGCTGGGCGCTGATGGTGGCCGTCGGACTCATCGTCGCGACCCGCTCGCGATGGCGCTGGCTCTGGCTGGCCCATCCGCTGCTGACGCTGCTGGTGATCGTCGGTACGGCGAACCACTACTGGCTGGACGCGATCGTCGCGGCGGCCCTGCTCGGCCTCGCCCTCGCGGTGATCCTCCCCCGGACTGCGCCCGGGGGGACCCCCGTCCCACTTCGCTCGCCGCACCGCACGGCGACGGCGGCCGACCGGGCGCAGGGCAGTCCCGTACCGGCCCAGCGGGACGAGCAGACACTCGCGGGAGCGGGCCGATGACCGCCGTCCTGATCGCCGTCGCCCTGTCGCTCGTCTCCGCCGTCGCCTACGCGGCCGCCGCGGTCGCCCAGGAACGGCTCGCGTCCCGCTCCCCCGGCGCCGGCACGCTGCGCCTGCTCGGCAGCGGCGCCTGGTGGTGGTCGGTCGGTCTGAACGCGGCGGCCGCGCTGCTGCACGTCGTCGCCCTCCGGTACGGTCCGCTGACCGTCGTCCAGCCGCTCGGCGCGCTCACCCTGGTCGCGGCGGTGCCCATGGGGGCGCGGATGGCGGGACGGCACGTGAGCGCGGTCGAGTGGAAGGGCACCGCGCTGACCCTGCTGGGCCTGGGCGCGATCCTGGTCACGGCGTCCGGGCCGGAGCCGGACGATGTGCTGAGTGTCCCCGAGGCGCTGGCGGTGGCGGGCGCCACCGCGGCCCTCATCGGGGTGCTGTCCCGGGCCGGGCGCCCGGCCCGGACTGCGGCACGCGACCGCGTCCGGGCTGGCCTCCGGTGTCGCCTCGGCCCTTACCCAGACCGTGACCGTGGCCGCCACGGACCGGACCGGCCCGGTGCTGAGCGTCCAGGTGGTCGGCGTCGCGCTGCTCGTGGCGGCCTTCGCCGCCGGCGGACTGCTGCTCTCCCAGACGGCCTACCGCGGCGGCCTGGGCGGACCGCTCGCGATGGTGACGCTGGCCAACCCGCTGGCGGCCGCGGTGATCGGCCTGTCGCTGCTGGGCGAACGCCTCCAGGGCGGCCCCGCGGGCGTCCTGCTCGCGCTCGCCGGGGCGGGCCTGGCCTCCTGGGGCGTGGTGCTGCTCAGCCGGGCGGCGCCCGCGGCGGCCGGCCCGGCCGCCGGCGACCATCCGGTGGCCGCGGTCCTGGCCCTGGAGCCCGGCTCGGCCACGGCCGAACCGGCGCTCGTGCCCCGGCCGCACGATCCGGGGCACCTCACTCCCGCTACGCGGTGATGATCGCCGGGTCGCTCACCCCCGGCCGCCCGTTCTCGACGTGCCCGGCGAACCGCCGCAGGAACGCCTCGTCCCCCTCGGCGGTGACGGTCAGGTCGTACCAGCGGCGGCTGCCGGCGAGGTCGACGGTCCGGCACACCCGGGCGCCCGCGCGGACGGTGACGGTCGAGGGCCGGCCGCCGTAGCCGCTCACGAGGTTCAGGCGGGCCGTGCCGGAGCCCTTGTTGGTGAAGGTCAGCTCGATGTCGTCGCCGGTGTGGCGCGCGGTGACCTCGCAGCCGGCCACCTGGTTCGAGCCCTTGAAGACCCGTACGAAGCCGTTCGGGCCGTGCACGGTCAGGTCGTAGGAGCCCCCGGAGTAGGCCGAGTTCCAGGTGTCGGAGAGCGTCTTGCCGGCCTCGGTGGTGTACATCCAGGGACCGTCGGTGCGGTTGCCCGAGGTGATGTGGAAAGCGCCGCCCGCCTTCGCCCCGGAGGCGAAGGTGAGGGTGAGCTTGCCGGCTGCGGCGTCGACCGAGGCGTCCACGTGGGGGGCGTACCTCAGCGGCCGGGAGCGGCGCAGGCCACGCTCCTGCCGGGGCATGCGCGGGTCGGCGGGCGGCGCCGGCCTGTAATCGGGGTGGCGCTCGCGGTCCTGCGGCTCGTACGCGTCGGTGCCGGGCAGCGGGGCGGGGCGGGCGTCCTTGCGGGAGAAGTCGAACGCGGACGTCAGATCGCCGCAGACGGCCCGGCGCCACGGCGAGATGTTCGTCTCGCGCACACCGAAGCGGCGCTCCATGAACCGCAGGATCGAGGTGTGGTCGAGGGTCTCGGAGCAGACGTAACCGCCCTTGCTCCAGGGCGAGACGACCAGCATCGGCACCCGCGGGCCGAGGCCGTAGGGGCCGGCCGTCTTGCCGGCGCCGCCCGGGAAGAGGTCGAGGGAGACGTCGACGGTGGACAGGCCCCGGGAGGCGTCCTTCGGCGGCAGCGGCGGGACCACGTGGTCGAAGAAGCCGTCGTTCTCGTCGTAGGTGATGAACAGGGCGGTCCTCGACCAGACCTCCGGGTTGGAGGTGAGGGCGTCCAGGACCTGGGCGATGTACCAGGCGCCGTAGTTCGAGGGCCAGTTGGAGTGCTCGGAGAAGGCCTCGGGGGCGGCGATCCAGGAAATCTGGGGCAGCTCGCCGGCCTTGACGTCGGCGCGCAGCAGGTCGAAGTAGCCGTCCCCTGCCTTGGCGTTCGTGCCGGTGCGGGCCTTGTCGTACCAGGGGTCGCCGGGCTGGGCGTTCCGGTACTTGTTGAAGTACAGCAGGGAGTTGTCGCCGTAGTTGCCGCGGTAGGCGTCCTGGATCCACCCCCAGGAGCCCTTCGCGTCGAGGCCGTCGCCGATGTCCTGGTAGATCTTCCAGGAGATGCCGGCCTGCTCCAGGCGCTCGGGGTAGGTCGTCCAGCCGTAGCCGAGCTCGGCGTTGTCCAGGACCGGGCCGCCGCCGCTGCCGTCGTTGCCGGTGTACCCGGACCACATGTAGTAGCGGTTGGGGTCGGTGGAGCCGATGAACGAGCAGTGGTAGGCGTCGCAGACGGTGAAGGAGTCGGCGAGCGCGTAGTGGAACGGGATGTCCTCGCGGGTCAGGTACGCCATGGTCGTCGTGCCCTTGGCGGGCACCCAGCGGTCGTACTTGCCTCCGTTGTAGGCCTGGTGGCCGTCGGGCCAGGAGTGCGGCAGGCCCTCCAGGAACTGCATGCCGAGGTCGTCGGCGTCCGGGTGGAACGGCAGGATCTCCTTGCCGTCCTTCTCCTGGTGCCAGACCGGCTTGCCGTTGTCGAGGGCGACCGGGCGGGGGTCGCCGAAGCCGCGGACGCCTCTCAGGGTGCCGAAGTAGTGGTCGAAGGAACGGTTCTCCTGCATCAGGACGACGATGTGCTCGACGTCCTCGATCGACCCCGTGCGGTGGTTCGCCGGAAGCGCGGCCGCGCGCTGGATGCTGGCGGACAGCGCGCTGAAGGCCGTGGTGGCGCCCGCGAGTTGGAGGAAGCGGCGCCGATTGACTTCGGACATGAAGGACAGACCTCTCATCCTGCTGTGCTGGATGGCCGGAACGTGACGGAATCTGCGCGGAAGGAGTGTTTCAGGGACACCAAACGACAAGGAAGGGGCCGGTGACACTCGTGTGAAAGTCGCCGGTACGCCAGGTGTGCCGGGGCGTTCTCAGGGGAGGGTGGGGGCGTGATAGAGACGCAGACGGCCTCCCCGCCGACACAACGGCCCGTTCGCCAGCTCCTCGCCGCCTCCGTGGGCAACGCGGTGGAGTGGTACGACTGGTACGCCTACACGTTTCTGGCCACCTACATCGCCGACCAGGTCTTCCCGAAGAGCGCGGACAACTCGCTGGTGCCGCTGCTGTCCACGTTCGCGGTGTTCGCGGTCGGCTTCTTCATGCGGCCGGTGGGCGGGCTGCTGATGGGCGCGGTCGCGGACCGGCACGGACGGCGGGCCGCCCTCACGGTCACCATCCTGCTGATGGGCGGCAGCAGCCTGCTCGTCGGGCTCACTCCGACGTACGCCACGGTGGGTGTGCTCGCGCCGGTGATCCTGGTCCTCGCGCGGCTGCTGCAAGGTCTGTCCGTGGGCGGCGAGTTCGCGGCCTCGACCACGTTCCTGGTGGAGTCGGCGGGCCCCGGCCGGCGCGGGCTGTTCTCCAGCTTCCAGTACGTGTCGACGACGGTGGGGCAGCTGGCCGCGTCCGGCATCGCGGCCCTGCTGGTGGGCACGCTGGACGACGGGCAGATGAACGGCTGGGGCTGGCGGGTGCCGTTCGTGCTAGGGGCGGTGCTGAGCCTGGTCGGCTTCTGGATCCGGCAGGGCGCGCAGGAGACCCGCAGCGCCGAGCAGCAGCGGGCGCCGCGCCCGGGCCTGTTCGAGGCGCTGCGCCGGCATCCGCGCGAGTCGCTCCTCATCGGCGGCATCACGGCGGGCGGCACGATCGCGTACTACACGTGGACGTCGTACCTGCCGACGTACGCCGAACTCAACGCCGGCATGGAGAAGTCGGACGCGCTGCTCGCGGGCACGATCTCACTGGGCTTCTTCGCGCTGTTGCAACCGCTCGGCGGCCTGCTCTCGGACCGCTACGGCCGCCGCCCCCTGCTGCTCTTCTTCGGCCTGGGCTTCGCGCTGCTGGCCGTGCCGCTGCTGCACACCCTGCGGGACTCGTTCGCCGTGCTGCTGCTCGTACAGTGCGCGGGCATGGTGCTGCTGACCGGGTTCACCTCGATCAGCGCGGCCGTGAACGCGGAGATCTTCCCACCCCGGGTCCGCGCGGCGGGCATCGGCTTCCCCTACTCCCTGACGGTGGCCCTGTTCGGCGGCACGGCCCCGTACGTGGGCACGTTGTTCAAGGAGCAGGGGCACGCGGGGCTGTTCCCCTGGTACGTCGCGGTGATCTGCCTGGTGTCGTCGGTGGTGTACCTGCGGTTGCCGGAGACGGCTCACGCGCCGCTGCGGCGGTGAGACGGCCCGCCGCCGGGGACCGGTTCGCCGTCTCCGTCGGGCCCGTGCGGTTCGTCGTGCGGGCCCGCGCCGTTGGGCGACCCGGGGGCGGACGCCGGCGGTCCCTCCCGGACGGCGACCCGCTCGGGGTTGATCACGGCGTCGGTGGTCCGGCCCACCTCCGACAGCGTCATCTGGGCCCGGTCGTCGACGAGACGCGTGACCAGGTGCTGTGCGGCGCCGAAGGCCGCGGCCCAGGCGAGGACCTGCGCCCTGCTGTCGAGGTCGCTCAGTCCGGGGACGAAGGCGCCCCGGATCAGCAGCAGCCCGAGGAAGGCGGACAGGGCACCGGTGGGCAGCTTCAGCACCGCCGACGCCAGGGGCAGCATGTACGGGGAGTCGGTGCCCCGGATGCGGCGCAGCGACGCGATGACGGTGAGGGCGGCACCGGCGAGTCCGGCGATCGCCACGGTGAGGATGTCCGTCGCTCCGGCCAGCCTGCTCGGGTCCGTGTCGGCCGGCTGGTTGTGGTACTCGGCGGTGGGGCACACGACGGTGACCGTGCTCCCGGAGCCGCCCTGCGGTGAGAAGCACAAGCTCAGCGAACTGGGCGAGAACCATCCGTAGAGGGCCAGGTTCACCACCCCGATCACCACGAGGACCGTCGCGGCCCAGAGGATGTTGCGCAGGCTGCGGACCCGGGCCAGTTCGTCGTCCAGGCTGCAGTAGGCGGCGTCGAGCGCCCGGCTCATGAGGTCCCGGTCGCTCGCGCTGACGTCGCCGGAGATGATGGGGCGCAGTCGCAGAGCGAGCCGGACCCGCCGCGGGTCGTCCGCGTCCAGATGGTCCTTGACCAGCGCCATGACCTCACTGACGCGGCCCGAGGCTTCTTCGTCGGAAACCAGTTGAATCAACAACACCTCGGCGTTGCGGATATTCGAGCAAACGCCCTCACGGGCAGCCGATCCCGACCACAGTTTCCGCCATCCGAAATCTTCGTCCACGGCCGCGCGGGCCTTTTCCAGATGGCCTCGCATTCCCTCGATGAGCGCCGTCCGGTCGCCCGGCGCCGGTCTGCCGCTCTCGTGTTCCAGCTCGGCTTCGAGATAGGCGATACGGGCCCTGGCCCGTGCGCGCCAGGCGGTCCGCGGCGGCCGGCCCGACGCGATGACACTCACTCGAAGACGGCGGGTACGTGAAGCCTCTCCCAGGACTTCCGGCCCGGCGTGCCGTCCGCGTCGCGGCCTGTGAATCCGAGCTTGCGCTGCCACATCGCGTACGACTTCCGGTCCGCCTCACTCCACTGCGAGTCGGGCCCGGCGGCGTAAGCCGAGCACTCCTCCTCGATGAGCCGGAACCCCATGGCCTCGATGACCGGACTCGTCACCGACGACTGGAAGAAGTCGGCGCCCGGGAACGGCTCGAACTCCCCGTGCTCCTGCGGCGCCCTCACGCGGATGCGCTGACCGGGGTGGATGATGTCCGGATTCTCGATCTGGGGATTCCACTCGAGAATCTGGCCCAGCGTCACACCGTGCCTGGACGCGATCTTGTTGAGATTGTCACCGTGCTTGACCACATAGAACTCAGCTGTATTTGCCATATGTCCAGAATAAGTGAATTCCCCAGGAGGGAAAATCGGGAATCCTGTTGCGCTTTCATTCTTTGACGCGGCAACGGCCCTTCCGTCTGACGGAAGGGCCGTTGCGACGGCTGGAGAGCCGCCCCGACGATGACGGCACGACCACAGACGGGAGCCAGCGCCCATGCCTCACATGACCGCCTTCGCCAGGAACCAGTGGTACGTCGCCGCCTACAGTCACGAGGTCGGGCGGGAGTTGCTCGGCCGGACGATCCTCGGTGAGACGCTCGTGCTCTACCGGACGGAGGAGGACGGCACGCCGGTCGTCCTGCACGACCGGTGTGTGCACCGCCGGTACCCGCTGTCCCAGGCGCCGACGCGCCTGGACGGGGACCGGATCGTGTGCGGCTACCACGGCTTCACGTACGACACGACCGGCACCTGCGTGTACGTGCCGGGGCAGAAACGGGTGCCGCGCACCGCCCGGGTCGCCTCCTACCCGGTCGTCGAACAGGACTCGCTGATCTGGGTGTGGATCGGCGACCCGGCGCTCGCCGACCCGCAGACCATCCCCCGGGCCCGGCACCTTGACTCCCCCGGCTGGGTCACCGTGCGCGGCATGGAGCCCATCGACTGCGACTACGGCCTGCTCGTCGACAACCTCCTGGACCTGTCGCACGAGACGTATCTGCACGGCGGTTACATCGGCACCCCCGAGGTCGCCGAGACGCCGATCACCACCGAGGTCGACGAGGGCGCCGGGATCGTCCGGGTGAGCCGGCACATGGACGACGCCGAGTGCCCGCCCTTCTACGCGAAGTCCACCGGTATCGAGGGCCGCATCACCCGCTGGCAGGACATCGAGTACCACGCTCCGTGCCTGTACCTGCTGCACAGCCGTATCGCCCCGGCCGGAGTGCTGCCCGAGGCGGACGGCAGCGATCCGAACGGCTTCCACACCGAGATCACGTACGCGATCACGCCGTCCGGCGACGGCAAGGTGTACGACTTCTGGGCCGTCTCGCGCGACTGGGCCACGGACGACGCCGAGGTCACCGAGTTCCTGCGCGGGAACAACCACACGGTCGTGATGCAGGACGTGACCGCGCTCAACCTGCTCCAGGAGACGCTCGGCACCGAGCGGACCGGCTACCAGGAGCTGAGCATCAACATCGACACCGGCGGCCTGGCCGCCCGCCGCATCCTCGCCCGGCTGGTCGAGCAGGGCGACAAGCCCGTGGAGAAGGTCCTGTGACGGCTCCGACCGGTGAGATCTACCGCATCGACTGGGTGCCGGGCACCGACGTGCTGCACGGCACGTGCCACTGCGGCCGTGAGCACACCGCGCAGGACCCGGTGGAGATGTGGGAGTGGATGCTCGCCCACCCACAGGGGCACGTGAGCGACGACGAACCGCGAGGGGCCGGCTCATGACCGTGTTCGAGGCCGAACTGATCGTCCAGCGAAGGGAGTTCGCCGCCGAGGGAGTGCTCGCCCTGACCCTGCGTCATCCGCTGGGCGAGCCGCTCCCGGCCTGGGAGCCCGGCGCTCACGTCGACGTGCTGCTCGGCCCCGGCCTGGAACGGCAGTACTCGCTGTGCGGCGACCCGGCGGACCGGTCGGCCTGGCGGATCGCGGTGCTGCGCGAGTCCGCCGGGCGGGGCGGCTCCGCCCATGTGCACGAGCAGCTCGGCGAGGACGCCAAGGTGCGGGTGCGCGGGCCACGGAACAACTTCCGCCTGGAACCCGCCCCTTCCTACCGCTTCGTCGCCGGCGGCATCGGCATCACACCCATCCTGCCGATGCTGGCGGCGGCGGAGGCGGCGGGCGCCGAGTGGACGCTGCTGTACGGCGGGCGCACCCGCGGATCCATGGCGTTCGGCGAGGAACTGGACCGCTACGGGGACCGCGTGACGTTCGCACCGGAGGACGAGACGGGCCTGCTGGACCTGCCCTCGGTGCTGGACGACGTGCCCGACGGCACGCTCGTATACTGCTGCGGCCCCGGGCCGCTGCTGGACGCCGTCGAGGCCCGCTGCCCGTCCGGGGTCCTGCGCGTCGAACGGTTCCAGCCGAAGCAACAGGAGACCGGCGGCGACACCGCGTTCGAGGTGGAACTGGCGCGCAGCGGCAGGACGCTCACCGTCGCGCCGGACGTGTCCGTGCTCGACACCGTGCGCGCCGCCGGGGTGGAGGTCCTGTACTCCTGCACCGAGGGCACCTGCGGCACGTGCGAGACCGACGTCCTCGACGGCGAGCCGGACCACCGCGACTCGGTGCTCACCGACGACGAGCGTGCGGCGGGCGAGACGATGCTCATCTGTGTGTCCCGCTGTCGCGGCGGGCGGCTCGTGCTGGATCTGTGACCCGAAGGTGCTGGTTTCAACAAGCCTTCACCGCACGTGCATTGACCATGGCTCCGGACGGGCTCTAGGTTCCCGCTGAGCACTTCCGCACTGCCTGTGCACAGCCTGTCGGAGCACCTCAGCCGGTCCCACAGGGGGAGCCATGCGTCGCCTGCTCGTCGGCCTGATGGCCTTGTCCGTCCTGGCCTCCGTCACCGCCTGCGGCGCGTCCGACTCCGGCGGGAAGGGTACGGCCGGCCCGTCCGGCGGAACCACCACCGTCAAGGTCGGCGTCGTTCCCGTGCTGGACGTGGCGCCCATCTACCTGGGCGAGAAGCAGGGCTTCTACGCCGATCGCGGCCTCGAACTGGAGCTGGTACCGGCCCAGGGCGGGGCCGCGATCGTGCCCGGAGTCATGTCCGGCCAGTTCCAGTTCGGCTTCAGCAACACCACGTCGCTGCTGGTGGCCCGGTCCAAGAACGTGCCCGTCAAGGCCGTGGCGAACGGTGCCGCCTCGACGGGCAGGGGCGGCGCCGACTTCGCCGCCATCACCGTGGGGAAGGGCTCCCCGCTCACCTCCGCCAAGCAGCTCGAAGGCAAGAAGGCGGCGGTCAACACCCTCAACAACATCTGCGACACCTCGATCAGGGAGTCCGTCCGCAAGGACGGCGGCGACCCCTCGAAGGTGGAGTTCGTCGAGATGCCCTTCGACCGGATGCCGGCCGCGCTGGACGGCGGGCAGGTCGACGCTGCCTGCACCCCGGAGCCCGCCCTGGCCACCGTGAAGGCCGCCGGCGGCAAGGAGATCGCCTCCAACTTCCACGACGTGTCACCGGACCTCACCGTCGCCATGTACTTCACCTCACAGCAGTTCGCCGGCAAGAACCCGGAACTGGTGAAGAAGTTCCAGGAGGCGACCGCCGAGTCGCTGAAGTACGCCGACAGCCACCCGGAGGAGGTCCGGCAGATCCTCACCACCTACACGAAGATCCCCACCGCCCTGCTGGAGAAGCTGACTCTGCCGCGCTATCCGGCCGATCCGGACCGCGCGTCGATCGAGCGGCTGGCGGAACTCGGCGAGCGCGACGGCCTGTTCGAGAAGGCGCCGGATCTGGACGAGCTGCTGCCGTGAGGCGCTCCGACGCGGCCCTCGGCGCGGCCGGGTGCGCGGTGTTCGTCCTCCTCGGCGAGGCGGTGCCGCGGCTCGGCCTGGTCGGCGAGGACCACTTCCCGCCGGCCGGCCGCATCGCCGGCGCGCTCGGCCGTGAACTCTCCGACGTGGCCTTCTGGTCGGCGCTCGGCGACACCCTCACCGGCTGGGCGCTGGGCCTGGCGATCGCGGTGAGCACGGGTGTCGTCGCGGGCGTGGTGATCTCCGTGGTGCCGTATCTGCGCGAGGTGACGGCCTCGACGATCGAGTTCCTGCGGCCCATCCCGTCGGTCGCGCTGATCCCGCTGGCGGTGCTTCTTTACGGCACACAACTGCGCTCGGTCCTGCTCCTGGTCGTGTACGCCGCGTTCTGGCAGGTGCTGATCCAGGTCCTGTACGGCATACGGGACGTCGACCCGGTCGCGGAGGAGACGGCCCGCTCGTACGGCCTGGGCACCTGGGCCCGGATCCGGCACGTGCTGTGGCCGACGGCACTGCCGTACGTCATGACCGGGGTGCGGCTGGCCGCTGCTGTGGCGCTCATCCTCGCCGTCACCGCGGAACTGGTCGTCGGGGCCCCGGGTCTTGGGGCGCGGATCGCGGTGGCGCAGACCTCGCAGGCGGTGCCGGAGATGTACGCGCTGATCGTGGTGACCGGGGTGCTCGGGCTGTTGATCAACGTGGGGGCGAGGGCGGTGGAGCGGCGGGCGCTGGCCTGGCACCAGTCGGTGCGCGGGGAGGTGGCGGTGTGATGGGGGTCCCCCCTGGTCGGGCGATGCCGGGAGCTTGGGGGAGGGTCCTGCTTCGGCTGGTGTTCGCGATCGCCCTGCCCGCGGTGCTGGGGGCCGTCTGGTGGGCGGCGTCAGCCGGCAGCACGAACGTGTACTGGCCACCGCTGCGGACCGTCTTCGGTGTCTTCCCTGACGTGTGGACGGGTGAGCGGCTGCGCGGGGACGTGCTGCCCAGCGTGCTGCGGCTCGCGGCGGGTTACACCGCGGCGGCCCTCGCGGGGGTGGCGCTCGGCACCGTCATCGGCTCCTGGCGGCGGGTGCGGGCGCTGTGCGAGCCGGTGCTGGAGTTCCTGCGGGCGGTGCCTCCGCCGGTCCTGGTGCCGGTCATCATGCTGTTCGCCGGGATCGGCGACACGATGAAGATCGCGGTGATCGCGAGCGGCTGCGTCTGGCCGGTGCTGCTCAACACGGTCGAGGGCGTCCGCGCGGTCGACCCGGTGCTGGCCGAGACGGCCCGCTCGTACGGCATCACGGGCGTGGCCCGGCTGCGGGACGTGGTGCTGCGCTCGGCGAGCCCGCAGATCTTCGCGGGTCTGCGGCAGGCGCTGTCGATCGGGATCATCCTCATGGTGATCAGCGAGATGTTCGCGGCGAGCAACGGCCTGGGCTTCACCATCGTGCAGTTCCAGCGGGGTTTCGCCATCCCCGACATGTGGACCGGGATCCTGCTCCTCGGTCTGCTCGGTTTCCTCCTCTCGGTCCTCTTCGGGCTGGCCGAGCGGCGCGTGCTCGGCTGGTACCACGGCCTGCGCGAGTCCGGCCGGCGGTCCCCGTGAACCTCGCGAAAGGGCGGGTCATGCTCGACGTACAGGGCCTGCACAAGGTCTACGAGGGTTCCGGGCGGCGGACCGAGGCGGTGCGCGACCTGACCTTCGGCGTGGCGGCGGGGGAACTGGTCTGTCTCGTCGGGCCGTCGGGCTGCGGCAAGACCACCCTGCTGAAGTGCGTCGGCGGTCTGCTCGCCCCCACGGCCGGTGAGGTGCGGCTCGCGGGCCGCACGGTGGACGGGCCGCCGCCCGGCATGGCGTTCGTGTTCCAGGAGTACGGCCGCAGCCTGTTCCCGTGGCTGCGGGTCGGGCAGAACGTCGAACTGCCCCTGAAGCAGAAGCGGCTGAGCAGGGAGCGGCGCCGCGCACTGGTGGCGGACGCGCTGGCGTCGGTGGGGCTCGCGGACGCCGCCGGGGCCTACCCGTGGCAGCTGTCGGGCGGTATGCAGCAGCGGGTGGCCATCGCGCGGGCGCTGGCGTACGAGCCCGAGGTGCTGCTGATGGACGAGCCGTTCGCGGCGGTGGACGCCCAGACCCGGGCCGAACTGGAGGACCTCGTCCGGCGGTTGTGGCGGGAGCGCGGGATCACGATCCTGTTCGTCACCCACGACATCGACGAGGCCGTGTACCTCGGCGAGCGGGTGCTCGTGCTGTCGGCCTCCCCCACCGTCGTCCAGGAGCAGCTGACAATCGACCTGCCGGCCGAGCGGGACCAGCTGCACACGCGCGTGGACCCGCGCTTCGCCGCGTTGCGGACCCGGGTGTACGAACAGGTCCAGGCGGCGAAGCACGGCCGTTGAACCGGCGGCGTCCGGCTGGTCAGGGTGCCGCCCACAGGCCCCGTACGTGCCCCAGGTGCCGGGTCATGACAGCCCGTGCGGCCTGCTCGTCGCGGGCGAGCAGCGCGTCCAGGATCTCCAGGTGCTCCTCGGCCGACGCCTCCAGCCGCCCCTGCTCGGCCAGGGCCGTCAGACCGTAGAGCCGGGAGCGGCGTCTGAGGTCGCGTACGACGTCGACGAGGTGGCCGTTCCCGGCGAGGGCCAGCAGGCCGAGGTGGAAGCGCAGGTCGGCCTCGACGTAGGCGATGAGGTCACCGGCCGCGGCGGAGGTGACGATCTCCCGGGCGACCGGGCGGAGCGCTTCCAGGGCCACCGGGTCGGCCGTGCGGGCCAGCTCCGCCGTGGTGGGGATCTCGATCAGCGCCCGGATGTGGGTGTACTCGTCGAGCTGCCGCTCGGACACGGCGGTGACCCGGAAGCCCTTGTTGGGCACGGTGTCGACGAGTCCCTCCTTGGCCAGGTCGAGCATGGCCTCGCGCACGGGCGTGGCGGACACGCCGAAGCGGCCGGCGAGGCCGGGTGCCGAGTAGACCTCGCCGGGCCGCAGTTCACCCGCGATCAGGGCGGCGCGCAGCGCGTCGGCGACCCGTTCCCGGTGGCTGGGCTTCCTGCTGCCGAGCACGGGCAGGGCGGGGGTGTGCTGCGCGGCCATGACGGTCGGGGTTCCTCTCTGGTGCGCTGACAGGGTGGCTACAGGACGAATCCCGCCGGGAACGGGTCCTCGGGGTCCAGCAGGTACTGGGCGGTGCCGGTGATCCAGGCGCGGCCGGTGAAGCTGGGCAGCACGGCCGGGTGGCCGGCGATCTCGGTCGTGCCGAGCAGGCGGCCGGTGAAGCGGGTTCCGATGAAGGACTCGTTCACGAACTCGGTGTGCAGCGGGAGTTCGCCGCGTGCGTGCAGCTGTGCCATGCGGGCGCTGGTACCGGTGCCGCAGGGCGAGCGGTCGAACCAGCCGGGGTGGATGGCCATGGCGTGCCGGGAGTGGCGGGCGGTCGAGCCGGGGGCGGCCAGGTAGACGTGGTGGAGGCCGTGGATGGAGGGGTCCAGCGGGTGGACGGGCGGGCCCTCGGCGTTGACGGCGGCCATGAGGGACAGGCCGGCCGCGAGGATCTCGTCCTTGCGGGACCGGTCGAAGGGCAGGCCGAACCGCTCCAGCGGCAGGATGGCGTAGAAGTTGCCGCCGAAGGCAAGGTCGTACGTCACCGTCCGGCCGTCGGCGAGGGTCGCCTCGCGGTCGAGGCCGAGGACGAAGGAGGGCACGTTCCGCAGGGTGACCGACGTGGCTGCCCCGTCCTCGACGGCCACCTCGGCGACGACCGGGCCCGCCGGGGTGTCGAGCCGGATGGTGGTGACCGGCTCCACGACCTCGACCATGCCCGTCTCGACGAGGACGGTCGCCACGCCGATGGTGCCGTGTCCGCACATGGGCAGATAGCCGGATACCTCGATGTAGAGGACGCCCCAGTCGCAGTCGGGCCGGGTCGGGGGCTGGAGGATCGCGCCGCTCATGGCGGAGTGGCCGCGCGGTTCGTTCATCAGCAACTGCTTGACGTCGTCGCGGTGTTCGCGGAACCACAGCCGCCGTTCGTTCATGGTGGCGCCGGGGACGGTACCGATGCCGCCGGTGATCACGCGGGTCGGCATGCCCTCGGTGTGCGAGTCGACGGCGTGCAGGGCGAGTCTGCTGCGCATGGTCCTCAGCCCAGTCCGGCCGCGAGGGCCTTCTCCGTGGCGGCGCGGACCGCCGCCTCCTGCCCGGGCAGCAGCGCGGCGCGGGGCGGGCGGCAGGGCCCGCCGTGGCGGCCGGCGATGTCCATGGACAGCTTGATGGCCTGGACGAACTCCACCTGGGAGTCCCAGCGCAGCAGCGGGTGCAGTTGCCTGTACAGAGGCAGGGCCGTGCCGAGGTCGCCGACGGCGGCGGCGCGGTACAGCTCGGCGCAGGAGCGGGGCAGCGCGTTCGGGTAGCCCGCCACCCAGCCCTTGGCGCCGGCGACGGCCAGCTCCAGCAGGACGTCGTCCGCGCCGATGAGGAGGTCCAGTTCGGGGGCGAGTTCGGCGATCCGGTAAGCACGGCGGACGTCGCCCGAGAACTCCTTCACGCCGCGGATGTACCCCTCGCCGTGCAGCCGGGCGAGCAGCTCGGGCACGAGGTCGACCTTGGTGTCGATGGGGTTGTTGTACGCGACGACCGGCAGCCCCGACCGTGCGACCTCGGCGTAGTGGGCGAGGACGGAGCGCTCGTCGGCGCGGTAGGCGTTCGGCGGCAGCAGCATCACCGCGCGGCAGCCGGCCTCGCCGGCCTGCTCGGCCCAGCGCCGGGCCTCGGCGGACCCGTACGCGGCGACGCCGGGCATCACCCGCTCCCCGCCGATGGCGGCGACGGCCGTCTCGACGACGCGGGCCCGCTCCTCGGGGGTGAGCACCTGGTACTCGCCGAGGGAGCCGTTGGGCACGACGCCGTCGCAGCCGTTCCCGACGAGCCAGGCGCAGTGCTCGGCGTACCTGTCGTAGTCGACGGAGAGGTCGTCGTTCAGCGGGAGCGCGGTGGCGACGAGGACGCCGCGCCAGGGGTGGTGGTCGGTCATGACAGTCCCTCCTGGGGGTGTTGCCGGGCGAGGACGCCGAGCGGTACGGGACGGGCGAACGGACGCTTGGCCGGGGTGGGCGCGCAGCCGGCGAGCCCGGCGATCGCGGTGCCGCACATCCGGCCCTGGCACCAGCCCATTCCGGCCCGGGTGAGCAGCTTCACGGTGCGTTCGTCGCCCGCCCCGAGGTCCAGGGCCTCGCGCACGGCCCCGGCGGTGATCTCCTCGCAGCGGCAGACGACGGTGTCGTCGGTGATCTGCTCGGTCCAGTGCGCGGGGAGCGCGTAGGCGGAGTCGAGGGCGGCCGCGGACCGCCGGAGCGCCGTACGGGCCTTGAGGGCGGCGGGAGCGGGACCGGGGGCGGTGCCGTGCAGGTGGGCGGCGACGGAGCAGCCCGCGATGTGCCCCTCGGCCAGGGAGAGGGCGGCGCCGCCGATGCCGGTGGCCTCGCCGGCCGCCCACACGCCGGGCACGTCCGTGCGCTGCTCGGTGTCGACGGCCACGGCGAGCCCGTCGAGGCGGCAGCCGAGGCTCTCGGCGAGGTCGGTGTGCGGGAGCATGCCGTGCCCCGCGGCGAGGGTGTCGCAGGGCAGGTGCCGTTCGGTGCCGGGCCCGACGTGCCCGTCGGTGTCGAGGGCGGCGACGGTGACACCGGTCAGCCGGTCGTCGCCGTGGGCCCGGACGACGGTGTGCCGGGTGAGGACCGGGACGCGGTGGCGCAGCAGCCCGGCGGCGTGTCCGGCGCCCTCGGCGAGCCTGCCCGCCAGGGCGGGGGCGTGCCTGGCGAGACGCCGGGCGCCGGTGGACTCCACGAGTGCGGCGACCTCGACGCCTGCTGCCGCGAGCCCGGTCGCCACGGGCAGCAGCAGCGGCCCGGTGCCGGCCACCACCGCTCGGCGCCCCGGCACCACGAGCCCGCCCTTGAGCATGGCCTGGGCTCCCCCGGCCGTGACGACGCCCGGGAGCGTCCAGCCGGGGAAGGGCAGCACCTGCTCGTGGCCGCCGGTGGCCAGGAGCACGGTGGCGGCGGACACCTCGACGGACTCCTCCTGCTCCGGCCCGAGCAGGGCGTGCACGGTGAAGCCGTCCGGCGTGCGCTCCACGCACCACACGTGGTGGTCCGTCAGGACGCGTACGGCACTGGCGGCGAGGCCGTCGCGCAGCCGCTCCCAGGTCGGCCACCCGTGGTGCAGCGCCTCGGGTTTCCTGGCGCCGAGGCCTGCGGCGGGCTGCCGGTAGAACTGCCCGCCGGGCTGCGTCGCGGCGTCGAGGACGGTGACCCGTACGCCGCGCGCGGAGGCCGCCAGGGCGGCGGCGAGGCCGGCCGGTCCGGCCCCGATCACGGCGAGGTCAGTCCGCACGGCGCGCCTCCTCGTGCCCCGTCCCGTCCCCGGTCTCCCCGTGGCCGGTGCCCTCCTGCGTGCCGATCTCGTCCCCCGGCCGCACCGGCACCAGGCAGGCCCGTTGGTTGGGGCGGCCGTTGACGGTCACCAGGCAGTCGAAGCAGACGCCGATCCCGCAGAACACCCCGCGCGGACGGCCCTCACGCCGGGTGTCACGCCACGAGGTCACCCCTGCCGCCCACAGCACGGCGGCGACCGTCTGCCCGGGCAGCGCCTGGACCGGCCGCCCGTCGAACGTGACCGTGAACGCGGGGCCGGGCCTGGCCCCGGCAAGTTCCAGCGGGTTCACTCGGCCTCCTCCGTGAAGCGGGTGAAGCGGTCGGGCCGGAACGGGCCGAGGTCCAGATCGGGCGTGCGCCCTGTCAACGCCTGGGCGATCAGATGCCCGGTGCCGGTGGCGAGCCCGATGCCGGCGCCCTCGTGCCCGCAGGCGTGGAAGAGCCCGGGCGCCCGCGGGTCGGGGCCGACCGCGGGCAGGTGGTCCGGCAGATACGGCCGGAAGCCGGCGTACGTCCGCATCGCCCTCACTCCGGCGAGGAACGGGAAGAGCCCGGTCGCCCCGGCCGCGAGCGCGCGCACCGCCGGGAGCGACAGCGACCGGTCGAAGCCGACCCGTTCGCGGCTGGCGCCGATGAGGACCGGCCCGGCCGGGGTGCCCTCCACGACCGGGGAGGTATGCAGCGCCGCGGAGTCGCTCGCCACGTCGGCCACGTAGTCGGCGGCGTACACCTTGTGCCGGATGCGCGGCGGCAGCGGTTCGGTGACCAGGACGAAACCCCGCCGGGGCAGCACCGGCAGCGAGACTCCGGCGCGGGCCGCGACCTCACCGCCCCAGGTGCCGGCCGCGTTGACGACCGCGGGGGCGTGGAGGTCGCCCCGGTCCGTCCGCACGCCGCGCACCGCGCCGCCCGGGCCGCGCAGGACCCCGGTCGCCTCCCGGCCGGTGAGCACCCGGGCCTTCGAGGCGCGCAGCAGGTGCGCCGCCGCGAGGGCGGGCATCACCTGCGCGTCCTGCGGGTAGTGCATGCCGCCCGCGAGGCCGGGGGCCAGGTACGGCTCCAGGTCGGCGAGCCGGTCGGGCGGCACCGGGACGGCCTCGACCCCGGCCGCCCGTTGCCCTGCGGCGAGCTTCTCCAGCCCGGCCAGGGCCCGGTCCGTGCCGGCGACGACGACACCGCCCTTGGCCTCGTACTCGACGGCCTCGCCCAGCCCCTCGCGGGCCAGTGCGGCCCACAGCCGGGCGGACAGCAGGGCCAGTTCGAGCTCCGGACCGGGTTCCTTGTCGGAGACGAGGAGGTTCCCCTCCCCCGCTCCGGTCGTACCTCCGGCCACCGGGCCCCGGTCCACCACGACGGTGTCCAGGCCCGCGCGGGCCGCGTACAGGGCGGTGGCGGCGCCGACGACACCGGCTCCCACCACCACGACATCGCAGGTCAGCGACTCGCTCACGTCAGTACTATGTCACACACCACAGGGTCTGGGAATGGTGCGGCGCCGGCCGGCCGACCGCGCGGGAGCGGTCAGTCGGCCACGGGGACGACCCTCAGGTGGGAGGCGGTGCGGCGCGTGCGGCGCTCCCTGGTCGCGGAGCGGCGCGCCTCGCGCAGGACGAACGTGAGCCGGGCGCAGCCCAGTTCCTCCAGCGTCCTGGACGTCTCGATGACGATCCGGCATTCGGTGGAGCCCCGGCGCGGGTCCGGGTGGAGCAGCGGCCGTACGGCGCCGTCCTGCTCGACGGCGTCCTCGCCGACCGCGCGGATCCAGTGCGGCAGGCCGTGCCGGTAGGCGGCCTCCATGATCGGGTCCTGGGCGATGTCGCGGCGGATGGCCTGGAGGCCGTGGTCCGGGCCGTGATTCTCCACGGTCCGTGCGAAGTGCGCGAGCATCGGCAGGCACCAGCTCGCCTCGTGGTCGCCGAGCACCGCGGGGGCGTCGGGGTGGAAGAGCACGAACCGGAGGAAGTTGTCGCCCGGCATGGCCGTCGGATGCGGGCCGGCCTCACGGAAAAGTGACCGGAAGGCGCTGTTGGTCAGCACCACGTCCCAGGAGTGGTCGACGACGAGCGCGGGGAAGGAGACACCTTCCAGGAGCCCGGCGTAGTCCTCCAGGTAGGCCTGGGCCTCGGGAGTCTCGTGGACGGGCCGCGGTGCCGGCCGCCGCCCTCCTGCCTGATATGCCATCGGGAGGTCACCCCTCTTGCCTGTGCGGCCTTGACGCGGCGCCCCGATCCTGCTGCCCCGGGCTGAGGCGTGTCAACTATCGTGGCATTTCATGCCTGTTGACGGCTGAAATTGGCCACAGTTGTGGCGAGACCTGGATGTGAGTTCGAAGCACCGGCTACGCTCCGGGAAGTTCACGCCGGGGTAGGTCACGGCATCCACTTGTGAGAAGCCTGTGAGATACGTAGGAGATCTGTCGGTGAAGGGTGGCTTCGTCGAGGGTCCGGGCGCCACGCCGACGGCCGTGCTACCGGCCGTCGTGTCCCGTGTCGGCGCGCTCGCCGACCGCCTCGGCGTGCCGCACGCCGAGGTCTTCGACATCGGCCGGCTGTCCGTCGCCTCGGGAGTCCCCGACCCCGTCGTCAAAGCCCTGCTCAGTGGCCGGCCGGCGGGCGAACCCGACGTGCAGGCCCGGTTCCTGCAACGCCTGGACCTGCTGCGCCGGACCCGGCTCAAGCCCAACGGCCGCAAGTACACCCAGCAGGAGATCGCAGACGGTGCGGGCATGTCCCGCCAGCAGGCCGGCGCCCTAATCAACGGCGACCGGCGACCGACCATGGAGCACTGCGACGCCCTCCAGCGGTTCTTCCGGGTGCACGCCGGCTTCCTGACGGCCGAGGACCCCGAGGCGCTGCTGAGCGCCCTCCAGCACACCGAGCAGGAGCTGCTGCAAAAGCTCGCCGACCGCGAGCGGCAGGCGGCCGCGGCGGCGGACGACCCGCTGGAGCGGCTGCTACAGGACCACGGCGTGCGCGGCATCGCCTGGCGGGCCGCGCAACTGCCCACCGACCAGCACCGCGACAAGGTCGCGGAGTGGCTGGACATGCTCCTGGAGAGCGTCAAGCGGCCCGAGTCGTGACCGTGGGGAGAACTGTGGGCATCGGTAAGGAAATGCGCCGTCTGTGCGGCGAGCTGGTCGCGGAGCTGACCCTCCCCGCGCCGGCTCGCCCCGAGGAGCTGTACGCCGCCCTGTGCGACGGCATGAGCAGACGCCGCGGCCGCCCCGTCCGCTTCCGAACGGCCGCGTTCCCGCCCGGGACGGCCAGCGGGCTCTGGCTGGACATGGCCGAGCAGGATCTCGTCGTGATCGAGGAACGCACCGCTCCCGAGCACCAGTTGGTGATCCTGGGCCACGAGCTGTGGCACATGAAGGCCGGGCACTGCTCCCACCACGTCGAGGGCGCCGCCGTCGCGGCCCGGCTGCTCGACGACGGCGCCGACCTCCAGGCGACCGTGCTGAAGGTCGCCGCGCGCACCCGTTTCGACCTCGACGACGAGAAGGAGGCCGAGAGCTTCGGCCTGCTGCTCGCCAGCAAGTGCCGGGCCTGGCTCGCCGGTTCGTCGTCGCGGGGGCCGGTGCAGCGGGATCATCTGGCGGGGCGGATCGAGGCGTCGCTGGGGTATCGCGGACCGCAGGGCTGACGGCCGTCCAGCGCTTCCGCCTCCGCCGAGCGGGCGAACCGGAGGACTGCGGGGCCGGATTGTCAGTGGTGGGCGGCAAGCTGGAGGGGCGCCACCGCTGTGCGGGGCGTGCGCGCCGCGAGGGCGCGGGACCGACGACGCCGACACGGGGAGAGCCGACCGATGCCCACCGCCGTTCTGACCGATCGCGAACGCACCGCCGTCCAGGCCTATCTGCGGCTGCTGCACACCGTCCGGGCCGCCTTCGACGTGGAGGGAGGCCCGCCGCTGGTCCCGCCCACGGTGCTCGCCGAGGCGGAACAGGCCTTGGAACAGGCCGGACTGACCGGCAACGAGGAGGCGTTCTTCCGCCTCCTGGAAAGCTGGTGCCCGGAGCCGAGCCCCTGACCTGCGCACCGGGAGCGGGCTCCGCCTTCGAGGCGGACACGCCGGGCGGCAGACTCGAAGCCGGGCCCGCGCTCCCGCGCAGGGCCCGGACCGCGGGCCGGCCGCAAGGCCCGGACGCCGGCGGACGCCCCAGGCCGCACGCCGCGAGCGGGCCCCGACGCACGCTGAGGTGTCCTGTCCGCCCCCTGGAAGCCGGCCCCGGGGCGGACGGCCCGGCCGCGGACCGCACACCGGCGGACGACCCTGGCCGCAGGCCGGAAGCGGCCCCGGCGGCCGACCGAGCAGCCCAGGCCGCGGCGTAAAGCCCGGGCGAGCCCGACAGGCAAGCCGGGCGCCTGCGGAGGCGGGACCGCGCACCGACGGGCAGCCCGGCCGCAGGACAAAAGCGCCCCCGGCGGCCAGCCGAGCAGCCCAGGCCGCGGCGTAAAGCCCGGGCCAAGCCCAACAGGCAAGCCAGGCGCCTGCGGAGGCGGGACCGCGCACCGACGGGCAGCCCGGCCGCAGGACGGAGACCGGTCCCGGGCGGCCGTGGCCGCCCGGTCGGGTTTTCGGGACGGAAGGAGGCTCCGCCCTGGAGTTGGGAGGAGTGCCGCGATGCGGGTCAGGTGAGGGGTACCGCTATCGCCGTCACGATCAGGCCCCGCCCCGTCGTCCAGCGGCCGTCGAAGTGGCCGACGCGGCGGGTGCCCACCCGTGGGCCGGGGACGAGCAGCGTCGCGCGGAAGGTGCCGTCGGCGGTGAATTCGATGTCGGCCTCCATGAAGTCCAGCCACTTCCCGGTGAGGGGGAACCACGCCTTGTAGACGGACTCCTTGGCGCTGAACAGCAGCCGGTCCCAGTGGATGTCGGGGCGTTCGGCCGCGAGCCCGCGCAGCCGGTCCGCCTCGGCCGGCAGGGACACGGACGGCAGGACGCCCTCGGGCAGCGGGCCGTGGGTCTCGGCGTCGATGCCGAGGGACGCGAGGTCGGTGGTGCGGACCAGGGCGGCTGCGCAATAGTCGTCGCAGTGGGTCATGCTGCCGGCCAGCCCGGCCGGCCAGCGGGGGGCGCCGCGTTCCCCGGGCAGGATCGGCTGCGGCGGCACGCCGAGCTTCTCCATGGCGCGGCGGGCGCAGGAGCGCACGGCGGCGAACTCCCTGCGCCGCTTGGCGACCGCCCGGGTCAGGAGGGCCTCCTCCTCGGGGAACGGAGTGTCCGCGTCCTCGTGGCCGTAGGCCTCCACGGCGACCACGGTCTCCGGCAGCAGTTCCTCGATCACAGCTCCTCGCCCTCTCTCGGCAGGACGCGCCGCAGCCGCCCCGGCGGCCCGGGCCGCTTGCTCCACTCGCGCGGATAGCCCACCGACACCTCCTCGAAGCGCACGCCCTCGTGCCAGGTGGTGCGGGGGATGTGCAGATGGCCGTAGACCATCGCGTGCACGCGGAACCTCCGGTGCCAGTCGGCTGTCAGGTCCGTGCCGCACCACATGGCGAACTCGGGGTGCCACAGGACGTCCATCGGATGTCGGTGCAGCGGGTAGTGGTTGACGGGGATCACCGGCAGGTCGCCGGGGAGTCCGGCGAGTCGGCGTTCGGTCTCGGCGACCCGGGCCCGGCACCAGGCCTCCCGGCTCGGGTAGGGGTCGGGGTGCAGCAGGTACTCGTCGGTGCACACGATCCCGGTCCCGTGCGCGTACTCCAGGCCCTGCTCCTTGGTCGTGCAGCCGGCCGGCAGGAACGAGTAGTCGTACAGGAGGAACAGTGGGGCGACGGCGACCGGCCCTCCGGGTCCATCCCACACGGGGTAGGGGTCCTCGGGTGTCGTCACGCCGAGTTCGCGGCACATCTCGACCAGGTACTCGTACCGGGCGACGCCGCGCAGGGTGACGGCGTCGCCCGGATGGGTCCACAGCTCGTGGTTGCCGGGCACCCACACGACCTTGCGGAAGCGGGCCGCGAGCGTCTTCAGGGTCCAGCGGATGTCCGCCACCGTCTCCGCGACGTCCCCGGCGACGAGCAGCCAGTCGTCGTCCGTCCCGGGGCGCATGTCCTCGACCAGGGCGCGGTTCTCCGGGTATCCGATGTGCAGATCGCTGATGGCCAGCAGTTGTGCGGCGCCACCGGCCGTCGACGTCACCTCTCGCCCCCTCCGCGCGCACCCGGACGTCACCAAGAGATCACATCCGCGCGAGGGGGAGCAAGAGCGGCCAGGGGCCGTGGCCGGAGAATTCCTTCACACGCGCGTTGCACGACGAGGGCTGCCGAAGCCGTATGATCTGGCCCAACACCACCGCTACGAACTTCCCTTTCACAGGGGCGGTTTGGTGTCCCTCCCTTTTCTTGCCCGGGCACGGGTTGCTCAGCCCTGCCCGCGAACCCTGAAAGGCGGCCTGCATGGTCTCTCGCGTACGCGTCTGGCTCAACCGCACGTACGCGGAGAACGTGTTCTTCATGGATCAGCTGCGGAGAAATCCCAGCGACCGGGCCGTCGAGATCCACGCCACCCACGGCGACCCCGACTCCCCGGTGCTGGCCGCAGCCGACACCGCCGAGCTGGAGCCCGAGAACCTGTCCCCCGCCGGGTACGTCGAGTACGCGCTCGACCAGTGCGCGCGGCGCGGCATCGACGTGTTCGTGCCCCGGCTGCACCAGTCGGCGATCGTGGCGCACCGCGCCGAGTTCGAGGCGGCCGGCACCGCGGTGCTGGCGCCGCCGCCCGAGGCCGTGGCCGTCTTCCACGACAAGGTGATCGCCTACGAGGCGGTCCAGGCGATCGGCGTGCCGGTGCCGCCGTGGTACCGGGTCCGCTCGGAGGACGAACTCGTCGCCGCTGTGGAGGCGTTGGAGGCCGGCGGGCACAAGGCGTGCTTCAAGCCGGCGTCCGGGGCCGGCGGGGTGGGCTTCCGGGTGATCACGCGTACGCCCTTCTCGCTGATGCAGCTGAGCGGTTTCCCGAGCCCGTACGTGCCGCTGGACCTGGTGCTGGAGGCGCTGCGGCAGGCGGAGGAGCCGGTCGACTGGCTGGTGATGCCGCGTCTGGAGCAGCCCGAGGTGTCGGTGGACTGCCTGACCGGTCCGGACGACCGGGTCCGGCTCGCGGTCGGCCGCACCAAGAACGGCCGCCGCCGGGGCTTCACCCTGCACGAGCAGTGGCTCGACCCGGCCCGGCGGATCGCCGAGGGCTTCGGTCTGCACTACCTGTCGAACATCCAGTTCCGGATGTTCGGCGACCGGCCGGTCCTCATGGACGTCAACACCCGCCCGGCCGGCGGGCTGCACCAGCTGTCGCTGTGCGGGGTCAACGCCCCGTGGGCCGCCGTGCAGCTGGCGCTCGGCGAGGACCCGGGTGACATGGTGCCGCCGTTCCTGGGCCAGGACTACACGGTGGTGTCGGGACCGCGCCCGCTGCGGCCGGTGTCGCTTCCGCAGCAGCGGCCGGAAGCGGCGGAACCACTGCCCGCGGTGCACGCGCCCACGGCCGCCGAACCGGTCGGCTCCGTCGGAGCGGCGGCCCAGGCGCTGCCCCTCTGAGGCCTCAGGCCCTGGCCGCGAGCGCCTCGCGCCAGACGGGGCTGTCGACGTAGTGGTTGTCGAAGCGTTCGGAGGAGTCCCTGATCTCCTGCGGGTCGGCCTCGCCGCGCATCACCCGGCCCAGCAGCCGCAGATAGTCGAAGCGCCCCGCGCCCGGGGTGAAGACGAACAGCACGTCGGCCGTCGCACCGGGCGCGGCGGCGAAGGCGTGCGGGGTGTGCGGCGGTACGAGGAGGAAGTCGCCGGCCCGCAGCACGGTGATCTCCTCGCCCACCAGCACCTGGAGCGCTCCGTCGATCACGTAGAACATCTCGGACGCCTCGGTGTGCAGATGGGCGGGCGCGCCGGCCGCACCCTCAGCGAACGTCGACCGGTAGGCGGTGAGCCGCCCGCCGGTGTTCCCGGAGTCGGCGAGCAGGGTCATCACACTGCTGGGGTCGCGCGTCGTCTCGGCCTCGGCGGCGCGGGTGAGGACCGGCGCGAAGCCGCTGCTGTTTCCCCTTTCGTTCTGCGTCGTCTCGTTCTGCGCCGTCTCGTTCTGCGTCGTCTCGTTCTGCGTCGTCGTCATGCCATCGACTCTAGGGAGCCGGGCGACCCACGACAGGGGGCATTCCGGCGCCGGAATCGTGGGTCAATCTGGCGATATCAGAAGCGGCCCCCGCCCCTCGGTACAGCTCCAATTCTCCTTCCAGTTCGACGGCCAGCACGGTGGCGTGCGGGTCGAGGTCCGAAGCCGTCGGGGGCTTGATCCTGCGGGACATGTAACGGTCGTGCGGCACGATGTCGTCGTAGAACGACCAGGACTCCTGGACGCCGTCGACGGCGTAGATGCCCCAGTGCACGAAGATGCCGAGCTCGGCGTCCTCGAACCACGGCTGCACGGCCATGAGGTCAGCTCCTGCGCAGCCGGAGGGTGAGGATCTGGAAGGGCCGCAGCGTGACGGCGACGGTGCCGTCGGTGATCTCCGCCTCCTCCAGCGGTCGCTCCAGCAGGTCGGTGACCTGGGCTCCGGCCAGCGGGAAGCCGGTGCGCAGGGTACCGGTGGCCCGGCCGCCCCGGGACTCGTAGAGCCGTACGACGACGTCGCCGGAGGCGTCGTCGGCGAGCTTGACCGCCTCCACGGTCACGCCCTCGCCCTCCACGGAGACCACCGGTCCGGGGGCGCCTGCCGCGTCGGCCACCCGGAGCGGCAGGTTGAGGGAGTAACCCTCGGCGACGGCGTCCTCGATGGTCGCGCCGGGCAGGAGCGCGTAGGTGAAGCGGTGGCGGCCCTGGTCGGCCTCGGGGTCCGGGATGCGCGGGGCGCGGACCAGGCTGAGGCGGACGGTGGTGGTGGTGCCGCCGTCCTCGCGGACCGTGCGGGAGACGTCGTGGCCGTAGGTGGAGTCGTTGATGACGGCGACGCCGTAGCCGGGTTCGCCGAGGTGCACCCAGCGGTGGCCGGAGACCTCGAAGCGGGCCGCCTCCCAGCTGGTGTTGGTGTGAGTGGGGCGCTGGATGTGACCGAACTGGATCTCGGCGGAGGAGTGCGGGGCGCGGATGTCGACCGGGAAGCCCGCCTTGAGGATCTTCTCGGTCTCGTGCCAGTCGATGTCCGTCTCGATGTCGATCCGGGGGCTGCCGGCGCGGACGCTGATCGTCTGGGTGATCGTGGAGCCCTTGCCGAAGGCCCGCTCGACGCGGATGGCGCCGATCAGCGGATCCTGCTCGACGACCGTGACGGACGAGGCGTCGAGCAGGTCCGTGTAGCGGTTCTTGTAGTGCTTGTCGATGTCCCAGGCGTCCCAGTAGTTGGGCAGGTCAGTGTGCAGGCGGAGCAGGTTGCCGGGCTCGGCGAGGACCTCGCGGCCGGCACGCAGGTCACGGACGGACGACAGGGTGCCGTCCTCGGCGACCTCCACGCGGACCAGTCCGTTGTCGAGGACCAGGCCGTTCACCGTGACGGCCTGCGGGGGCGCCGCGTCGGCGAGGGGCGCGGAGCCGCCGGCGGGCACCTCCACGTACACCGGTGCGCCGTCGGTGGTGCGGACCACTTCGGCGCGGTCGTAGGGGCTGGTGTTGAAGGCGCGGGGTTCGCCGGTGCCGAGCGCGGCCACCGCCTCGGCGGTCAGGGCGTGCAGCTCCCGCGCGACGCGGGCGTACTCGGCCTCGGCCTCGCGGTGCACCCAGGCGATGGACGAGCCGGGCAGGATGTCGTGGAACTGGTGCAGCAGCACGGTCTTCCAGAGCCGGTCCAGCTGCTCGTGCGGGTAGGCGTAGCCCGGCGCGTGCAGGGCGGCCGTGGTCGCCCAGAGTTCGGCCTCGCGCAGGAGGTGCTCGGAGCGGCGGTTGCCCTGCTTGGTGCGGGCCTGGGAGGTGTAGGTGGCGCGGTGCAGCTCCAGGTAGAGCTCGCCGACCCACACCGGCGCGTCGGGGTACTCCTCCCTGGCCTTGGCGAAGAACTCGTCGGGGTGTTCGACGACGACCTTGGCGGAGCCCTCCAGGTCCGCCAGCCGGCGGGCGCGTTCCATGATCTCGCGGGTGGGGCCGCCACCGCCGTCGCCCCAGCCGAAGGGGGCCAGGGAGCGGGAGGCGCCGCCCTTCTCCGAGTAGTTGCGGACCGCGCGGGACATCTCCACGCCGCTGAAGCGGGCGTTGTAGGTGTCGACCGGCGGGAAGTGGGTGAAGATGCGGGTGCCGTCGATGCCCTCCCACCAGAAGGTGTGGTGGGGGAACTTGTTGGTCTGGTTCCAGGAGATCTTCTGGGTGAGGAACCACTCGTTGCCGGCGAGCTTGGCGATCTGCGGGTAGGCCGCGTTGTAGCCGAAGGAGTCCGGCAGCCACACGCCCTTGGTCTCGATGCCGAAGTGGTCCATGAAGAACCGCTTGCCGTGGATGAACTGGCGGGCGACGGCCTCGCCGCCGGGCAGGTTGCCGTCGGACTCGACCCACATGCCGCCGACCGGCGCCCACTGGCCGTTCTTCACCGACTCCTGGATGCGGGCCCACACCTTGGGGTAGTGGTCGCGGACCCACTCGTACTGCTGGGCCTGGGAGCAGGCGAAGATGAAGTCGTCGTACTCGTCGGCGAGCGAGGTGACGTTCGAGAAGGTGCGGGACGTCTTGCGCTTGGTCTCGCGGATCGGCCAGAGCCAGGCGGAGTCGATGTGGGCGTGACCGACGCCGGAGATCGTGTGCGCGCTGGCGTGTGCGGGCTTGGACAGCGCCGGCTTGAGCGCCTCGCGCACGGCGGCGGCCGAGCCGGAGACGTCGTCCAGGTCGAGCAGGTCCATGGCCCGGTCGAGGGCGTGGGCGATCTCGTGCCGGCGCGGGTCGTGCTCGCCGAGCTCCAGCATCAGCTCGCGCAGCACCTGGACGTCGAGGTCGAGGTGCCAGACCTCCTCGTCGAGGATCGCGATGTCGGCGCTGCGGAAGGTGTAGAGGGGCTTGTCGCCCGCGGTGAGCTTGTCACCGAGGGGCGTGGGCCTGGAGAAGTCGTCCGCGAGGATGTCCGGGTTGGAGGCGGCCTCGACCAGGTAGTCGACCGTCTCGCCGCCCCGGGCGGGGTTGGCGATCGCCACGTACTGGTTGAGCGGGTTGACGGCCTTCAGCGGGGTGCCGTCGGTGAGGTGGACGAGGGCCTCGGCCTGGTTGCCGGGCCAGTCGCCGACGAAGCCGAGGTCGATGACGGCCTCGACGCGCTTTCCGGCCCACTCGGCGGGCACCCGTCCGCGCATGCGGAACCAGGTGGTGCCCCAGGGCGGGCCCCACGGGGTGCCCATCGTGAACGGCTCGTAGGAGGCGGCGGCGGCTTCCTCGAACGGGACCGGCTCCCCGGGGGCCTGCCAGGCCTCCACCTCGAAGGGGACGGTGGCCGCGTAGACCGCGGACTTGATGCGCTGGTCGTGAAGGCGCTGCACGCGCTCCTCGATGCGGCGGCTTTCGTCGTGCATGGGATGTCTCCAGGAAGCGGAAAGAGCGAGCAGGCGGGAAGCAGCGGGGAAAGCGCTTACCGATCGGCGTTCACCTAAGGTACGCCAACCCCGGGTGGACGTCGGTGTAGCCCTCGACCAGCCTGCGGGCCACGTTGACGGAGTCGACGAGCGGGTGCAGGGCGAAGGCCTTCACGGCCGTCGCGCGGGAGCCGGAGCCGGCGGCGGCCAGCACCTCGCGCTCGACCGCCTTGACCGCGCAGACCAGGCCGGTGGCGTGGTCGGGCAGCGGGTCGACGGTGACGGGGTGGGCTCCGTTGGCGTCGACGAGGCAGGGCACCTCGATGACGGCTTCCGCGTCCAGGACGGACAGCGTGCGCCGGTTGCGGACGTTGAGGATCAGGGTGGTGCGCTCGTCCCGGGCGATCGCCCGCATCAGGGCGAGGGCCACCTTCTCGTAGCCGCCGGACAGGTCGTCCTCGTCGCGTTCGCCGGCGCCCGCGGTCTCGCGGTTCTCGGCCATGTACGTGGCCTCCCGCTCGGCGCGGGTGCGGTCCCAGACCTTCAGGGCGGGGGCGTGCGGGTTCTGCATCTCGGCGTAGAAGCGGGCCTGCTGGTCGTGCAGGAACGCGCCGCGGGTCTTCTCGGCCTGCTGGTAGGCGCGGACGGCCTCGCGGTTGAAGTAGTAGTAGTGCAGGTACTCGTTCGGGATCGCGCCCAGGGAGCGCAGCCAGTCGGGGCCGAAGAGCTTGCCCTCCTCGAAGGAGCCGAGCAGGTCGGGGTCGGCGAGCAGCCGCGGCAGTTCGTCGCGGCCGGCGACGCGCAGGCCGCGCACCCAGCCGAGGTGGTTGAGGCCGACGTAGTCGATCCACGCCTCCGCCGGGTTCTTGACGCCGAGCACCCGGGCGATACGGCGGCCGAGGCCGACCGGGGAGTCGCAGATGCCGATGACCCGGTCGCCGAGGTGGCGGGACATGGCCTCGGTGACCAGTCCGGCCGGGTTGGTGAAGTTGATGACCCAGGCGTCGGGGGCGAGCCGGGCCACCCGCTGCGCGATGTCGACGGCGACCGGGACCGTGCGCAGGCCGTAGGCGATGCCGCCCGCGCCCACCGTCTCCTGGCCCAGCACGCCCTCGGCCAGGGCCACGCGTTCGTCGTTCGCGCGCCCCTCCAGGCCGCCGACGCGGATCGCGGAGAACACGAAGTCGGCGCCCCGCAGGGCCTCGTCGAGGTCGGTGGTGGCGGTCACCCCGGGAGCGTCGGCCACCCCGGCCGCCTGTTCGGCGAGGACACGGGTCACCGCCGACAGCCGCCCGGCGTCCAGGTCGTGCAGGACGACCTGGGTCACCCGGCCCTCGGCATGGTCCTGGAGGAGCGCTCCGTACACCAGCGGCACGCGGAAACCTCCGCCGCCCAGAATCGTCAGCTTCACCGGGTTCCTCCGATACGGCGGGCCGCGTGCGGCATGTGGCGGGGACCGGACACGCGCCACCTCCTTGAGCTTGCTTCAGGACCCCGGGCCGGTGCCGGCCCGGCTGGTGCCGAGGGTGGGGGATCTTGCCGTGCACCGGACGGCGGGGCGGCCTGAGCCGGCGGTCCGCCCGCCTCGGCCGGGGGAGGGTTCACGCCTGCCCCTTTCCCGCCACGACCACCTCGACGCCCGCCTCCTGGAAGGAGGCCCGCGTCGCGGCGTCGACCGGCTCGTTCGTCACCACCGCGTCCAGTTCCTCGGGACCGCAGACCTTCGCCATGCCGTGCCCCGGGAACTTGGCCGCGTCGGCGAGCAGCACCACCTTCTCGCCGGCCTTGATCATGGCGCGCTTGACCGGCACCTCCACGACCGTCGTGTCCATGACCTGCCCGCCGGGCCGCACCCCGCTGGTGCCGAGGAAGAGCCAGTCGGCGTGCAGCTGGCGCAGGTTGTCCTCGGTGAGGAAGCCGACCAGGGAGCGGTACTCGCGGCGGACCATGCCGCCGAGCAGGACCAGCTCGATGCCCTCGTCGTCGGCGAGCTCCTCGTAGACCACCAGGTTGCTGGTGATCACGGTGAGGCGGCGGCCGTGCAGCTGCCGGGCCAGGCGGTAGGCCGTCGTCCCGATGTCCAGCAGAACCGACTGGCCGTCCCTGATCATCGCGGCGGCCCGTTCGGCTATGGCGTCCTTCTCACTGACGCGCACCTCGGCGACCTCGGCGAAGGGCTGGTCGCCCTCCTCCACGACGGCGCCGCCGTGCACGCGCGTGAGCAGTCCGTCTTCTTCCAGTTTGACCAGGTCACGCCTGATAGTGGCGGGACTCACCCCCAGCTGCTCCGAGAGGTCGGTCACGGCCGCGGGCCCGCCGGCGCGCAGGGCCCGCAGGATGAGTTGGTGTCGTCGTTCTGCCAGCACGGCGTGCACATTACTCGTCATCTCCAATCATCGCCATGCTTATTTCTGCTCGGGTATTGACCAATCTCGCTGAGCGGCGCACGATTCCGGTCACCGAAATGAAGAGTTTTGACGATCTCCGTTGAAGCCGTGAGCGAGAGGACAGATCCGTGGACGGTGACCGGCCCGATGTGCTGCTGACCGGGCTGCTCTTCTACGACCTCGTCCTCACCGGGCTCGGCAAACCGCCGACGCCGGGCGAGGAGATCTGGACCCGGGGCATGGGCTGCGGCCCGGGCGGCATCGCCAACCTCGCGGTGGCCGCCTCCCGCTTCGGCCTCACGACCTCTCTGGCCACGGTGTTCGGCGACGACTTCTACGGCGCGTACTGCCGGGACGTCCTGTGCGGCCAGGAAGGCGTCGACCTCTCGCTCTCCCGTACGGCGGACGGCTGGCCGACCCCGGTCACCGTCTCCGTCGCCCACGGCCACGACCGGGCCCTGCTCACCCACGGCCAGGAGCCGCCGTACTCGCAGGACGTGCTGATGGGCGACCCGCCCGACGCGCGGACCGCCCTGGTGCACATCGAGGCCCGGCCGCGCGCATGGCTGGCCAAGGCCGCGGCGAACGGCACGCAGATCTACGCCGACGTCGGCTGGGACCCCTCACAGCAGTGGTCGACGACCCTCCTGGACCAGCTGGCCCTGTGCCACGCCTTCCTCCCGAACGAGACCGAGGCGATGGCCTACACCCGCACCGACAGCGCGATGGCCGCGCTCGGCACGCTCTCGGAGCTGGTGCCGGTCGCCGTGGTGACCCGGGGCGGGGACGGCGCCATCGCCGTCGACCAGATCACCGGCGAGTACGCGGAGGTCCCGGCCCTGGACACCGACGTCCTGGACGCGACCGGCGCCGGGGACGTCTTCGGCGCGAGCTTCGTCGCGGCGTCCCTGGGCGGCTGGCCGCTGGCGGAACGGCTGCGGTTCGCGGTGCTCGCGGCCGGGCTGTCCGTCCGGCACCACGGCGGCGCCCTCGCGGCCCCCGGCTGGCACGGCGTCGAACGCTGGTGGCGTTCCCTGAGCGACCCCGGGCTGCGCCGCGCCTACGGCTTCCTGGCCGACCGCATCCCGGCCGATCCCGGGCCGCCCGTGCACCACGCCCCCGTCACCCCGCCCGCCCCTCACACCCCCGTCGGTCCGCGCGCCTGCGAAGGGCCGCACTGACCCTCCCGCCCCTCTCCACGTCGAACAGGAACAACAGGAGTGCCCCGTGGATCTTTCTCGTAGAGGCTTCCTCCAGGCCGCCGCGTTCACCGCGGCCGCCTCCGGTCTGACCGTCGCCTGCGGCGGCGGATCCGGCTCGGCCGGCAGCAAGAACGGCAAGAACCTCACCTTGTGGTACTGGGGAGGAGCGCTCAGCGACAAGGTGGTCGCGGAGGCGAAGACCCACTTCGGCAAGGAGGTGAAGCTGACCGTCGCCTCGATCGGCGGCGACTTCAAGTCGAAGCTCGTCACGACCCTCTCGGCGGGCACCTCGGTGCCCGACATCACCGGCATCAAGGGCGAGGACATGGCGTCCTTCCTGCCCAACGCGAATCGCTTCCTCGACCTGAACGACCTGGGCTTCAAGGAGATCTCGTCCCAGTACCTGGACTGGAAGACCAAGCTCGCCCGGACCGAGGACGGCAAGCAGATCGGTTTCCCGATCGACATCGGTCCCACCGCGCTCTTCTACCGCGCGGACCAGTTCGACAAGGCCGGGCTGCCCACCGACCCCGACAAGGTCGCAGCCGAGGCCGGGAGCTGGGAGGACTACTTCGCCCTCGGCGTCGAGCTGCGCAAGAAGCTGCCCGGCACCTACCTGGTCAACAACATCAGCTCGGTCTTCACCATGGCGGTCGGGCAGGGCACCGAGCGGTTCATCGACAGGGACAACCGCTTCATAGGCGACCAGGACCACATCCGCAAGGCGTGGACCACGGCGGTCCGCCCCTACACCCTCGGTCTCGACGCCAAGATCAATGACAACACCTGGAACGCCGCCATCGGCAAGAACCTGACCACCGAACTCGGCGCGGCCTGGCACGCGCTGGACATCGAGCAGGCGGCTCCGGACACCAAGGGCAAGTGGCGGGTCTGCGCGATGCCCGGCGGACCGGCCAACCAGGGCGGCTCCTACCTGGCCCTGCCCAAGCAGTGCCGCAACCCCGAAGAGGCGTTCAAGATCATCAGCTGGATCCTCAGCCCGGAGAACGACGCCCGCGGCTTCGCCGACGCCGCCATCTTCCCCGCCGCGCCCACCGCGTACTCCATGCCGGCCATGACGGGCGGCGACCCGTTCTTCGGCGGACAGAAGGTCATCGAGGTGTTCGGCCCGGCCGCCAAGGCCATCCCGGCCGCCTACGAAGCACCCGCCGACGCCGCCGTCATGGCGCCTTACATGACAGCGCTGACCAGCATCGAGGCCAAGGGCACGAAGCCCGAGGACGCCTGGCAGGACGCGGTCGGGCAGGCCAGGCAGATCGCCCGGCGACAGGGGGTGAAGTGAGGTGACGTCACCTCCGGTCACCGGCCCCGCCGCGGTGCCCCGGCGCCACGGCGGGCCGGGCCCGGCCCGCTTCCGCCCGCGGCGTACACCGCCCGCGGGCACGGTACGGCCCAGGCGTCGCGGGGTGCTGTCCCACTGGCGGCAATACCTGGCGATCTCGCCCTTCTTCCTGATCTTCGGCGCCTTCTCGTTCTTCCCGGTCTTCTACTCGCTGTACCTCGCCTTCCAGCGCTGGGACGGCATGGGCACCATGCAGTTCGTGGGTCTGGACCAGTTCCGGTTCCTTCTGGACGACCCGGTCTTCTGGATGTCGATCCGCAACACGCTGGTGATCTGGGTCCTGTCCACCGTGCCCACGCTGTTCGGCGCCCTGGTGCTGGCGACGCTGCTGCATTCGGTGCGGCGTTTCAAGGGCTTCTACCGCATCGCCCTCTACATACCGAACGTGACGTCGATCGTCGCCGTGTCGATCTTCTTCGGCGCGGTGTTCAGCAACAACTTCGGCCTGGTCAACGCGATCCTGGGCACGGTCGGCATCGCACCCGTGCCGTGGCTGAGCAATCCGTGGCTGATCAAACTGGTCATCGCGCTGCTGATGACCTGGATGTGGACCGGCTACAACATGATCATCTATCTGGCCGGTCTCCAGGCCATTCCCACGCAGATCTACGAGGCGGCCAGGCTGGACGGCGCCGGACCCGTCCGCACGTTCTTCCAGATCACCATGCCGATCATGCGGCCGATCATCCTGTTCACCGTCGTCATCTCGACCATCAACGGCCTCCAGAGCTTCAGCGAACCCCAGGTCCTGTTCGGCAGCAACGCCGCCAACCCGAACCTCGGCGGTCCCGGCCAGGCGGGCCTGACCACGCTGCTGTACTTCTACCAGTCGGCGTTCGTCAACAACGACTACGGCTACGGCGCCGCCATCGTGTGGGCCTTCTTCGTACTGATCCTGGTGCTGGTCCTCATCAACTGGCGCCTCGTGCAGCGCGGGAGGAAGTCATGACCGCAGTGGTCAAGAGGCGGTCACGGCGCCCCAAGGGCCTGACCGCGCACCTCGTGCTCGGTCTGGCCGTGCTGGTCTCGGTCTTCCCGTTCGTGTGGACGATCGTCATGGCGACCAACACGACCCAGGACATCTACAAGAGCCCGCCCAAGCTGACCTTCGGTTCCCACCTGCTGGAGAACGTCCGGCACGTGCTCGGCACCATCGACTTCTTCGGGTCGATGCTCAACACGATCGTCGTCGCGTCCGTCACCACCGTCCTGGTCCTGTTCGTCGACTCCCTGGCGGCCTTCGCCTTCGCCAAGTTCGACTTCCCCGGACGCAAGGTGCTGTTCGCGCTGCTGGTGGGGTTCATGATGCTGCCGCTCCAGCTGGCCGTCCTGCCGCAGTTCATCCTCATGTCCGACATCGGCTGGGTCGGCACGCTCAAGGCGCTGGTGCTGCCCGCCCTCGCCAACGCCTTCGGCATCTTCTGGCTGCGCCAGTACATCGCGAACGGAGTGCCGGACGAACTCCTCGACGCCGCGCGCATCGACGGCGCCGGCTTCTTCCGCCAGTACTGGAACATCGTGCTGCCGATGATCAGGCCCGCGCTGTCCTTCCTCGCCATCTACGCCTTCGTCGGTGCCTGGAACGACTACATCTGGCCTCTCGTCGTGCTCACCGACCCCGGCCACCTCACCCTTCAGGTGACGCTCGCCCAGCTCCACGTCGGCCACACCACCGACTACAGCATGGTCATGGCCGGTGTGCTCATGGCGTCCGTACCGCTGGTCGTGGTCTTCACGATCTTCGCCCGCGGGTTCATATCGGGTGCCACGGAGGGGGCGGTGCAGGGCAGTTGACGCGCCTCGAAGGGGCGCGGGGGACGGCGCGACCGGCCACCGCGGGAGCGCAGCCGGAGAACCGGCGGTCGGTCCCGAGCTCGTAGCAGTCACACAAGAGAGGCACCCCCGTGACGGAGGTCAACTCCGAGGCCCGACGCCCCAAGGTCCTCGTCGTCGGCATGGACGGCCTGCGCTACGACCGGCTGACCCGCTCGCCGGCCAACGCCCCGGTGCTGCACGCCCTGATGGCCGCAGGCGCCGTCGGCACGAGCCTGCTGCCCTACGGCCGGGCCGACGACGAGCCTTCGACCGGCGTGGCCTACACCGACTCCGGGCCCGGCTGGTCGAGCATCCTCACCGGCGTGTGGCCCGACCGCCACGGGGTCACCGGCAACGACTTCAAAGGCGCCGACTACGCCCGCTACCCCGACTTCCTGACCCGCGCCGCCCGCGCCCGGCCCGGGCTGCGCACGGCGGCCGCGGTGTCCTGGCCGGCCCTTGTCCGGCGCGGCACCCTCGGCCGGACCATCGGCCGCCGTGTACGCCACAACGGTGAACGCAGGGGCTACGAAACCGCGGACCGCCGCGTCACCCGCACCGCCCTGCGCTGGCTCACCAAGTCCGACCCGGACGTCCTGTTCGTGTACCTCGGCGCCACCGACGAAGCCGGCCACGCCACGGGGCCCCTCTCCCCCGCCTACGACCGGGCCCTCCTCGGCCAGGACGCCCACCTCGGGCGGCTGCTGGAGGCGATCGACGCCCGGCGTGCGGTTCCCGGGCGCCCCGAGGAGCACTGGACCGTGCTGGTCACCACCGACCACGGGCACCTCGACGCCGGTGGCCACGGCGGAGACTCGCGTGCCGAACGGGAGGTCTTCGTCCTCCTCACCGAGCCCGGCGGACCTGCGGGCACCCGGCTCGACACGCCCCGCCTCATCGACATCGCCCCCACCGTCCTGAACCGTCTCGGCATCCCCCTCGACCCCGCCTGGGGCCTACAGGGCCGCGTCCTGCCCGGGCGCGCCGCACCGACTCCGGAGTGGTCATGAACGACGCACACCCCGACCCCCTGATCGCCCTGCGCCCCTGGCGGGCACCCGAGCTGACCTCCTGGGGCCGGCTGCCGATGAACGCCGTCGACCGGCGCCCCGGCGCCGTCCCGCTCGACGGCGACTGGCGCTTCCAGCTGCTGCCCGCGCCGGACGCCCCGCCCGGGGAGGTCTGGTCGTCGTCGTACGTACCCGGCGTGTGGACCCTCCAGGGCACGGACGATCTTCCGCAGTACCTGAACATCCGCATGCCGTTCACCGAGTTCCCGCCGGAGGTGCCCGCCGCCAACCCGACCGGGGTCTACGAGCGGGCGGTCGACGTGCCCGCCGAGTGGGCCGGGCGGCGGATCGTGCTCCAGGTCGGGGCCGCCGAGAGCGTGCTGCTGGTGCACGTGGACGGGCGGCCCGTCGGGATCTCCAAGGACTCGCACCTGGCCGCCGAGTTCGACCTCACACCGGTGGTGCGCCCCGGGGAGCGGGCCACCGTGCGCCTGACCGTGGTGAAGTGGTCGGACGCCTCCCACATCGAGGACCAGGACCAGTGGTGGCACGGCGGGATCACCCGCTCGGTGCTGCTGTACGCCACCGACCCGCTGCATCTCGCGGACGTCACCGTGCGGGCCCGGCGGGACGGCGACCTGCTGGTGGAGTGCCGGGTGCGGGACGCGGGCGGGGCGCTGCCCGAGGGCTGGTACGTCAGCGGGGAGCTGGACGGGCAGCTGCTCAGCCAGGACGCCGAGTTCGACCGGGCCAACGCCGAGGACGAGCGCGTCTCCGACTTCCTGGGCGAGGCCCGGCTGCGCACCGCCGTGCCTCAGGTGCGCACCTGGAACGCCGAGACGCCCGAGCTGTACGGCCTGACCGTCCGTCTGCACCGCGCCGACGGCACCGTCGCCGACACCTCCGGGCACCGCGTCGGCTTCCGCGACGTCGAGATCGTCGGCCGGGACCTGCTGGTCAACGGCGAGCGGGTGTTCATCCGGGGGGTGAACCGGCACGACTTCCATCCGCTGACGGGGCGCACGGTGTCGTACGACGACATGCGCGCCGACCTCGTCCTGCTGAAGCGCTTCGGCTTCAACGCGATCCGCACCGCGCACTACCCGAACGACCCGGCCCTGTACGACCTGGCGGACGAACTCGGTTTCTACGTCGTAGACGAGGCCGACATCGAGTCCCACGACCACGCGCACGAGATCGCCGACGACCCGCGCTACCTGAACGCCTTCGTGGACCGGGTCTCACGGATGGTGCTGCGGGACAAGAACCACCCCTCCGTCATCATCTGGTCCCTGGGCAACGAGTCCGACTACGGGGCCAACCACGACGCGGCGGCGGGGTGGGTGCGCCGGCACGACCCGACCCGGCCGGTGCAGTACGAGGGCGCGGCCAAGCGCGGCTGGGCGGATCCGGACCTGGCCTCCGACATCGCCTGCCCCATGTACGCGCCGCTGGAGGAGTGCCTGGCGCACGCCGTGTCCGGCACCCAGACCAAGCCGCTCATCCAGTGCGAGTACTCGCACGCCATGGGCAACAGCAACGGCACGCTGGCGGACCATTGGGCGGCCATCGAGGCCACCCCGGGTCTTCAGGGCGGGTTCATCTGGGAGTTCTGGGACCACGGCATCCTCCAGCGTGTGAACGACGGCAGACCGGCCGGGCGTGGGGGCGCCGGGCTCCATGACAACGGTGTCGCCGCGCCCGGGCACCGCTGGGCCTACGGCGGCGACTTCGGGGAGACGGACCACGACGGCGCCTTCATCGCCGACGGTGTCGTCTTCCCCGACCGGACCCCCAAGCCCGTGATGTTCGAGCACCGGGAGATCGCCGCGCCGGTGCGCATCGACCGCTTCCGGCACGAGAGCGTCGTGCTGGGCAACCACCAGCACTTCCGTGGCCTGGACTGGCTGTCCGGCGAGTGGGAGCTGTCCCTCGCCGACGGCACCACCCTGACGGCTCCCGCCGAGCTGCCCGGTATCGGGCCGGGTGAGACGGCCGCGGTGCCGCTGCCGTTCGACCTGCCCGCGCAGGGCGGCGAGGCGTGGCTGACGCTGCGGGTCACGACGGCCGGGGACGAGCCGTGGGCACCGCGGGGCACGGTCGTGTGCCTGCCTCAGGTGCGGCTGCGGGCGGCTCCCCCGCCGGTGCACACCCGGGTCCCGGACGGTCCGGTCGAGGTCGACGACGAGGGGCTGCTCGTCCATCCGCTGCTGACGGCCGCTCCCGTGCTGTCGCTGTGGAGGGCACCGACCGACAACGACGAACTGGGCGGCATGGCGGCCCGCTGGCGACACTGGGGGCTTCAGGCGCCCGCCCGCAAGATCGTCTCCGTACGGCGTGAGCCGGGCCGGGTGACCGTGGTGTCCGACCACGTCTGCGCGGGCGGGACCGTCCGGCACGAACAGGTGCTGACGGCCATGGACGGCGCTCTGATCGTGGACGAGAGCGCCGAACTGCCCGAGGCGCTGCACGACGTGGCCCGGGTGGGGACGGTGTTCGAGACGGTCCCCGGGCTGAACCTGCTGGAGTGGTTCGGGCAGGGCCCCTGGGAGTCGTATCCGGACCGGGCCGCCGGCGCGCCCGTGGGCCACCATTCCCTTCCGGTCGACGAGCTGTTCACGCCCTATCTGCGGCCGCAGGAGAGCGGCGGGCGGCACGGCGTGCGGCGGTTCACGCTGTCCGCGCCGGACGCCACCGGGCTCGCGGTGCGGCTGGACCGGCCCCGCCAGGTCTCCGTGAACCGGTATCGCGCGGCCGGACTCGCCGCCGTCGCGCACCATGACGAACTGGTGCCGCGGGCCGGGTGCGTGGTGCACATCGACGCGGCGCACCGCGGGCTCGGCACGGCGTCGTGCGGACCCGACACCTTCGCTTCCCACCTCGTCGCGGCAGGAGTCCATCGCTGGAGCTGGACACTGCGCGTTCTCTGAGTTCTCCCCCTCCCGATCACCCGTCCCCGTCACCTCCTGGAGCACCCGTGTGCCTTTCGCATGACCACGACCCGGGCGAGGCGCCCCAGGCCGGTGCCGCGCGGCGCGGCTTCCTCCGCGCCACAGCGCTGCTCGGCGTGACCGCAGCCGCCGTCACCGCGCTGCCGGCCGTCACCGCCGAGGCGGCGACCGCGGCGTGGCGGCCCGACCCCGACAGCCGCCGCTTCACGCTCGCGGTGATGCCGGACACGCAGTACCTCTTCGACGGGCCGAGCATCGACAAGGCGCCGGTCGAGGCTTCGCTGCGGTATCTGCTGGAACACGGCAGGGAGGAGAACATCGTCTTCCTGTCCCACCTCGGCGACCTCACGCAGAACGGCGCGACGGAGGAGTTCGCGGCGATCGGCGAGGCGTTCCGGCTGCTGGACCGGCGCGGCGTCGGCTACAGCGTCCTGGCCGGCAACCACGACGTGAAGTCGTCCACGACCGACCAGCGCGGCGCGACGCCGTACCTGGACGCCTTCGGGCCGAAGCGGTTCGCGGGGCAGCGGACGTTCGGCGGGGCCTCGGCCGACGGCTACAACACCTTCCACCTGTTCACCGCGGGCGGCCGCGAGTGGCTGGTCCTGGCGCTGGACTGGCGGCTGTCGCCGCAGGGTTACGCATGGGCGAAGGGCGTCCTGGCGAAGCACCCGAAGACGCCGGTGATCCTCACGACGCACGAACTGGTCGTGGCGGACGACACGTTGTCGGAGTACGGGCAGCAGCTGTGGGACCGGCTGATCGAGGACCACGACCAGATCTTCCTGGCGCTCGGCGGGCACTACTGGCCCGCCGGCCGCGCGCTACGGAAGAACGCGGCCGGGCACGACGTCCACCTGCATCTGACGAACTACCAGAACCGGTACTTCGGCGGCGCGGCCATGATCCGTCTGTACCGGTTCGACCTGGACCGCGGGGTCATCGACGTGGAGACGCTCTCCCCCTGGATCCTCGGCCGGGCCGCGAAGGGGCTCAACGAGCTGGAGCGGCAGGAGATGGAACTGAGCGGCGAGGCCGACCGGTTCTCCGTCGAGATCGACTTCGACCAGCGCTTCGCCGGATTCGCGCCCGTGCCCGCCCGTGCGGCCCGGCCCGCCTCGAAGATGCTCGTCCCGGGGACGATGGCGTACTGGCGCTTCGACAGGCCGGTGGACGGCACGGGCGGCACGGTGCGTGATCTGTCCGGGCGGGGCAACGACCTCTCCCTCGTCCCGGTCGGGGGCGGCGCGCTGGGCTGGTCGGCCGACCACCACCCCGACCAGCCGGGCCACGGCAGCCTGGAGTTCCAGGGGTTCAAGTCCCCTCTGAAGGGCGCCTACCTGCGCACGGTCGACGGCGCCCCGCTGAGCCGGGCCACCTTCGAGGACGGTTACACCATCGAGGCGTTCTACCGGCTGCCCGCCGACTGGGACCCGGATCACAACGCCTGGTCGGGTCTGGTCTCCCGCACGGGCACGGGCGGCGCCGCCGGGAAGACCGCCGACGATCCGGACGAGCCGCTGGCCACGCTGTCGCTGTCCAACGACCGGGAGCCGCAGTGGGCGATGCGCCCGCTCAACCAGCAGGGCATCGCCACCAACTGGGGCCAGGAGACGCCGCTGGAGACGTGGTGGCACCTCGCGGTCGTCAACGACGGCCGGCACACCACGTTGTACGTAGAGGGCTGCCCGGTGCTGCGCAACCCCAAGGCCTCCTCCGTCGGCATCACCTCCGTCGGGCTGCCGTGGCTGCTGGGCGGCTACGAGTACGGAGGGAAGATCGACCAGATCTTCCACGGCCGGCTCGGCGACGTCCGGATCGTCGCCAGGGCGCTGCCCGTCACCTCTTTCATGAATCACTGACCTCACAGAACGCCGAGGATCCGTCATGACCGAGCAGCAACTGCCCGCCTGGGCCGACCCGTCCGTCTCCGCCACCGCCCTCGATCCGCAGGGTGTGTCCCGCCGCGGGCTCCTGCGCCGCGCGGGCCTGTTCGGCGCCGCGTTCGCCCTGGGCTCGGCGGCGACGCCGGCTCTGGCCGACGGCCGCCGGCCGGGCGGCGAGGACCCGCGCCTCGTCTACCTCGCCGGCGACCACCACGTCCACTCCGTGTACAGCCATGACGCCAAGTACACCTTCTCCCAGCTGGCCGCCGCGGGCGCCGAGTACGGCCTGGACTGGATGGTGTTCACCGAGCACTCCAACTTCGGGCACGCCGACTTCGGGGCCGCGCTGGAGCACCGGGAGATCCTCGACGCGCGGGCACAGAACCCGCGGCAGCTGATCTTCCAGGGCCTGGAGTGGTACATCCCGGCGGCCGAGCACTGCACGGTGTTCACCGCGCCCGGTCCGCACGAGGTCGACGTGCTGACCCGATTCGAGCGCGCCTACGACGGCAAACTCCTCGCCTACGACAAGGGCGGCGCCACCGACGCGGACACCGCCCGCAACGAGGCGCACGCCGTCAAGGCACTCAAGTGGCTTGACGCGCAGCGGCGTTCGGGCTACGTCGACGACGTGCTGGTGCTCGCCAACCATCCGATGCGCCTGGGCATCGACTCCCCGCACGAGATGCGCAACTGGCGGGACGCGGCGCCCGAGATCATGATCGGCATGGAGGGCGCGCCCGGCGCCCAGGGCGCGGCCATCCCCGGCTGGCGCGGGGCGAACTCCATCCGCGGCGAGTACGAGAACAAGCCGTCCGCACAGTCCTGGCCCGGCTATCCGGCGGACGCCTATCTGACCTACGGCGGCTTCGACTGGGCGACGGCGACCGTGGGCGGGCTGTGGGACTCGATGCTGGCCGAGGGCCGGCTGTTCTCGGTCACCACCAACTCCGACGCCCACCGGATCGTCTTCGACACCTGGAAGAACGGCGACTGGCAGCCCGGACAGACCTTCGACAGCACCGGCAGGCTGCCCGACCCCGTGAACACCGGCACCCCGCAGCCGGGCAGCGACTTCTGGCCCGGCCAGTTCAGCCGGACCCACGTGGGCGTGACCCTCCCCCACTACCTGAACGGTGTGGGCGGTGCCCCCATCGGCTACCGCGCGGTGATGGCGGGGATGCGGGCGGGCCGGGTGTGGCTGGACCACGGGCATCTGCTCGACGGGCTGGAGGTACGCCTGATCCGGGACGGCGACCGGGGCCGGGGCGTGACGCTCGGCGGCCGGCTGCGGGTGCGCAAGGGCGAGAAGCTCACCCTGAACGTCACGGTGACGACCTCCTCCCGGCCCAACCCGCAGGGCACCCTGCCCGAGTTGGCGCATGTCGACGTCATCCGCGGCGCGGTGCGCGGCCCGGTCGCCGACCGCGACACCTGGAAGGCCCCGGACACCCGGGTCGTCCGGACGCACGACGTCTCCGGCCGCACGGGCACCTACACCCTGCGCATTCCGCTGACCGCCGGCGAGGAGTCCTTCTACGTCCGGCTGCGCGGCAGCGACGGCAACCGGAACGGCACCGGGTACCTCGGTGCCTCGGTCGATCCGCGCGGGCCGGTCCCGCACGCGCCCGGGGACGGTGACCCGTGGGCGGACACCTGGTTCTACTCGAACCCCGTGTTCGTCGACGTCGAGGGGGCCTGACCGCCGGGTACCAGCAGGTCACGGACTGATCGGGCGGAGGTACCGTGGGCCGCGTGACCGGTGAAGAGTCGCTGCGGCCCCAGTCCCTCATGCTGACGTTCCTGGGCGACCAGGTGCTCGGCCGTGACGTGTGCGTGTACTCGGGCAGCGTCATCGACGTGTTCGCCCGTGCCGGGATCGGCGAGCAGGCCACCCGCTCCACACTGACCCGCATGGTGGGCCGTGACCTGCTGCGCCGCCAGCGCGAGGGCCGCCGCATGTACTTCGGGCTCACCGAGCGCTCGGAGGCGGTGCTGCGCGACGGCGCGCAGCGGATCTGGCAGACGGGTGCCGTCAACCGGCGGTGGGACGGCACCTGGACGCTGCTCGGCTTCTCCCTGCCGGAGTCCTGGCAGCGCCAGCGCCACGACCTGCGGTCCCAGCTGACCTGGAGCGGCTTCGGTCCGCTCTTCAACGGTTTGTGGATCGCCCCGGGCGAGGTCGACGTGTCGGCCCTGGTGGCCGAGCTAGGTCTGTCCGCCCACGTCAAGGTCTTCCGGGCGCACGCGGACACCGGCACGGACATCGGCCGGATGATCGAGGAGACCTGGGAGCTGTCCGAACTGGCCGAGCGCTACGAGGGGTTCGCGGGGCGCTGGCAGCACTGGGAGGACGACCTGCCGGACGCCGACGACGCCCTCGTGCTGCGCCTGCGCCTCCAGACGGAGTGGCTCCAGATCGTCCGCCGCGACCCACGGCTGCCGGTCGAGCACCTGCCCGCCGACTGGCCGGCCGAACCGGCCGAGAAGACGTTCCGGACCGTGCACGAGCGCCTCTCCCCCCTCGCCCACGAGGCGTCGAAACACCTTCTGGACCTGGTGCCGGCGCGGCCTCAGGCGTAGAAGCGCGACAGGCTCATCAGCACCGCCGCCGGCTTCGTGGCCCCCTCGATCTCGATGGCGCCCTCGACAGTGATCTGCACACCGCCCGGCACGTCCTCGGCCTCGGCGAGTTTCGCCGTCAGGCGGATGCGGGAGCCCACCTTCACGGGGGACGGGAAACGCACCTTGTTGAGGCCGTAGTTGACCTTCGTGGTCACGCCTTGGACGTCCAGCAGCTCGGTGAACAGGGGGATGAACAGGGAGAGCGTGAGGTAGCCGTGTGCGATGGGCGCGCCGAAGGGGCCGTCCTTGGCTCGCTCGGGGTCCACGTGGATCCACTGGTGGTCGCCCGTGGCGTCGGCGAAGGTGTTGATGCGCTCCTGGGTCACCTCGATCCACTCGCTGGTGCCGAGGTCGCTGCCGGCGAGCTTCTTGAGTTCGTCGAGGCCGTTGACGGTGAGGCTCATGCGGATCCTTCCTGGGTGCCGTAGCGCGTACGGACACGGGACTTGAGGAGTTTCCCGGAGGCGGTGCGCGGGAGTTCGTCCGCGAGGACCACCGACTTCGGGATCTTGTACTTGGCGAGGCGGCCGGCGAGGGACGCGAGCACCTCGTCGGGGTCGAGGCCGGCGCCCTCGCGGGGCACGACGACCGCGCGCGGCACCTCGCCCCACTTGTCGTCCGGCACCCCGATCACCGCGCACTCGACGATGTCCGGGTGGGCGAGGAGCTGGTCCTCGATCTCGGCGGGGTAGATGTTCTCGCCGCCGGAGATGATCATGTCCTTGATGCGGTCGACGATGTGGACGTAGCCGTCCTCGTCGATCCGGGCCGCGTCGCCGCTGCGGAACCAGCCGTCCGCGAAGGACGCGGCCGTCTCCTCGGGCAGCCCCCAGTAGCCGGGCATGACGTGCGGGCCGCGCACCACGACCTCGCCCACCTCGCCGACGCCGGCCGGTGACAGGTCGGGCCGGACGACGCGGACGTCGCTGAAGAAGTGGGGAACACCCGCCGATCCCGCCTTGCTCACGGCGTGCTCGGCGTCCAGGAACAGCGTGCCGGGGGCGGCCTCGGTCATGCCGTAGCCCTGGAGGAAGGTCAGTCCGCGTTCCTGGTAGGCGGCGATGAGCGGGGTGGGGACCGGGGAGCCGCCGCAGGTGAGGATGCGGAGCGAGGAGAGGTCCGCGTCCGGCCAGCGCGGGTGTCTGGCCACCTGGTCGAACATCGTGGGCACGCCGAACATGAAGGTGATCCGGTGCCGTTCGATGAGGTCGAAGGTGGCGTCCGGGTCGAAGGCGTGGACCAGGACGCAGGTGCCGCCCTTCAGCAGGACCGGCAGGGTCAGCATGTTCAGGCCCGCCGTGTGGAACAGCGGGGCGGAGACCAGGGCGCGTTCGTCGGCGATCAGGTCGGTGTCGACGAGGACGTTGACGGCGTTCCAGGTGAGGTTGCCGTGGGTGAGCATGGCGCCCTTGGGGCGGCCGGTCGTGCCCGAGGTGTACATGATGATGCAGGTGTCGTCGGCGCCGACCGGTTCGTCGATCGGCTCAGCGGGCGCCTCGGCGACGGCCGCCTCGTACTCGCCGCCGACCTCCAGGTAGACGCGGACGTCGGTGCTGCCGGGCAGGCCCGCTACCAGTCCGGCGTAGGAGGGGCCGTAGACGAGGGCACGGGCGCCGGAGTCGGCGAGCTGGTAGGCGATCTCGGGTCCGGCGAGGCGGATGTTGAGAGGGACGAAGACCGCGCCGAGCGTGCCGGCCGCGAACAGGGTCTCCAGGTAGGAGGGGTGGTTCGGGCCGAGGTAGGCGATGCGGTCGCCGCGGCGCACGCCCCGGGCGCGCAGGGCGTGGGCCAGGCGGGTGGTGCGGGTGTGGAGCGTGCCGTAGTCGGTGGCGTCCTCGCCGTGGATCAGGGCGGTGCGGTGCGGGGTCTTGCGGGCCCGGCGTGCGGGCCATGACCCCAGTCCCTCGTTGCGCATGTCACGCCCCTTACGGTTTCGTCAGCCCGAGCAGGCGGGCGGCGTTCTCCTTGAGGATCTTCGGCCGGACCTCGTCCTTGATCGTCAGCTTGCCGAAGTCGGCGAGCCAGCGGTCGGGGGTGAGGACGGGGAAGTCGGAGCCGAAGAGGACCTTGTCCTTGAGCAGGGTGTTCGCGTACTGCACGAGCTGCGGCGGGAAGTACTTCGGCGACCAGCCGGACAGGTCGATGTGGACGCCCGGCTTGTGCGTGGCGACGGCCAGGGCCTCGTCCTGCCAGGGGAAGGACGGGTGGGCCAGGATGATCTTCAGGTGGGGGAAGTCGGCCGCCACGTCGTCCACGTGGAGGGGGTTGGAGTACTTCAGCCGGATCCCGCCCCCGCCGGGGACGCCGGCGCCGATGCCCGTCTGGCCGGTGTGGAAGAGGGCGATCGTGCCCGTCTCCTCGATCACCTCGTACAGCTCGTACGCCACCGAGCGGTCGTTGGGGAAGAAGCCCTGGATGCTGGGGTGGAACTTGAAGCCCTTCACCCCGTACTCCTCGACCAGCCGCCTCGCCTGCCTGACGCCCGCCTTGCCCCGGAAGGGGTCGATGGAGGCGAAGGGGATGAGGACGTCGGCGTTGGCGGCGGCCGCCTCGGCGACCTCCTCGTTCGGGACGGGCGGGGTTCCGGTGGCGGACTCGGCGTCCACCGTGAAGATCACGGCGGCCATGTTCCGCTCCCGGTAGTACGCCGCCGTCTCTTCCAGGGTCGGCTTCCGCTTGCCCTCGACCTTGAAGTAGGTGGAGGAGGCGTCGTGCAGGTCGTCGTCCAGGGAGGAGTGGCCCTTGGAGGACACCTCGGCGTGCGTGTGGACGTCGATCGCGACCAGGTCGTCGACGTTCATCGAGGGGTCCATCACGCCTCCGGGAACTTCGGCGCCGGGATGCCGACCGACTGGAGCTCGGCACCGACCGAGGTGGGCCAGGCGTCGGCGAGAGCGGCGGGGGTCCAGCCGCCGTCGGCGTAGGCCGCCCTGATCTCCTGCGGATGCGACCAGAGTGCCACCTTGTCGCCGCCGATGCCGATGGCCTGGCCGGTGACGCCCCGGGCGGCCTGAGAAGCCAGGAAGGGGACCAGGGCCGCGCAGTCCTCGGGAGTGCCGAAGCCCTCGCCCTTGCGCAGGAAGTCCGGCAGCGGCTCACCGCCGCGCATGGCCTCGACGTACGGGGCGAAGGCCGGGATCGTCTCGGTCATCGCGGTGGCCGCGACCGGCACGATCGCGTTGACCGTGATGCCCGCGCGGCCCAGCTCCATCGACCAGGTGCGGGCCATCGCCGCGATGCCGGCCTTGGCGGCGGCGTAGTTCGTCTGGCCGAAGTTGCCGCGCTGCCCGGCCGGGGAGCCGACCAGGATCAGCGAGCCGCCCTCGCCCTGCTCGCGCATCCGGACGGCGGCGGCGCGGGCGCAGGTGAAGGTGCCCTTGAGGTGGGTGGTGATCACCGCGTCGAAGTCCTCGTCGGTCATCTTCCACAGGACCTTGTCGCGCAGGATGCCCGCGTTGGTGACGAGGACGTCCAGTCGGCCGAACTCCTCGACCGCGCGGTTCACCAGCCGCTCGGCGGCCTCGGTGGTGCCGACCGGGACGACCTCGGCGACGGCCTTGCCGCCCGCTTCCGCGATGGACTTCACGGCCGCCTCGGCCACGGCCTCGTCGACGTCGTTGACGACCACGGACGCGCCGTGGGCGGCCAGGGCGTGGGCATAGGCGAGGCCGAGGCCCCGGCCGCTGCCGGTGACGACGGCGGCCTTGCCGGTGAGATCGATGCTGGGCACGGGCGGGTCCCTTCACGAGCTGATGCGGGTGGTGCGGCTTCGAGATCGAAGCTAAGAGCAATAATTGTTGACGTCAATAGTTGTTGGAGACCTGCGGGTGCGGGATGCTGGAATCAGCAGCAAGCAGCACCGAGCCCAGGGAGCCCGCCATCACACGCGAGAACGTCACCGCGAAGCCCATCGACGCCCACGAGCCGTGGATGCGCGGACTGCACGCCGACACGGGCTACCTGCTGTACCGGCTGGGCCTGCGCTCGGGGCAGCTCTTCAACGCCTGCCTCCAGGAGTCGGGTCTGCGCCTGCGCCACTACGCCGTGCTGCGTTACCTCGCCACCACGGACGGCGCCCTTCAGCGCGAACTGAGCGCGCGGCTCGGCTACGACCCGAGCGCGATCGTCGGCCTGGTCGACGACCTGGGGAAGCTGGGCTTCGCCGAGCGCCGCCCCTCCCCCGACGACCGCCGCAGCCGGATCGTCGTCCTGACCGAGAGCGGCAACGGCTTCCTCCGGGACACCGACGAGGCCGGCCTGCGGGTGACGGGTGAACTGCTGGGCCCGCTGGACCCGGCCGAACGGGAGACGTTGCACGCGCTGCTGCTGCGCATCGCCGAGGACGGCCTGAACTGATGTTGTGCAAATGATTGACGGCTGCACGTTGGATGCATAACTTCACGGACCAACCGCGCCCCGTCCCCAGGGAGCCCACCGTGCAGCCATCCCCGCTTTCCTCTCAACCGTCCCCCGATTCACGGCAGTTGCGGCGCGTCGCCGTCTCCGGCCTGCTCGGCACCACCGTCGAGTTCTACGACTTCCTCGTCTACGGCACGGTCGCCGCGCTCGTCTTCGGCGAACTGTTCTTCCCGCGGGCCGACCCGGCGGTCGGCACCATCGCGGCGTTCGGCACCTTCGCCGCGGGTTATCTCGCCCGTCCCCTCGGCGGCATCCTCTTCGGGCACTTCGGCGACCGGCTCGGCCGCAAGTCGATGCTGCTGCTCACCATGGTCCTGATGGGCTGCGGCAGCTTCCTCATCGGCCTGCTGCCGACGTACGACACGATCGGCGTCTGGGCGCCGGTGCTGCTCGTGGCCCTGCGCGTGGTGCAGGGCATCGCGATCGGCGGCGAGTGGGGCGGCGCGATGCTGATGGTCGTCGAGCACGCCGAACACGCGCGGGGTTCCCGGCGCGGCCTGTGGTCCAGCTTCACCCAGCTCGGCGCCCCGCTCGGTTCCGTGCTGTCGGCCGGTGTGGTCACGCTCGTCGCCACCCTGCCGGACGACGACTTCCGCTCCTGGGGCTGGCGGGTGCCGTTCCTGCTGAGCATCGTGCTGCTGGGCGTCGGCCTGTTCGTGCGGCTGAAGGTCGCCGAGAGCCCGCTGTTCGCGCAGGTCAAGCAGGAGCCGGTGGCCCGGCCGCCGATCGTGGAGGTGCTGCGCCGCCCGAAGCCGGTGCTGCTGGCCGCCTGCGTCGGCATCGGCGCGTTCACCGCCCAGTCCCTGCTGACGAGCTTCATGATCTCCTACGCCGTCGACGAGGGGTACACCCGCCCGCAGGTGCTGACCGCGGTCACCATTGCCTCCTGTGTGGCCCTCGTCGTCCTGCCCGCCGCGTCCGCGCTGTCGGACCGGGTCGGCCGCCGGCCCGTCGTGCTCGCCGGCGCCGTCGCCTCGGCCGCGCTCGCCTTCCCGGTGCTGGCCCTGGTCGACTCCGGCTCCCCCGGCCTGCTGATCCTCGCTCTGGCGCTCGGCCACGGCGTCGCCCAGTCCACGATGTACGGCCCCCTGGGCGCCCTGCTCACCGAGATGTTCGGCACCCGCGTCCGGTACACCGGCGCCTCCCTCGGCTACCAGGGGGCGACCCTGATCGGCGCCGGGTTCTCCCCGCTGATCGCCGGCAGTCTCCTGGCCTCCTTCGGCGGCGGCAGCACCCCGGTGTCACTCCTGCTGTGCGCCGGCGCGGCCGTCACGGCGGTCACCGTGTGGCGGCTGCGCGAGACGCACACGGACGCGCTGGACTCCCCCGCCGCCGCCCCCGCCCTGGAAGGAACCCCGCGTTGAGGATCCGCCTCGTCTCACTGACGACCGCCTGCCTGGCCCTGGCGGCGACCGCCCTGCCCGCGCAGGCCGCCGCCGCGGACACCCACCTGGAGGGCCGGCTCCCGTCCGGCGCCGCCTACGTGATGGACGTCCCCGCGTCCTGGAACGGCACGGTCCTGCTGTACAGCCACGGCTACACCCCGGCCGGGGCGCCCAACCCCGCCCAGAACACGCCGGGTCCGGCCGCCCGCGACAAGCTGCTGGCCGGGGGCTACGCCCTGATCGGCTCCTCGTACGCGACGAACGGCTGGGCGATCACCGAGGCGGTGCCCGACCAGCTCGCCACGCTTGATGTGTTCACGCAGGAGTTCGGGGCGGCCCGGCGGACCCTGGCCTGGGGCACCTCCTACGGCGGCTTCGTGACCAGCGTGCTCGCCGAGCGGCACGCCGGCCGGTTCGACGGATCGCTGTCGATGTGCGGACTGGTGCAGGGCGGTGTCGCGAACTGGAACAGCACCCTGGACCCGGTGTTCGCGCTGCGCACCCTGCTCGCCCCGGACTCCGGTGTCCGGCTCGCGGGGTTCGCGGACCAGGCCGAGGCGGTGGCCGCCGGCAAGGCGCTCACCTCGAAGGTCGACGCGGCCCAGCGGACCCCCGAGGGCAGGGCCCGGATCGCCCTGGCCGCCGCCCTGCACGACATCCCCGGCCACAACGACCCTTCGCAGACCCGGCCGGACCCCACCGACCACGGAACGGCCCAGGCCAACCACTACGCCGCCGTCCGGGGGCTGCTCCAACTGCCCGCGTTCAGCTGGCGGCAGGAGGCCGAGAGCCGCGCGGGCGGCAACCCGTCCTGGAACACGGGCGTCGACTACCGCTCGATGCTCGTACGCTCCCCGCTGTACAAAGAGGTGACGGAGCTCTACAAGGAGGCGCGACTGTCCTTGCGCACCGACCTCTCGGCCCTGGGCCGGGCACCCCGGATCGCCGCCGACCCGTCGGCGGTGCGCTGGATGCGCGGCACCAGCGTGCTCTCCGGCCGCCTCACCGACCCCCAGCTGAACATCCACACGACCGGTGACGCCCTGATCCCGGTCCAGGCGGAGAGCGCCTACCGGCGGGCCGTCACGGCGGCGGGCTCCGCCGGGCTCCTCCGCCAGGCCTACGTCGACCGCCCGGGCCACTGCACCTTCACCCCGGGCGAGACACTGGCCGCCCTGCACACCCTGGAGCACCGCCTGGACACCGGCCGCTGGGACGCCTCACCGGGCGCCCTCAACTCCCGCGCGAGCGCCGAGGACCCGACGGTCGCGCCCCGCTACCTCCCGTACCGCCCGAGCACCTACCCCCGCCCCTACGATCTCGCCCACCCGGGAGACGCCCGGCCATGACCGCCCCCACCGCGCCCGACCGGCTGCTGTCCGTGCTCGCGGCCTTCGACCACGAGCATCCGGCGCTGTGCCTGACGGACATCAGCCGGCGGGCCGGGCTGAGCCTGACCACGGCGCACCGGCTGGTGGGCGCGCTCACCGACTGGGGCGCCCTGGAGCGGGACGAGTCCGGCGTCTACCACGTCGGGCTGCGGCTGTGGGGGCTCGCGGCGCTGGCCCCGCGCGGCCTCGCCCTGCGGCAGATCGCGCTGCCGTACCTGGAGGACCTGTACGAGGCGACGCACGAGAACGTGCAGCTGGCCGTGCGGGACGGCCGGGACGTCGTCTACACCGAGTGGCTGTCGGGGCGGTCGGCGGTCGGCGTGCACATCCGCGTCGGTGCCCGCTGGCCGCTGCACGCCACCGGGGTCGGGCTCGCCCTGCTGGCCCACGGCGATCCGGTGTTCCGGAAGGAGTACTGCGAGGGCGGACTCGCGTCCTTCACCCCGTACACCATCACCGAACCGGAGCGGCTGCGGCGGGTGCTCGCCGAGGTGCGCAGGTCGGGGATCGCGGTGAGCGACCGTCAGGTCACGGAAGACGCCCTGTCGGTGGCCGCTCCAGTGCGCGGTGCGGACGGCACCGTGACCGCCGCCGTGTCGATCGTGGTCCCCCACGCGGACGCCCAGGTGCCGGTCCTGGGCCCGGCGGTGCGGATGGCGGCGCGGGGGATCTCGCGGGCGCTGGGGTGGCAGCCCTGAGCAACGGACGGGTTCGCCGGGCCCCGTATGTCCCCTCGGTTCAGGCCTCCCGGGCCGGGGTCATGGCCCAGCGGATGGTCCGGGTCAGGGCCCGGCCGGTGGGGCGTACGGCCAGGTCCTCGACCACCGGCACCCGGGGCAGCCACAGCATGCCGCGCGCCCAGGGCGGGAGCAGGGTGACGGCGTTCGCGGCCAGCCCGCCGTAGAAGGGCCGGACGGCCAGGGGCAGGGGCGGCTGGAACAGCAGGAAGCGGGCGGCCGCCCGGGCCTCGGGCGTGGCCCGCAGTTCGGGCCGGTAGGCGCTCAGGCGCTCGGCCAGTTCCCCGCGGTCGCGCGGCGGGTCGACCACCCCGAGCGCCTCGGCGACGCGCGCGGTGTCGGTGACGTAGGCGTCATAGCCGGCGGCGTCCAGCGGCCGGGCTCCGTAGCGTTCGTGGGCGCGCAGGAAGCTGTCCGTCTCGGCGGCGTGCACCCAGCCGAGCAGGTGCGGGTCGGCCGCGTGGTACGGCACGCCCCCGGACGTCGTGCCGCGGATCCGTGCGTGGATGCCGCGCACGTGGTCGACGGCCTGCTGGGCGTCCACGGCGGTGCCGTACGTCGTCACGGCCAGGAAGGTGCTGGTGCGCTGCAACCGGCCCCACGGGTCGCCGCGGAAGCCGGAGTGACCGGCGACGGCCGCCATCGCGAGCGGATGCAGCGATTGCAGCAGCAGGGCGGTCAGCCCGCCGATGAACATCGAGGCGTCGCCGTGGACCGCGCGGATCGGCCGGTCCGGCCCGAACCAGCGCGGGCCGGGGGTGTGGTGGATCCGGGCACGGGTCGCGGGTCCGCCGGGGCCCGCGACCCGGCGGAACAGGGCCTGGCCCAGTTGTTCACGGACTCCGGTCAGCACGGTCGGCCTCCCTTCCCCTGCTGACCAGTGTCCGGCATGCGGGTGCGGTCCGGGCCTGCCGGGGCCGTCGTCAGGGATCCGGCTTGGCCGCCGCTCGGTCGGCCAGGCCGCCGGCGCCGAGCGGCCCGGTGTAGCGGACCGGGCCCGAGGCCTCCAGGCGGGGCAGGGCGCGGCGCGCCACACGCAGGACCACCGGGGGCATGGCCGGGCGTATCGGCTGGGCCAGCCGCAGCCACGCCGGTGCGTACACGGCCGTTCGGCGGCGCTCCATGCCCCTGACCAGGCGGGCGGCGACCGTGTCCACCGGGTAGACGCGGCGGACCGGCGGAGGCATGTGCCCGCGCAGCTCCCGCAGGACGGCGTACCGGTCGGCGTCGCGGATCATGTCGGTGTCCGTCCAGTTGAGGTAGGCGATGCCCACCCCGACCCCGCGGTGCGCGACCTCCGCCCGCAGGGAGTGCGCGAAGGCCTCGACCCCCGCCTTGGAGGCGCAGTAGGCGCTCATCAGCGGGGCGGCGCCGATCGAGGCCAGTGAGGCGACCTGGAGGAAGTAGCCGGCCGTGCCGATCAGGTCCGGCAGGAACGCCCGGGCCGTCTGGGCGCTGCCGGTGAGGTTGACGTCGATCACCCGGCGCCAGGCGGCCGGGTCCGAGACGAGGAGCGCGCCGCCCTCGGCGATGCCGGCGTTCGCCACCACGGCCGAGGGACGGCCGAGCCGGGCGCGCACGGTGGTCGCCGCCGCCTCCAGCGCGGAGAGGTCGGTGACGTCGGCCTCCAGGGCGAGGGCCGGGCCCGGCAGCGAGGCGGCCACAGTGTCCAGGACGGGCTTCTCGTGACCGACGAGCGCCACCCGGGCCCCGCGCCGGGCCGCCTCGCGGGCAAGAGCCGCGCCCACGCCGCGGGCGGCTCCGGTGACGACGACGGTGCGCTCGGCGAGCGGGCTGCTGGTCATGGGCTGCACTTCCTTCCGGAGCCGGACCCTTCCGGGCGGGCCGGACCCTCCCGGGCGGGGCCGGGTCAGCGCCTGGCCCCGGTGCGGTCGCGGTGGGCGAGGAGCCGCTGGGCACGGGCCAGACCGGGGGGCCGGTTGCGGCGCAGAGCGGCCCGGGCGGCGTTGGCCCCGGGCGCGCCGTGCACCCCGCCGCCGGGGTGGGCTCCGGAGGAGGCGAGGTACAGGCCCGGCACCGGGGTCTCCGGGCGGCCGGTGCCGGGCAGGGGGCGGAAGACGAGCTGTTGGTGCATCGCGGTGGTGCCCCCGTTGATGGCGCCGCCCGCGAGGTTGCCGTCGAGCGCCTCCAGGGTCGGCGGTGCCAGGATGCGACGGCCTCGGACGAGGGAGCGGAAGCCGGGCGCGAAGCGCTCCACCTGGCGTTCGACGCGGTCGGCCATGAGCTCCTGGTCCTTGGTGTCCCAGCGGCCGGTGATGCCCTCGTCGGCTGCGTCGGCACGGATCTCATGGGGGATGTGCGTGTAGGCCCAGGCCGATTCGGTGCCCTGCGGGGAGCGGGTGGCGTCGGAAGTGGTCATCTGGCCGAAGACCAGGAAGGGCCGGTCGGGGACCTGCCGCATGGCGATCTGTGCGGCGAAGCGGGTGAGTTCGTCCATGCCGTCGGCCAGGTGCACGGTGCCGGCCCGGGTCGCCGGCTCGGCCTGCCAGGGCACCGGGCCGTCGAGCGCCCAGTCGACCTTGAAGGTGGCGAAGTCCCACTGGAAGCGCCGCAGGTCGTCCAGGAGCTGCGCGGGCAGGTGCTCGGGGTCGAGCAGCTCGCCGTACAGGGCGGGCACCGACACGTCCGCGAGCACCGCACGGCGGGCCGGCACCGCGTCCCCGCCGGCCGTGCGCACGCCGACGGCCCGCCCGCCGCGGACGACGACGTGCTCGACGCGCTGCCCGCAGCGCACCCGTCCGCCCAGGGTCTCCAGCCGGCGGACCAGGGCGGAGGTCAGTGCGCCGGAGCCGCCGACCGGGACCGGGAAGCCGTAGGTCTGGCCCAGCATGGTCATCAGCCAGCCGAAGCCGCCGCTGCCCGCGGACTCGGGGGCGAGGTCCGCGTGCAGGGCGTTGCCGGCCAGCAGCAGGCGGCCGCCCTCGCCGCGGAACTCCTCCTCCCCGAGGCGCCGCACCGGCAGCACCAGGGAGCGGGCCATGCGCAATCCGCCCGCCGCCCGCAGCCGCAGCGCCAGCCGCGCCGAGGCGCGCACGGGCGGGAACGGGGTGAACAGGGCCTCCAGGAGGCCGGGGCGCAAGTTCTGCCACACGTCGTGCAGCCGCCGCCAGGCCGCTCCGTCGCCCGGCTCGAAGGTGTCGAGGGACGCGGCGGTGGTGCCGATGTTCCGGTCCAGGACCGCGCAGCCGCCGTCGGTGAGGGGGTGGGCCAGCACCCTGGGCGCGTGGCTCCAGCGCAGCCCGTACTTCTCGGGCTGGAGCGCCGCCAGGACGGGCGAGGCCGCGGCGAGGGGGTAGAAGGAGCTGAACAGGTCGTTGACGAAGGCGGGGTCGACGCCCCGGTCGTGGCGTACGGCGCCGCCCGGTTCGGGCTGCTCCTCCAGCACCTCGACGCTCCACCCGGCGTCCGCGAGGAGATTGGCGGCGACCAGTCCGTTGGGGCCCGCGCCGATCACGACGGCGTCAGGCACGGCCGGCTCCGTCCGCCTCGGATCCCACGGCCACCTGGCCCAGCGGGCGGCGGCGCTCACTGCCCGGGGTCCGCGCCTCGGCCTCACAGAGCCTGGCCAGGCGGGCCAGCATCGCGCGGTGGCGCAGCTGGATCAGCGCTTCGAAGCCCACGTTGTGCAGCCGGCCGCCCGCGCCCCGCAGAGGGTGCTCGTCCACGATCACCAGGCAGTACTCGCCCCAGGGCCGCAGCTCGATGGCGATCCGTGCCGTGCCCAGCACACCGGCGTGGGCCTCCAGCTCCAGACGGCTGCCTTCCTCGCAGTGGCGGACGACGGTCTCGTTGTCGAGCCGCAGGGGCCCGAGCCGGACCTCGTACCCGATGGCCGCGCCGGTGCGTGGCCACTGTCCGCGCACGGGGTGGGACTCGGAGGTCCCCACCACCCACTCCGCGTAGCGGTGGCCGTCGGCGAGGACGTCCCACACGGCGCCCGGGCCGACTCGGATCAGGTGATGGCGTACGGCCACGGATGCCTCCTGCTGCCTCGACCGGTAGTCCGTCGTCCACCCCGAGTGCCCCACGACCCCGTGTTCAACAGCGCGGAGTGCGAGGGCCCGGCCGGACAACCCGCGCCGCCCGCCGGGCGACGGACCCTGCGGGGTGCCGCGCGGCACCTGCGGCGACGGGAGCCTGCGATGGCGCGGTCGGGCGGGACGCGGTGGCGGGTGCTGCGGCTGCTGGTGCCCGGTGGTTCTCGCGGGGGCCGCCGGGCTGGTCGTCGCCTGGGCCGGGCTTCCGGCGTGGACACGGGTGTGGCCGTCGTCCTGCTGCCGGCGCTCGACGACGTGCTGCGCCGCCGGCCGAAGAAGGGGGAGGCGGGCCCCGGCGGCAACGGCTGAGAGCGCTCTCTCCCAGGGCCGCCTCTCACGCCGAGACCCGCAATCCCCCGCAGCTCACCGGGCGTTCAAGCTGTGCACACACCACAGCCCCCGCACTTTTCCTGGCTTTACCTCTTGACGCCCCGGACCGCGTGGAGCACATTGGCGGCACTTTGAGAGCGCTCTCACCCCCTTCCCGAGAGGCCCCCACATGAGCGGAACCTCAAGCACCCTCCGCAGACCCCGGCCCTTGCGACGGGCGTTCGTCGCCGTCGTCAGCACCCTCGGTCTCGCGGCGGCCGCCTCAGCGGTCGCGACCCCGTCCGCGAACGCCTCCGCGCCGCCGCCCCCGTCGGGCTGGACGCAACTGTTCGTGGACGACTTCGACGGCGCCGCCGGCTCCGGCGTCAACACCTCGAACTGGCAGTACGCGACGGGCAAGGGTTACCCGGGCGGCCCGGCCAACTGGGGCACCGGCGAGATCGAGACGATGACGAACAGCACGGCCAACGTCTCGCTCGACGGCAACGGCAACCTCCGCATCACGCCCCGGCGGGACGCCGCCGGCAACTGGACCTCCGGCCGCATCGAGACCAACCGCACCGATTTCCAGCCCCCGGCCGGCGGCAAACTCCGCGTCGAGTCGCGCATCCAGGTCCCGAACGTCACCGGGGCGGCCGCCAAGGGTTACTGGCCGGCGTTCTGGATGCTGGGCGCCCCCTACCGCGGCAACTACTGGAACTGGCCCGCGGTCGGCGAGCTGGACATCATGGAGAACACCCAGGGCATGAACACGGTGTTCGCGACGATGCACTGCGGCACGTCCCCGGGCGGACCCTGCAACGAGACCAGCGGCATCGGCGGTTCGACGACCTGCCAGGGCACCTCCTGCCAGGCCGGCTTCCACACGTACCGGATGGAATGGGACCGCTCCACGAGCGTGGAGGAGATCCGCTTCTACCTCGACGGCGTCAACTTCCACACCGTGCGCGCCAACCAGGTCGACGCGACGACCTGGAGGAACGCCACCGACCACGGCTTCTTCGTCATCCTGAACGTCGCGATGGGCGGCGGCTTCCCCGACGCGTTCGGTGGCGGCCCGGACGCCGGGACGCAGCCGGGCCACGCGATGGTCGTCGACTACGTGCAGGTGCTGTCGTCCGGTGGCGGCACCACACCCCCGCCGACCGGGAACCGCGACGCCTACTCCGCCGTCCAGGCCGAGTCCTACGACGGACAGTCCGGCGTGATCACCGAGACGACGGCCGACTCAGGCGGCGGCCAGAACGTCGGCGCCCTCGCGAACGGCGACTGGCTGCACTTCAAGGGCGTCGACTTCGGCTCCACGGCGGCCCGGCAGTTCAGCGCCCGGGTCGCGAGCGGCGCAGCGGGCGGCGTCAGCGGGCTGGTCGAGGTCCGGCTGGACAGCCGCAGCAACGCACCCATCGGGAGCTTCGCGGTGGGGAGCACCGGGGGCTGGCAGTCGTGGCGGACCGTCCCGGCGAACATCAGTGGGGTGACCGGCACGCACGACGTGTATCTGACCTTCAGCAGCGGGCAGCCGGCGGACTTCGTGAACGTCAACTGGTTCACCTTCGGGCGCTGACCCGAGCCGCGAAGGGGCTCCACGCGTGCGTGGGGCCCCTTTTCGCCACCCTCAGCGCAACTCCGCGCGGAACGCCGCCGGGGTCTGGTCGGTGTGCTGGTGGAAGAACTTGGAGAAGTTGGCGGCGTCGGGGAAGCCCACCGCCACGCCGACCCGGCCGATCGGCAGTTCGGTGTGGGCGAGGAGCCGCTTTGCCTCCAGGACCACACGCTTGTCGATGAAGGCCTTGGGAGTCTCGCCGGTCGCGGCGCGCACCGCGCGGACCAGGGTGCGGCGGGAGTAGCCGAGCGCGTCGGCGTAGGCGCTGACGCTGTGGTTGGTGGCGAAGTCCCGCTCCACCGCGTCCCTGAAGAGGGTGAAGGTGGAGTCGGTCCGCCGGTGCAGGGCCGGGGCCGAACTCGCCGCGAGATGGGCGAGCCGCAGCAGGAACGCCGTCAGCGTATGGCGCAGGACGGCGGTGTGCAGGCTCAGCGGGAGGGTGGCCGCGTCCTCGTACTCGCGCCGCAGTTGTGCCAGCGCGGCTTGCAGACCGGCGAGTTGGGCCGGGTCGGGGCGCAGCAGCGGGGGCAGGTCGTAGCGGTAGAGGCCGGTGGCCTCCACGGTCGAGCGGGGCAGGAAGCCGGGCTGCATGGTCAGCGCGGTTCCGCGGTACTCGCCGGTGCGCGCGAAGCGGTGGACCTGCCCCGGGCGGATCCACAGCAGGTCCCCGGCCATGGCCTCGTGCTCGGTGAAGTCGACCATGTGCCGGACCGGGCCCGTGCCGAACAGCATCACGACGTGGAAGTCGATGCGGTGCACGCGCTCCAGCGGCGCGTCGGCGTGCCAGGTGCGGCCGGTCCCCATCGGGCCGACCTGCATGCCGACACCGCCGACGCTCAGCTCGACCGGGAAGGGGAACGTATCGATCCCGTCGCCGCCTTGGATGCTTCTGTCCGCCATGTCCGCCTCGCGCCGCCCGCTGGTGTCCCACTTTCACCACAGGCTGGCACACGCCGACCTTCCGCCGTAAAAGTCAGACTTTTAGTTTTGAACGCGTCAGACCAGCCACCCCGCTCCCATCGAGGACTTCTTGAAGATGAGCACGCAGACAGCGGACAGTTTCGAATGGACCGAACTCGACCGGCGTGCCGTCGACACCGCCCGCCTCCTCGCGGCCGACGCCGTACAGCGGGTGGGCAACGGCCACCCCGGCACCGCGATGAGCCTGGCGCCGGCCGCCTACACGATCTTTCAGAAGGTGATGCGGCACGACCCCGCCGATCCCGAGTGGAGCGGCCGTGACCGCTTCGTCCTGTCTCCCGGCCACACCTCGCTGACCCTGTACACGCAGCTCTACCTCGCGGGCTATGAGCTGGGCCTGGACGACCTGAGGGCGTTCCGCACGCACGGCTCCAAGACGCCGGGCCACCCCGAGTACGGGCACACCGCGGGAGTGGAGACCACCACGGGCCCGCTCGGCCAGGGCGTCGCGAACGCCGTCGGCATGGCGATGGCCGCCCGGTACGAGCGCGGCCTGTTCGACCCGGACGCCCCCGACGGCGACTCCCCCTTCGACCACACGATCTGGGCGATCGTCTCCGACGGCGACCTCCAGGAGGGCGTCTCCGCGGAGGCCTCCTCGCTCGCCGGCCACCAGAAGCTCGGCAACCTGGTCTTCCTCTACGACGACAACCACATCTCCATCGAGGGCGACACCGCGACCGCGTTCTCCGAGGACGTGCTGAAGCGCTACGAGGCCTACGGCTGGCACGTGCAGCGGATCGAGCCGCAGGAGGACGGCGACGTCGACGTGCGGGCGCTGCACGGGGCCCTGAGGGCGGCTCAGGCGGAGACCGAGCGCCCCTCGATCATCGCGATGCGCACGATCATCGCCTGGCCGGCCCCGAACGCGCGGAACACCGAGGCCTCGCACGGCTCGGCGCTCGGCGAGGACGAGGTCGCGGCCACCAAGCGCCTCCTCGGCTTCGACCCGGAGCAGTCCTTCGAGGTCGCCGACGCGGTGCTGGCCCACACCCGCCGGGCCCTGGACCGTGGCGCCGAGGCGCACACCGCCTGGGACAAGCGGATCGCGGCCTGGCGGGGCGACAACCCGGAGCGGGCCGCCACGTTCGACCGTGTCAGCAAGGGTGAGCTGCCCGAGGGCTGGCAGGACGCGCTGCCGGTGTTCGAGCCCGGCAAGGCGGTCGCCACCCGAGCCGCCTCCGGCAAGGTCCTCCAGGCGCTCGGCCCGGTCGTTCCCGAGCTGTGGGGCGGTTCCGCCGACCTGGCCGGCTCGAACAACACCACCATCGACAAGACCAGTTCGTTCCTCCCGCGGGGCAACCCGCTGCCGGAGACCGACCCGTACGGCCGCACCGTCCACTTCGGCATCCGCGAGTTCTCCATGGCCGCGGAGATGAACGGCATCGCGCTGCACGGCAACACCCGGATCTACGGCGGCACCTTCCTGGTCTTCTCCGACTACATGCGCAACGCGGTGCGGATGTCCGCCCTGATGCAGCTGCCGGTGACGTACGTGTGGACGCACGACTCCATCGGCCTCGGCGAGGACGGCCCGACCCACCAGCCGGTCGAGCACCTGGCGGCGCTGCGGGCCATCCCGGGCCTGAACGTCGTACGCCCCGCCGACGCAAGCGAGACGGCGGTCGTGTGGGGCGAGATCCTCGAGCGCCACAGCACCGCCCCGGCCCCGCACGGTCTCGCGCTCACCCGCCAGGGCGTGCCCACGTACGAGCCGGACCCGGACGCGGCACGCGGCGGTTACGTGCGGTTCGAGGCGGAGGGCGGCGTTCCGCAGGTGATCCTGATCGCGACCGGTTCCGAGGTGCACGTCGCCGCCGGGGCACGCGAGCTGCTCCAGGGCGCCGGCGTGCCCACCCGCGTCGTGTCGATGCCGTCCGTGGAGTGGTTCGAGGAGCAGCCGCGTTCCTACCGCGACCGTGTGCTTCCGCCGTCGGTGAGGGCCCGGGTCGCCGTCGAGGCCGGGATCGGCCTGACCTGGCACCGGTTCGTCGGGGACGCGGGACGCATCGTGTCCCTGGAGCACTTCGGCGCCTCCGCCGACGCCGGGACCCTGTTCGCCGAGTACGGCTTCACGCCCGAGAACGTCGTCGCCGCCGCGCGGGAATCCCTCGCCGCCGCCCGTGGCTGAACCGACCGCCCGAAAGAAGATGATCACTGTGACCGAAGCGACCGCGACCGCGGGAGCACTCCAGCGCCTGTCCGACGAGGGCGTGTCGATCTGGCTCGACGACCTGTCGCGCCGGCGGATCGAGTCCGGCGGCCTGGCCGGTCTCGTCGCCACGAGGAACGTCGTCGGCGTCACCACCAACCCGTCCATCTTCCAGGCCGCCATCGGCTCCGGCGCGGGCTACGAGGAGCAGCTCGCCGACCTGGCGGTGCGCGGTGTGACCGTCGACGAGGCCGTCCGGATGATGACGACGGCCGATGTCCGGTCCGCCGCCGACGTGCTGCGGCCGGTGTACGAGGCGAGTGGCGGCCGGGACGGCCGGGTCTCCATCGAGGTCGACCCGCGCCTCGCCCACGACACGGCGGCGACCGTCGCCGAGGCCCGGCAGCTGGCCTGGCTGGTGGACCGCCCGAACGTGATGATCAAGATCCCGGCGACGAAGGCGGGCCTGCCGGCCATCACGGAAGTGGTCGGAGCGGGTATCAGTGTCAATGTGACGCTGATCTTCTCCCTGGAGCGCTACCGCGAGGTGATGGACGCCTACCTCGCCGGCCTGGAGAAGGCGCGGGCGGCCGGGCTCGGTCTGTCCGCGATCCACTCGGTCGCGTCGTTCTTCGTCTCCCGCGTGGACTCCGAGATCGACAAGCGACTGACGCTGCTGGGCACGGACGAGGCCCTCGCGCTGAAAGGCAGGGCGGCCCTGGCCAACGCCCGGCTCGCCTACGAGACATACGAACAGACCTTCGACGGGGAGCGCTGGCAGGCCCTGGAAGGCGCCGGAGCCAACCGGCAGCGCCCCCTTTGGGCCTCCACCGGTGTGAAGGACCCCGCCTACAAGGACACCCTGTACGTGGACGAGCTGGTCGCCCCGGGCACGGTCAACACCATGCCGGAGGCCACGCTGCACGCCGTCGCCGACCACGGCGACGTCCGGGGCGACACCGTCACCGGCGGCTACGACCGGGCCCGCGCGGACCTGGCGGCCGTCGAGCGGCTCGGCATTGCGTACGACGAGGTGGTGCGGCAACTGGAGGACGAGGGCGTGGCCAAGTTCGAGGCGGCCTGGCAGGACCTGCTGGACGCGGTCACCAAGTCCCTGAACAGCATGGGAGTTGACGCGGAATGAGCGAGGGCATCGAGGGCATCCCCCAGACGGCCGAACAGGAGACCAAGGGGACCAAGGAGGACAAGGAGGCCCGGGCGGCCCAGGAGGCGGCCGGGGTCGAGCAGACCGGGGTGAGCGGCACGACGGAGGCCACCCCGCCCGCGGACCGCGCCGACACCGAGAGCGAGACCGAGACCGAGACCGACTTCATCAACCCGCTGCGCGACCCGCAGGACCGCCGGCTGCCCAGGATCGCGGGCCCCTCCGGGCTGGTCATCTTCGGCGTCACCGGCGACCTGTCCCGCAAGAAGCTGATGCCGGCCGTGTACGACCTGGCCAACCGCGGCCTGCTGCCGCCGGGCTTCTCCCTGGTGGGCTTCGCCCGCCGGGACTGGGAGGACCAGGACTTCGCGCAGGTCGTGCACGACGCGGTCCGTGAGCACGCCCGGACCCCGTTCCGTGAGGAGGTCTGGCAGCAGCTCGCCGAGGGCATGCGGTTCATCCCGGGCGACTTCGACGACGACACGGCGTTCAAGCAGCTGCGCTCCGCCGTCGAGGAGCTGGACGCCTCCCGGGGCACCAGCGGCAACTACGCCTTCTACCTCTCGGTGCCGCCGAAGTTCTTCCCGAAGGTCGTCCAGCAGCTGAAGAAGCACAAGCTGGCGAGCGCCCCCGAGGGTTCCTGGCGCCGCGCGGTCATCGAGAAGCCGTTCGGGCACGACCTGCGGTCGGCCGAGGAGCTCAACCGCATCGTGCACGAGGTGTTCGACCCGGAGCAGGTCTTCCGCATCGACCACTACCTGGGCAAGGAGACCGTCCAGAACCTGCTGGCCCTGCGCTTCGCCAACCAGATGTTCGAGCCGATCTGGAACCGGTCCTTCGTGGACCACGTGCAGATCACCATGGCCGAGGACATCGGCATCGGCGGCCGGGCCGGGTACTACGACGGCATCGGCGCCGCCCGTGACGTCATCCAGAACCACCTGCTCCAGCTGATGGCGCTCACCGCGATGGAGGAACCGGCCGCCTTCGACGCCGCCTCGCTGCTCACCGAGAAGCTGAAGGTCCTCAAGGCCGTGCGGCTGCCGCAGGACCTGGGGCAGGGCACCGTGCGCGGGCAGTACGCGGCGGCCTGGCAGGGCGGCACCAAGGTGCGCGGCTATCTGGAGGAGGACGGCATCGACCAGTCGTCCACCACCGACACGTACGCCGCGGTCCGCCTCCAGGTGGACAACCGCCGCTGGGCCGGCGTCCCGTTCTACCTGCGCACCGGCAAGCGGCTGGGCCGCCGGGTGACGGAGATCGCGGTCGTCTTCCAGCGGGCCCCGCACTCCCCCTTCGACTCCACCGCGACCGAGGAGCTGGGCTCCAACGCGATCGTCATCCGCGTCCAGCCGGACGAGGGCATGACGGTCCGCTTCGGCTCCAAGGTGCCCGGGACGTCGATGGAGATCCGGGACGTGACGATGGACTTCGCCTACGGCGAGTCGTTCACCGAGTCGAGCCCCGAGGCGTACGAACGGCTGATCCTCGACGTCCTCCTGGGCGACGCCAACCTGTTCCCCCGTCACCAGGAAGTGGAAGAGTCCTGGAAGATCCTCGACCCGATCGAGCAGTACTGGGCCACGCACGGCCGGCCCGCGCAGTACGCCTCGGGCAGCTGGGGACCCGAGGAAGCCGACGAGATGCTCGCACGAGACGGACGGAGCTGGCGCAGGCCATGAAGATCGACCTGACCGACACCACGGCAAGCAAGATCAACAAGGCGCTGGTGCAGGGCCGCCGCGCCATCGGCACGCCCGCCGTGGGCATGGTCCTGACGATGGTGATCGTCACGGACGAGGAGAACGCCTACGACGCGATCAAGGCGGCCGAGGAGGCCTCGCACGAGCACCCCTCGCGCACCCTGGTCGTCATCAAGCGGCACGCCCGCACCCCGCGCGACCGCCAGTCCTCCCGGCTGGACGCCGAGGTCCGGGTGGGCGCCGACGCGGGCACCGGCGAGACCGTGATCCTCAGGACCTACGGCGAGGTGTCCGACCACGCCGACTCGGTGGTGCTGCCGCTGCTGCTGCCGGACGCGCCGGTGGTGGTGTGGTGGCCGGTGGACGCCCCCGAGGTGCCCTCCAAGGACCCGCTCGGGGCGCTGGCCCAGCGGCGGATCACCGACCTGTACGCCGTCGAGAACCCCCTGGAGACGCTCCAGACCCGGGTCCGCTCCTACGCGCCCGGTGACACCGACCTCGCCTGGACCCGGCTGACGCCCTGGCGTTCGATGCTGGCGGCCGCGCTGGACCAGGCCCGGGCGCGGATCACCTCGGCGGCGGTGGAGGCCGAGGCCGAGAACCCGGCCGCCGAGCTGCTGGCCCGCTGGCTGGAGGCGCGGCTGCACGTCCGGGTGGACCGCGTGGTCACCGCCGGGCCGGTGGTGACGGCGGTGCGCCTGGGCACGGAGCACGGCGAGATCGTCATCGACCGCCCCGAAGGGCCGCTGGCCACGCTGACCCTGCCGGGCCAGCCGTCGCGCACCCTCGCGCTGAAGGTCCGTGCCACCTCCGAACTCATCGCCGAGGAGCTGCGGCGCCTCGACGCCGACGAGATGTACGCCATCGCCCTGAACGGCGCGGCGACCGAGGAGACCCCTGCCCATGTCTGACTCCCCCAACGGAACCCCCCGGCTCACCCGGCGGCCCGAGTGGACCGCCCTGGAGGACCACCGCAAGGACGCCCTGCCGCAGCCCGATCTGCGCGAGCTGTTCGCGGCCGACCCCGGGCGAGCCGAGCGCTACGTCGTCCACGTGGGCGACCTGCGGATCGACTACTCCAAGCACCTGGTCACCGACGAGACGCTGGCCCTGCTCCAGGAGCTGGCCGCCGCGGCCGACGTGTCCGGACTGCGCGACGCCATGTTCCGCGGCGAGAAGATCAACACGACCGAGGACCGGGCCGTTCTGCACACCGCGCTGCGCGCCCCTCGGGACGCGGTGATCGAGGTCGACGGCGAGAACGTCGTCCCGGGCGTGCACACCGTGCTCGACAAGATGGCCGCCTTCGCGGACCGGGTGCGCTCCGGCGAGTGGACCGGCCACACCGGCCGGCGGATCCGCAACGTCGTCAACATCGGCATCGGCGGCTCCGACCTCGGCCCGGCGATGGCCTACGAGGCGCTGCGGCCGTTCACCGACCGGGAGCTGACGTTCCGGTTCGTGTCGAACGTGGACGGCTCCGACCTGCACGAGGCGGTGCGCGACCTGGACCCGGCGGAAACGCTGTTCATCGTCGCGTCCAAGACCTTCACCACGATCGAGACGATCACGAACGCCACGTCCGCGCGGTCCTGGCTGCTGGAAGGACTCGGAGGCGACGAGAAGGCGGTGGCGAAGCACTTCGTCGCCCTGTCGACCAACGCGGAGAAGGTCGCCGGCTTCGGCATCGACGTCGACAACATGTTCGAGTTCTGGGACTGGGTCGGCGGCCGCTACTCGTACGACTCCGCGATCGGCCTGTCCCTGATGATCGCGATCGGCCCCGACCGCTTCCGGGAGATGCTCGACGGCTTCCGCATCGTCGACGAGCACTTCCAGAACGCCCCGGCGGAGGCCAACGCCCCGCTCATCATGGGCCTGCTCGGCATCTGGTACGGCAACTTCCACGACGCCCAGTCGCACGCGGTCCTGCCCTACAGCCACTACCTGTCCAAGTTCACCGCCTACCTCCAGCAGCT
>NZ_JBEZWN010000010.1:0-186729 GCF_040637495.1 Streptomyces sp. NPDC029044
TCCGTCCTCGGAACGTCGCGATGGGCTTGCACGCCGACTGACTGTTCGTTGACGCGACAACCGCTGCGGGCGGACACCCCCCGACACGTCCCCTTACGTACGACGGCGGGTGCGGATCCGCTCAGCTGCGGGCAGGCGTGCCGCCAAGGGCGGCACGGGTGGGCGCAGCGGTACCCCGCTCCGCCGGGTTGCGGACCCACCCGGCCCCAGCAGCAACGCCGCGGTGCCTACAGGCTGACCCCCACCGTCACCGGCTCATTGACCAGCGTGATTCCGAAGGCCTCGTGGACTCCGGCCACGACCTCGCGGGCCAGGGCGAGGAGATCCTCGGTCGTCGCACTCCCCCGGTTCGTCAGCGCCAGGGTGTGCTTCGTGGAGATGCGGGCCGGCCCGTCGCCGTAGCCCTTCGTGAAGCCCGCCTTGTCGATCAGCCAGGCCGCGGAGGTCTTGGTGTGGCCGTCGCCGGCCGGGTACGCCGGGGGCTCCACCCCGTCGCCGAGCCGCTCGTGCACGCGGGCGCGGAAGGCCGCGAAGTCCGTGTCCGTGAGGATCGGGTTGGTGAAGAAGGAGCCCGCCGACCAGGTGTCGTGGTCCTCGGGGTCCAGGACCATGCCCTTGCCCGCACGCAGCTTGAGCACCGTCTCGCGGGCCCGGGCGAGGGGGACGCGGTCGCCCGGTTCCACCCCGAGGGCCCGGGCCGTCTCGGCGTAGCGGAGGGGCGCGGAGAGACCCTCGGCGTCCTCCAGGGCGAAGCGGACGCGCAGGACCACGTAGCGCTCGGGGTCGGACTTGAAGCGGCTGTGGCGGTAGGAGAAGGCGCAGTCCTCGTTGGCCAGGGTGACCGTCTCGCCGGTGCGGCGGTCGTACGCGACGACCTCGGTGATCGTCGAGGAGACCTCCTGGCCGTACGCCCCGACGTTCTGGATGGGGGTCGCGCCCGCCGAGCCGGGGATGCCGGCCAGGCACTCGATGCCGGCCAGACCCGCCTCGACCGTACGGGCGACCGCGTCGGTCCAGATCTCGCCGGCCGCGAGCTCCAGGCTCGTGCCGTCGAGGGAGAAGCCCTTGGTGGCGATGACGAGGGCGGTGCCCTCGAAGCCCTTGTCGCCGATGACCAGGTTCGAGCCGCCGCCGATGAGCAGCAGCGGGGTGCCCGCCTCGTCGGCTTCACGGACGGCGGCGATCACCTCGTCGTCCGTCGTCGCGGTGAGCAGCCGGGTCGCGGGGCCGCCCAGCCGGAAGGTCGTCAGCGGGGCGAGGGGGGCGTCGTGGAGTTCCTGCACGGGCTCAAGAGTACGAGACGGCTGTGACGGCGCCGGGCACGCGTGGGTGCGGCCCCCTTTCGGACCGGAAAGGGGGCCGCACGCGCGCGTGGTGGCTCTCAGGACAGTCGGCGGAGCGCCTCGGGCCAGGAGAGCGGGAGGTCGTCGCTGCTCACCTGCCAGGTGGTGAAGGCCGAGTCCTTCATCTGCGGGGCGAGGCCCCGGGAAGCCGGGCCGTGGGCGCCGGCGCGGACGAAGGCGTGCAGTGCGTCCTTGGACTCCCAGGCCGACAGGGTCCAGAAGGTCCGCTGGAGGGGCTTCGCCTTCAGGGTCGCTCCGTAGGCGCCGGGGCTCCGGCGGACCTGCCGCCAGACGGCGGGAGTCCCGGCGAGGAACCTCAGGGCTCCCCACAGCGTGCGGGTCTCGAAGCGGGAGGCGAAGACGTACACCTCGGTGTCGCGGGGCGGGGTGTTCGGGACGGTCCAGGGAAGAGTGGGCATGGCCGCTTCTCCTTGTTCGGGTCCTTCGGGGTCAGTGGGCGGCCGTCTCCAGCACCGGTGCCGGTTCGGCCTGCCGCTCGGTGCGCCGCCGGGTCGGTATCAGCAGGGCCGCCACGCCGGCGAGGGCGACCACCGCGGAGCCCGTCACCAGGGCCGGACGCATGCCGTCGACGAAGGTCTGGCCGGTCTCGTAGCCGCCCTGGGCCGCGAAGATCGACCCCATGACGGCGATGCCGAGCGCCCCGCCCACCTCACGCAGGGCGTTGTTGGCGCCGGAGGCGATGCCCTGCTCCGCCGGCCGCACGCTGGACATGACCAGGTGCGAGGCGGGGGCGAAGAACAGCGCCATGCCGACGCCGCTGACGATCAGGGCGGGCAGCTGGGAGACGTAGGAGGCGTCGGCCGTGGCCACCACCGCCATGTAGCCGAGGCCCAGCGCCTGGAGGAAGAGGCCCGCGGCGACGACCGGGCGGCCGCCGATGCGGTCGGCGAGGATGCCGGCGATCGGGGCGACCAGCATCGGCATACCGGTCCAGGGCAGCATCCTGAGGCCCGCCTCGGTGGGCGAGTAGCCGAGGACGCCCTGCATGTACTGGCTGAGCAGGAAGATCGAGCCGAACATGCCGAGGAACATCAGCAGGCTCGCCGCGTTGATGCCGGAGAACGCCCGGGAGCGGAACAGCCGCATCGGCAGCATCGGGTTCTTGGCCCGCGTGCTGTAGAGGATGAAGCCGGCGAGCAGCGCTCCGCCCGCGAACAGGCCGGTCAGGACGAGGGCGGAGGTCCAGCCGTCGGCCGGGCCGCGGACCAGGCCGTAGACGATGCCGAAGAGGCCGCCGCTGGCGAGCAGGGTGCCGGGGACGTCGAGCGGTGCTCCGGTGCCGTAGGACTCGGCGAGGCGGAGACGGGCGAGCGGCAGCAGGGCCAGGCCCAGCGGGACGTTGAGCCAGAAGATCCACTGCCAGGAGATGTGCTCGGTGAGGGTGCCGCCGACGAGCGGTCCGGAGGCGACGGCGAGTCCGTTGACGGCGCCCCAGATGCCGTAGGCCATCCCTCGCTTGGCGACGGGCACGGCGGCGGTCAGCAGGGTCAGCGTCAGCGGCATCATCACCGCGGCGCCGGCGCCCTGGACCGCGCGGGCGGCGATGAGGGAGTCGATGCCGGGCGCCATGGCCGCGGCGGCGGAGGCTGCGGTGAAGACGGTGAGTCCGGCGATGAACAGCCGGCGGCGGCCGAAACGGTCACCGAGGGCGGCGCCGAACATCAGCAGGACGGCGAAGGTGAGCGTGTAGGCGCTCACCGTCCATTCCAGGTCGTGCAGTCCTCCGCCGAGGTCCGCCCGGATGGAGGGCAGGGCGGTGGTGACGACGAGGTTGTCGAGGGCCGCCATGAATCCGGCGACGCTGGTGATGACGAGGGCCCAGGCGGCTCCCCCGCGACGTGCGGTCTGCTGTGACATCGCTCCCCCATGGAGTGTGTGCCGTGATCGATTAGTTATTGATTACTAACTTTCGAGGTCATGAAAAGGACCTGCCTCCTCACCCTGCCGCGTCAGCCGTCGGACCCCGGTGCGCCCAGCCCCGCCCAGGCCCGGTGATCGGACGGGAAACCCATGGCCACCATGCAGTTGATGAGCATGCCCTGGGCGAGGAAGGTCGTCGTCTTGTGAGTGTCGGCGCCCAGCGGCAGGTGGATGGTGTCCCATAGCCGCATCCAGCCCGCGCGTACGGCTTCGCCGAACTCGTGGTCCCCCTCCTCCTCGGCGGACGCGACGGCGAGGTACATCTGCATCTGCATCATCAGCCGCTCGGGCTGCGCGGAGATGGCCTCGATGTACGCGGCGCCCATGGCATGGCGGGCCTCTTCACCCTCCACCCCCTCAGCCGCCTCCGCGAACATCCGGATGGTGTCCTCGACGCACCGCTCGGCCGCCGCCAGGAAGATCGCCTTCTTGCCCGGGAAGAGCCGGAAGAGGTACGGCTGCGACACGCCGACCCGGCGGGCGATCGCCTCGGTCGAGGTGCCGTGGTACCCACCGCGGGCGAACTCGGTCGTCGCCGCACGGATGACGCTCTCGCGCCGCTCTTCCGCACTCATCCTGGCCATGCCTACAAAGTTAGTACTCAATCACTAACTATGTCAAGCGATGGCTTGCAGGCACCACGCGTAAGGGACACCCCCAAGGGAGAGCGCCCCTTACGTCGTGTCGCGGCTGCCTCAGGCCAGGCGCACGACCGCCCGGGACATGCCCAGCACCTTCTGCCCGGCGCTGGTCGCGGTCAGGTCCACCCGGACCGTGTTGTCGTCGAGCTTGGCGGCGACCTTGCCCGCGACCTCGATCACGGCACCCTGGTCGTCGTTCGGCACGACGACCGGCTTGGTGAAGCGGACGCCGTACTCGACGACCGCGCCCGGGTCGCCCGTCCAGTCGGTGACCACGCGGATCGCCTCGGCCATGGTGAACATGCCGTGCGCGATGACGTCCGGCAGGCCGACCTCCTTGGCGAACTTCTCGTTCCAGTGGATCGGGTTGAAGTCGCCGGAGGCGCCCGCGTAGCGGACGAGGGTCGCGCGGGTCACGGGAAACGTCTGCGCGGGCAGTTCGGTGCCGACCTCGACGTCGGAGTAGGAGATCTTCGCGGTCATGGGGTCGCTCACGCCTCCTCGGCCGCGCGGGCCACGAGCTTGGTCCAGGCGGTCACGACGTGCTCGCCGGCCTCGTCGTGCACCTCGCCGCGGATGTCCACGATGTCGTTGCCCGCGAGGGACTTGATCGCCTCGATGGTCGAGGTGACCGTGAGCCGGTCGCCCGCACGGACGGGGCGCCGGTAGGCGAACTTCTGGTCGCCGTGCACCACGCGGCTGTAGTCCAGGCCGAGCTGCGGGTCTTGGACGACCTCACCCGCCGCCTTGAAGGTGATCGCGAACACGAAGGTCGGCGGGGCGATCACGTCGGGGTACCCGAGTGCCTTGGCGGCCTCCGCGTCCGTGTACGCCGGGTTGGCGTCCCCGACCGCCTCGGCGAACTCACGGATCTTCTCCCGGCCCACCTCGTAAGGCGCGGTGGGCGGGTACGTCCGCCCCACGAAGGACTGGTCGAGCGCCATGGCTCGGCACCTCCTGGTAGCTCTACTGACCGGTACGGGTCCCTCAACGACGCGAGGCCGCCCCCGATCACTCGGGAACGGCCTCGTGTACGAGCCTGATTTATCGCGTTTCGCGGTGCGCGGTGTGCGCGTTGCAACGCGGGCAGTGCTTCTTCATCTCCAGGCGATCCGGGTTGTTACGCCGGTTCTTCTTGGTGATGTAGTTCCGCTCCTTGCACTCCACGCAGGCCAGCGTGATCTTCGGGCGGACGTCGGTGGCAGCCACGTGAGTGCTCCTAAGACGAACGGATGGACTGTTTAACGCAAGAAGAGTAGCCGATCGAAGGACCGACCCCGCAATCGGCTACTGTCAGTAGCGGTGACCGGACTTGAACCGGTGACACAGCGATTATGAGCCGCTTGCTCTACCGACTGAGCTACACCGCTTTGATGTGGTCCGGACCCCGCCTCGCGACGGGAGCCAGTCACACCAGAGCCCCAAAACGGAATCGAACCGTTGACCTTCTCCTTACCATGGAGACGCTCTGCCGACTGAGCTATTGGGGCGAGCGATGAAGACATTACACGCTCCGCCGCCGTTCACCCAAATCCGTTTCGAGGCACCCGTCCCGGGCGCCCGGACCGTCCTGCCAGCGGCCTCGCGGACCCCTTCCGTTCCGTGAGCGGACCACGCCGGTACGACTATTGCGCTCCTCCCCGCCGCGGGCGGGGGGCCGTCCTAGGCTCGTCTCACTCTGCGTGATCATGCGTCCTCCCGTGCCAGCCCGAGCCCCTGGAGTGCGATGCCCGACAGCCGGCCGCAGCCACCCCCGCCCCCGTCGTCCTCACCGGGTCCGGCAGACCCGTCGTCGCTGCTGCTGTGCGGGGCGCGGCTCACCGACGGCCGGACCGTGGACGTACGGCTGGGCGGCGGGCGTATCGAGGCGGTCGGTACGGCCGGCAGCCTGGGGACGGGCGGCACGCGCGCGTGCGGGGCACGCGTGGACCTCAGCGGCTATCTGCTGCTGCCGGCCCCCGCCGAGCCGCACGCCCACGCCGACACGGCCCTGTCGGCGGACACCGGGGGGCCGGTCTCGTACGAGCCGCAGGACGTGCAGCGCCGGGCGACGGAGGCCGCACTGCTCCAGCTCGGGCACGGGGCGACGGCGCTGCGGGCGCACGTGCGCGTGGGGGACGTCCAGGGACTGGGCGCGCTCGCGGCCGTGCTCCAGGCGCGGCGCGCGCTGCGCGGGCTGGCGGAGCTGACGACGGTGGCGATGCCCCGGGTGCTGACCGGGGTGGCCGGTGCGGACGGGCTCGCGATGCTGCGGGACGCGGTGAAGATGGGCGCCTCGGTGGTGGGCGGCCGGCCTGACCTCGACCCCGACCCGACCGGGTACGTGGAGGCGGTCCTGGAGACGGCCTCCGAGCACGGCTGCCCCGTCGACCTGCACACGGACGCCGGGGACCCGGCCCGGCTGGCCCGGCTCGCGGCCATGGCGGGCGGGCTGCGCCCCGGGGTGTCCCTGAGTCCCTGCGGCGATCTCGGCCGGCTGCCCTCCGAGGTTGCCTCGCGGACGGCCGACCAACTCGCTGCGGCCGGGGTTGCGGTCGTGTGCCTGCCCCAGGGCGGCTGCGGCGGCGTCGACCGGCGCGGGGCCGCCCCCGTCCGGCTGTTGCGCGCGGCCGGGGTGCGGGTGGCCGCCGGGAGCGGGGCGCTGCGGGACGTGTCCAACCCGGTGGGGCGCGGCGACCCGCTGGAGGCGGCCTTCCTGCTGGCCTCGCGTTACGGGCTGCCGCCCGAGGAGGCGTACGACGCGGTGAGCTCGTCGGCGCGGGCGGTGCTGGGGCTGCCCGAGGTGCGGGTGGAGGCGGGTTTCCCGGCCGAGTTGCTCGCGGTGCGCGGGGAGCGGCTCGCAGGGGTGCTGTCCCTGGCGTACAGCCGGATCGTCGTGCACCAGGGGCGTGTGGTGGCGCGGACCAGCGCGGTGCGGGAGTACTGCAGCTCGGCGGCTTCGGTGGAGCTGGGGCTGCCGCGACAGGGGCGGGGCGAGGCGCCTTAGGGGGTGCGGCGGCAAGGGTGAGGCGGGGCGCCTTAGGGGCTGCGGCGGCAAAGGTGCGTGAGGCGGCGTGGGGCTGCGGCGGCAGGGGCGGGGCGAGGCGCCGTAGAGGCTGCGGCGGCAGGGGTGCGTGAAGCGCCGTGGGGCTGCGGCGGCAAAGGTGCGTGAGGCGGCGTAGGGCTGCGGCGGCAAAGGTGCGTGAGGCGGCGTGGGGCTGCGGCGGCAGGGGCGGGGCGAGGGCCGTAGGGCTGCGGTAGCAAGGGTGCGTCAGGTGTCGTAGGGCTGCGGCGGGGTGTACCGCCGGGCGCGGCCGGCGTGGTCCAAGCCGTGCGGCGGACGGTGCTGTCGAGGCGTACGGTCGAAGGCATGCGCATTGTCATCGCTGGTGGTCATGGTCAGATCGCGTTGCGGCTGGAGCGGCTGCTCGCCGCGCGCGGGGACGAGGTAGCGGGAATCATCCGGAAGGCCGAGCAGGCGGACGACCTGCGTCAGGCCGGTGCCGAACCGGTCGTGCTCGACCTGGAGTCGGCGTCCGTGGACGAGGTCGCGGAGCGGCTGAGGGGCGCCGACGCCGCGGTCTTCGCGGCGGGTGCGGGCCCGGGCAGCGGGGCGACCCGCAAGGACACGGTGGACAAGGCCGCGGCGGTCCTCTTCGCGGACGCGGCGGTGCAGGCGGGCGTACGGCGCTTCGTGGTCGTGTCGTCCATGGGCGCGGATCCGCGCCACCAGGGCGACGAGATCTTCGACGTCTACCTGCGCGCGAAGGGCGAGGCGGACGCGTACGTGCGCGGGCTGGACGCCCTGGACTGGACGATCCTGCGCCCCGGACAACTCACCGACGACGCCGGTACCGGTCTCGTACGCCTGGAGGCCGGCACCGGCCGAGGTCCGATCCCGCGGGACGACGTGGCCGCCGTACTGGCGGAGCTGGTGGACACCTCGGCGACGGCCGGGCTCACTCTGGAGCTCATCAGCGGGTCCGCGCCAGTCTCGGTGGCGGTGAAGTCCGTGGCGGGGAACTGAGGTTCGCGGCCGGCCGCGCGGTCGAGGCCTAGAACAGGGGCAGTTGGCCGGGGAAGTCCGGCACCGTGTAGCCGTCCAAGGACGGTTGCTCCGGGCCCGGGCGGGCCTGGCGGCGTGAGCCCGGGCACGAGGTGAGTTCGCCGTGCTCACGGGCGCCGGGCGGGTCGTGGCGCGCGTACCGCCCGGCGACGACGGCGATCTCACGACGGCACTCGGGGCAGACTCTGCGGCGGGAGGACATGGGACCAGTGTGCCGTGGCCGTCCCGCACCCTCATCCAGTTGCTTAAGTCAATCAATTGCCATAGCTTGGTCGGGTCGCGCTGTCCCTCGACGCCTCCATGGAGGACCGACCATGTCCCACGCCCTTCCCCGACCCGCCGACACCGGGGAGCCCGCGGCACCACGGGCGAACGCCGTCGTCGCGGTCCTGGCCTTCGGCGGGATCGTGGTCTCGCTGATGCAGACCCTGGTCATCCCGATCGTCCCGGAGCTCCCCCGGCTGCTGAACGCCCCCGCCTCGGACACCGCCTGGGCCGTCACCGCCACCCTGCTCGCCGCCGCCGTCGCCACGCCGATGACGGGCCGGCTCGGCGACATGTACGGCAAGCGGCGGATGCTGCTGATCAGCCTCGTGATGCTCGTGGCCGGCTCGGTCACCGCCGCCCTCAGCGACTCGCTCGCCCCGATGATCGCGGGTCGGGCACTCCAGGGCCTCGCTTCCGGCGTCATCCCGCTCGGCATCAGCATCATGCGGGACGAGCTGCCCGCCGAACGGCTCGGCTCGGCGACGGCGTTGATGAGCGCCTCGCTCGGCGTGGGTGGCGCCCTCGGACTGCCCGCCGCCGCGCTCATCGCGGACAACTTCGACTGGCACGCCCTGTTCTGGGCCTCCGCCGGACTGGGCGTCGTCGCCCTCGTGCTGGTGCCGGTCATCGTGCCGGAGTCGAAGGTGCGCACCGGCGGGCGATTCGACCTGATCGGCGGCATCGGCATGGCGGCGGGTCTGGTGTCGCTGCTGCTGGCCATCTCCAAGGGCGGCGACTGGGGTTGGGGCAGCGGCACCACCCTCGGCCTGTTCGCGGCCGCCGTCGTCGTGCTGCTGGCGTGGGGCCGGTGGGAGCTGCGGGTCAGGGAGCCACTGGTCGACCTGCGGACCACCGCCCGCCGTCAGGTGCTCGTCACCAACCTCGCTTCGATCGCCATCGGGTTCGCGATGTTCGCGATGTCCCTGGTCATTCCGCAGCTCCTTCAGTTGCCTGAGGCGACCGGCTACGGTCTCGGCAGGTCACTGCTCGTCGCCGGGCTGACGATGGCCCCGTCCGGCCTGGTCATGATGGCCACGGCTCCGGTGTCCGCCGCCCTGTCCAAGTCCAAGGGCCCGAAGATCACCCTGATGGTCGGCGCCCTCATCGTGGCCGCCGGTTACGGGCTCAACATCGTGCTGATGTCGGAGCTCTGGCACTTCGTGGTCGTCACCTGCGTCATCGGCGCCGGCATCGGCTTCACCTACGGCTCGATGCCCGCGCTCATCATGGGCGCCGTCCCGGCCTCGGAAACGGGCGCGGCGAACAGCCTCAACACGCTGATGCGGTCCATCGGTACGTCGACCGCCAGCGCGGTGGCCGGGGTGATCCTGGCCCGGATGACGACGGGCTTCGGTGGGACGGCCTTGCCGTCCCAGGACGGGTTCAAGGTCGTCCTGGCCATCGGGGCGGGGGCCGCGCTGCTCGCTTTCGCCGTCGCCTCGTTCATTCCGCGGCAACGGGGGGCGGAGGCCGTGGAGACGCCGGTGGCGGGCCCGGTGGTGCCGGAGATGGACCCGGCGGTGCAGGAGGTGGCGGTGCCGGAGAGGGGCCCGGCCGTGCAGGAGGTGACGGCGCCGGAGAGGGGCCCGGCGGCGCAGGAGGTGACGGTGGCTGCCTCGGGTGGGAGGCCGGTTGTCGGAACACCGGTCGTCGGAGCGCCTGCCGAGGCGGCCGTGACCTCCGCCGAACGGGCCGGGACTGGTGTGCGGGGCCGTGTGCTGGGCGCTGACCGGGGCGCCGTCGGCGGGGCCACTGTGACGTTGATCTCGCCCGGCGGCAAGCAACTCGGGCGGGCGGTCTCGCGGAGCGACGGTTCCTACCGCGTGGACGCTCCGGGCGCCGGATCGTACGTCCTGATCGCCGCATCGGAGGGCTACCAGCCGCAGGCCTCCACGATCCTCGTGACCGGTGAGCCGCTGGCGTACGACGTGCTGCTGAGCGGCACCAGCCGCCTCGCCGGCATGGTGCGTTCCGCGGACGCGGGGGCACCGGTCGCCGAGGCCGTGGTCATCGTGACGGACGTGCGAGGCGAGGTGGTGGCCACCGGACGGGCAGATGAGCTGGGCGAGTTCACGGTCACCGATCTGGTTCCGGGGCCGGTGACCCTCACGGTCAGCTCCCTCGAGCACCGGCCGCTGGCCCAGGTCGTCGAGATCGGCGGAGCCGGGACCACCAGGGTCGAGCTCGAACTGCGGCCCGGCGCGCACGTGCGGGGCACGGTGCGCGGAGAGGGTGCGCCGCTGAGTGACGCGCGGGTGACGCTGGTGGACGCGGCGGGCAACGTGGTCGCCACGACGCGAACCGGCCTCGACGGGGCCTACGCCTTCTCCGACCTGGACACCGGCGCGTACACGGTCGTCGCGACCGGCTACCCGCCCCGGGTGGCACAGCTGACGGTCCCGGGCACCGGCGTGGACGACCACGACATCGAGCTCACTCACGCCGGGGGCGGGGACGCGGACGGGTACTGGGACGGGGACTCGGTCCGGTAGTGGGGCATTCAGGCGGGGCGTGCGTCACCGCGACGCCCCCCTTCCCCCAGCGTCGTGCCACGCCCGGCCGCCCCGGCCGGCTACATCACGACCTTCAGCCGGCTGCCGCTCCGGACCATATCGGCAGCCGGCTTCGTCAGATGAACCGGCAGAACCGGCAGGCCCGGCAGAACCGGCAGGCCCGGTAGGACCGTCAGAACCGGCAGATCGGCGTCAGCGCACGTCGACGTAGTCGGCCGCGCTGGTGGCCACGCCGGTCGTGGAGTTGCCGTAGTACACCCAGCGGTAGTAGCCGTCGACCGAGGCGGTGACCGTGGTCTTCAGTCCCCCGGTGCTGCTGGTGGTGGCCTTTTTGACCGTCTTGTAGGCGTCGGTGCCCTTGGCGCGGAACTGGAGGCTGACCGTGCGGCCGCTGTAGGCGTCGTACTTCTTCGTGCTCCAGTTCGCCCGGGTCAGCTTGCCCGTGACCGTGATCGGCTTGCCCTTGGTGACCGGCTCCGGCGTTGCGTTGGTGGTGGCCTTGGCCGCGCGCTTGAGCTGGGCGGTCGCGGACCGCGTCTCCAGTTCCCCGGTCTTGAGGCCGCCGTCGGCCTTCCACAGCCGCAGCGAGACGCCGACCTTCCAGGTCGTTGCGTCGCTGTTGGAGTCGACGTGCTCCTGGCTCGGGTGCGGGTCGATGTAAAGGTTGCCCTCGCATCGTGCGTGCTTGGAGTCGGTCTCGTAGCAGGTGTAACTGCCCGGCTCGATGAAGTTCTCTCCCGTATCGGCCGCCGTCTTGATGGCGCCGCGGTAGAGGAAGGGGTACGCGTCGTAGCGGGAGGGGTCGGAGGTGCTGTACCCCGAAGGCAACGCGATGTTGAAACTGATGGGCGGCTCCACCGTCTGCGTTGTACCGACGACGATCGGCTTGCCCTTGTTGATGACGATGTCCGACACGGTGATACCGGTGTCCGCCGCCTGAGCCGCCGGCGCGTTCAGCACCGAGAGCCCCAGCGCCCCCACGAGCGTGGCCGCCGCGACGGTTCGTCTGCCTGTTTTCATTCACACCTCTTCAGGAGAATGCTGCTGCAAGAGGCGGCAGCGTATCTGACGAGTTCATGCCCCGACGGCCTCCCGGCAGAAGGCGTGAACCACCCGTCGACGAGCAGCCGTTGCCCTGCTTGCGCAGGTGGGCTCGTGGGTGGAGGCCAGTACGTGCCACCTCAAAAACCGGCCGCCGCGAGGCGGAGTGATCATGCTCACCCCGGGGGCTCTCGGCGGAGGACGCCCCCAGGGGACGCCCTGGGGACACCCGCGGGCACGCAGTGAGACAACGAAAGACCCCCTTTCCTCTGCGTCTCCGCAGAGGAAAGGGGGTCTTTCCCAGTGTGGCGGCGCCAGGATTCGAACCTGGGAAGGCTGAGCCGGCAGATTTACAGTCTGCTCCCTTTGGCCGCTCGGGCACACCGCCGGGGTTGCTGCCTGGTGAACCGCTTTTCGGCGGCGCTCCGTGGCAACGACGTAAACGATACCTGATGTGGAGGGGTGCTCCGCCACCCGATTGATCGGCGCCCGGAGGGCCGGGGGTGGCTAGGCTTGTCCGGATGCGGCCCGGGACCTGAACGGGCCCTGCGACCGCCCGCATACGCCGGTACGCACGATACGCACCCCGATACAAGGAGCCACAGGACATGGCCGACTCCAGTTTCGACATCGTCTCGAAGGTCGAGCGGCAGGAGGTCGACAACGCACTCAACCAGGCCGCCAAGGAAATCTCACAGCGCTACGACTTCAAGGGCGTGGGTGCCTCGATCTCGTGGTCCGGAGAGCAGATCCTCATGGAGGCGAACTCCGAGGACCGGGTGAAGGCCATCCTCGACGTCTTCCAGTCCAAGCTGATCAAGCGGGGTATCTCGCTGAAGGCTCTGGACGCGGGCGAGCCCCAGCTCTCCGGCAAGGAGTACAAGATCTTCTCCTCGATCAAGGAGGGGATCTCCCAGGAGAACGCGAAGAAGGTCGCGAAGACCATCCGCGACGAGGGCCCCAAGGGCGTGAAGGCGCAGGTCCAGGGCGAGGAGCTGAGGGTCAGCTCCAAGAGCCGTGACGATCTGCAGGCCGTCATCACCCTGCTCAAGGGCAAGGACTTCGACTTCGCGCTGCAGTTCGTGAACTACCGGTAGGTCCGGTCCCCGGGCGCCCGTCGGCTCGGATACGAGGAGGGGTGGGTACCCATCGGTGCCCGCCCTTCTCGCCCGTCTCCCCCTCATCGATCTCGCCGTCGGAGGGTGCGGTCAGTCGCGCGAGTTGCCGAACAGCAGGCGGTAGACGATCAGCAGGACGAGCGATCCGCCGATCGCCGCTGCCCAGGTCGCACCGTCGTAGAAGTCCTGGGTGATCGGGCGGTCCATCCAGCGGGCCGATATCCAGCCGCCGATGAACGCGCCCGCGATGCCGATCAGGGTCGTGCCGATGAGGCCGCCCGGGTCACGCCCCGGCAGCAGGAACTTCGCGATGGCTCCGGCCAACAGTCCCAGGATGATCCAGCTGATGATGGTCATGCCGTGAACCTGCCCTTTCACGCTGTGCCCGCACTGTCCCGGCCCTGTGATCTTGCTCCCGGCAGGCCGAGCGCGTGCGTCGTACGTCGGGCGTTCCGCACGCGGCCTCCTCGCCACGCACGTTCACGCCCAGTTGGTGGGGAGGACGTGCTGGCCGCACCCGTTGGTTGCGCTGATCAGTAGGGTGCGACGCATGACAGCCTCCGCTCCCGGACTGAGCCGCACGCTCGGCGTGGGTGACGCCGTCGTCATCGGACTCGGCTCGATGGTGGGGGCCGGGATCTTCGCCGCCCTCGCGCCGGCCGCGCACGCGGCCGGAACCGGGCTGCTCGTCGGGCTCGCCGTCGCCGCTGTGGTCGCGTACTGCAACGCCATGTCGTCGGCTCGCCTCGCCGCCCTGTATCCCGCCTCGGGCGGCACGTACGTGTACGGGCGGGAGCGGCTCGGGGAGTTCTGGGGGTATCTCGCGGGCTGGTCGTTCGTGGTCGGGAAGACTGCCTCCTGTGCGGCGATGGCGCTCACCGTGGGCAGCTACGTCTGGCCGGGGCAGGCGCACGCGGTGGCGGTCGGGGCCGTGGTGGCGCTGACCGCGGTGAACTACGGCGGTGTCCAGAAGTCCGCGTGGCTGACGCGGGTGATCGTGGCGCTGGTCCTGGCTGTCCTCGCTTCCGTGGTGGTCGTGTGTCTGGTCTCCGGTGACGCCGATCCCGGGCGGCTGGACATCGGGGCCTCGGGTGGTGCGGACGGCGTGCTGCAGGCGGCCGGTCTGCTGTTCTTCGCCTTCGCCGGGTACGCCCGGATCGCCACCCTCGGCGAGGAGGTACGGGATCCGTCGCGCACCATTCCGCGCGCGATCCCGCTGGCGCTGGGTATCGCGCTGGTGGTGTACGCGGGTGTGGCTGTGGCTGTCCTTTCGGTGCTCGGGCCGGGCGGTCTCGGGGACACGGCTGCGCCGCTGACCGACGCGGTGCGGGCGGCCGGAGCGCCCTGGCTCGTGCCGGTGGTACGGATCGGTGCGGCGGTGGCCGCGATGGGCTCACTGCTGGCGCTGATCCTGGGCGTGTCACGGACGACGCTGGCCATGGCCCGTGACCGGCATCTGCCGGGGGTGCTGGCCGCCGTGCATCCACGTTTCCAGGTGCCGCACCGGGCGGAGCTTGCCGTGGGCGCGGTGGTCGCGGTTCTCGCCGCCACGGTGGATGTCCGCGGCGCGATCGGGTTCTCCTCCTTCGGTGTGCTGGCGTACTACGCCGTGGCCAACGCATCGGCGTGGACGCTGCCTTCGGCGCCGGCGGCGCCGGCGGCGCGGGTGGTGCCGGTGGTGGGGCTGGCCGGGTGCGTGGTGCTGGCGTTCTCGCTGCCCGGGGTGTCGGTGGTCGTGGGCGCGGGGGTGTTGGTGGTCGGGGCGGTTGCGTATGCGGTGCGGCGGCGGGTGGAGGCCGGGGCGGCGAGGAAGTAGGGCCGGGCTGCCGTTGCCTGCGGGGAGCACTCGGCTCAGGCCTGTCAGGGCCTCTTGCTCAGGCTTGTCAGGGGCTCTCGGATCGGGCTTGTCAGGGTCTCTCGGCTCGGGCCTGTCAGCGGGCTCTCGGCTCGGGCCTGTCAGGGGCTCTCGGCTCAGGTCTTTCCCTGCTCCTCAAGGGCGCGGCAGGCTCGGGGCGCGAGCGTCCGGCCCCCAAGCGGGAGTTGTGGGGCGCGGCCATCACTCGGGTCGGCAACTGCTCGATCGCGGTCATGGGTTCATCATGCCGACCGCCGCTGACAGCCGGGCGGGCCTGTGGACAACCACGGGTCTGTGGACAACCCGGGCCTGTGGACAACCATGGCCCTGTGGTCATCGAGGGACGAGAGGCTCCCCCTGCGTCAGCGCACCGCGAACGGCTCGTTCGTCCGCACGATGTCGCGGCCGAGCGGGAGCAACGAGACCGGGATGAGCTTGAAGTTGGCGATGCCCAGCGGGATGCCGATGATCGTCACGCACAGGGCGATGCCGGTGGCGATGTGGCCGAGGGTGAGCCACCACCCCGCGAGGACGAGCCAGAGCACGTTGCCCACGCAGGACGGTGCGCCGGCGTCATGGCGCTCGACCGTCGTGTACCCGAAGGGCCACAGGGCGTAGACGCCGATGCGGAAGGCCGCGATGCCGAACGGGATGCCGATGATGGTGATGCAGAGGAGCAGGCCCGCGAGCATGTAGGCGAGAAACAGCCAGAAGCCGCTCAGTACGAGCCATATGACGTTGAGTACGGTCCTCATTGGTTCCCACCTGCCATCTTCTCGAGCCGGGCGATGCGTTCCGCCATCGGCGGGTGTGTGGAGAACATCTTCGAGAGGCCCTGGCCGGGCCGGAACGGGTTCGCGATCATCATGTGGCTGGCGGTCTCGATGCGCGGCTCGGGGGGCAGCGGGAGCTGCTTCGTGCCGAGTTCGAGCTTGCGCAGGGCGCTGGCCAGGGCCAGCGGATCGCCGGTGAGCTGGGCGCCGGAGGCGTCCGCCTGATACTCCCGGGAGCGGCTGATGGCCAGTTGGATGAGCGAGGCTGCGAGCGGGCCCAGGATCATGATCAGCAGCATGCCGAGCAGCCCGGGGCCGTCATCGTCGTCCGAGCGCCCGATGGGGATCAGCCAGGCGAAGTTGACCAGGAACATGATGACGGAGGCCAGGGCGCCCGCGACCGACGAGATGAGGATGTCGCGGTTGTAGACGTGGCTCAGCTCGTGTCCGATGACGCCGCGCAGCTCGCGTTCGTCCAGCAGGCGGAGGATGCCGTCGGTGCAGCACACGGCGGCGTTGCGCGGGTTACGGCCCGTGGCGAAGGCGTTGGGGGCCTCCGTCGGGGAGATGTACAGGCGCGGCATGGGCTGGCGGGCCTGGGTGGAGAGCTCGCGGACCATGCGGTAGAGCGCCGGTGCCTCGAACTCGCTCACCGGCCGGGCACGCATCGCGCGCAGGGCCAGTTTGTCGCTGTTCCAGTACGCGTACGCGTTGGTGGCCAGCGCTACCAGGACGGCGATGACGAGCCCCATGCGGCCGAAGAAGCTGCCGATGACGATGATGAGTGCGGACAGTCCCCCCAGGAGGATCGCTGTCCTGAGCCCGTTGTGCCGGCGGTGCACGGTGCGCCCTCCAAGTGGTGCGGCAGGGGGACCCTTGCTTGCTGAATCTGCGGTGCACTGGTGCCGCGTCCTCACGTCCAGTGGACCTTCCCGTACTGGTCAACGCCAGGCGGGAGGCTCAAGTTCCCTGGTGCGCGCGGCGGCGGGTGTGGACCGTCCGGGTGACGGCAACGGACCGCGGCACGCGCGCGTGGGAGCGAGTGCCCCACGCGCGCGCGGTGTAAGCGGCCGGTTTTCCGGGAAGCCGGGTTCGTTCAGAAGAGCCCGGTGTCGGTGAAGCGCAGGACCAGCTGGGGTGCGCCGGACAGGGCGATGCCGAGGACGCCGGTCAGGGCGATCGCGGCGGTGACCGGGCCGGGGACGCGGTGCTTGTCGGGCGTTCCGTCGGGGGCGCGGAAGAGCAGAGCCGTCCACTGGAGGTAGTAGAACAGCGCGATGACGACGTTGACGGCCATGATCACGGCCAGCCAGCCGAGGCCGGCGTCGACGGCCGCCGAGAAGACGGTGACCTTGGCGAAGAGGCCGATGATGCCCGGCGGCAGCCCGGCGAGGCAGAGCAGGAAGAACGCCAGGAGCAGCGCGGACAGAGGGCTGGAGGCGTACAGGCCGCGGTAGTCGGCGACGCGGTTGAGGGACTTGGTCCGGCCGACGAGCGCGGCCACGGCGAAGGCGCCGAGGTTCACGGCGCCGTACATCAGGGCGTAGGCGACAGTGGAGCCGATCGACTTTTCGGCGTCCCCGGAGTACGCGGCGGCGGCGATCGGGACAAGGAGGTAGCCGGCCTGGCCGACGGAGGACCAGGCGAGCAGGCGTACCGCGCTGTACGCGCGCGTGGCCTGCTGGCGGAGGGCTCCGACGTTGCCCACGGTCATGGTCAGCGCGGCGAGGGCTGCCAGGGCGGGACCCCAGACGTCGGCGTAGGACGGGAGGGCCACGACCGTGACCAGGATCAGGCCGCTGAAGCCGACCGCCTTGCCGATGACCGACAGGTAGGCCGCGATCGGCAGGGGCGCTCCCACGTAGGTGTCGGGCACCCAGAAGTGGAAGGGCACGGCGGCCGTCTTGAAGGCGAAGCCGACGAGGGTGAGCACGACGCCGGTCTGGGCGAGCGTGTGGAACTGCCCGTCGACGTTCTGGATACGGTCGGCGACCTGGGTGAGGTAGAGGGTGCCCGTGGTGGCGTACACGAAGCTGATGCCCATGAGGCTGACCGCGGTCGCGGTGACCGAGGACAGGAAGAACTTCAGGGCCGCTTCGGAGGACTTCCGGTCGCCGTACCGCAGGCCGACCAGTGCGAAGGCGGGCAGGGAGGCGACCTCCAGGGCGACGATCAGGGTCGCGAGGTCGCGGGAGGCGGGCAGGAGGGCGGCGCCGGCGGCGGAGGACAGCAGCAGGAACCAGTACTCGCCCTCCGGCAGCTCCTTGCGGGCGTCCCTCAGGGCGGTGACCGACAGGAGGGCGGAGAGCAGGGCGCCGCCGAGGACCAGGAACTGGATGACCAGGGTGAAGCGGTCGGCCGTGTAGCTGCACACGGCGGCGTCGCCGGTCAGGCAGAAGGTGCTGCGGTCGCCGTCCAGCAGGGGCAGCAGCATCGCCGTCGCGGCGGCCAGGCCTGCCACCGACGTCCAGCCGAGCAGCGCCTTGCGGTGCTCGGCGAGGAACAGGTCGGCGACCAGGACGACGAGTCCGGCGACCGCCGCGATGGTGGGTGGCGCGATCGCGAGCCAGTCGACGGACTGGACCAGCGAGGCGGCCAGGGGCTGGGCCGGGGAGCTCATCGGGTGCCTCCTGCGAGGAGCTGCTGGACGGCCGGGTCGCTCAGGCCGAGGAGAGCCTTGGGCCACAGGCCCGCGACGACGGTGAGGACGACGAGCGGTGTCCACGCCGCGAACTCGTACGAGCGGACGTCGGTGAGCCTGGGTGCGTCATGGGGCAGGGCGCCCATGCAGACGCGGCGGACCACGATCAGCAGGTACGCGGCCGTCAGCAGCGTGCCGAACGCGCCGATCGCCATGAAGGTGAGGAAGGCCGCGCGGTTGAGGCCCGCGGCGGGCTGGAACGCACCGAACAGGGCCAGCATCTCGCCCCAGAAGCCGGCCAGCCCCGGCAGGCCGAGCGAGGCGACGGCGGCGAAGGCGAGCAGGCCGCCCAGGCGCGGGGCCTTGCCGTAGAGGGCGGCGCCGGTTTCCTCGGCGAGGGTGTCGAGGTCGGTGGTGCCGGTGCGGTCCTTCAGGGCGCCGACCAGGAAGAACAGCAGGCCGGTGATGAGACCGTGGGCGATGTTGGCGAAGAGGGCGCCGTTTACGCCGGTCGGGGTCATCGTCGAGATGCCGAGCAGCACAAAGCCCATGTGGCCGACGGAGGAGTAGGCGATGAGGCGCTTCAGGTCGCCCTTCGCTCCCTGTCTGGCGAGGGCCAGGCAGGCCAGGGACCCGTAGATGATGCCCACGACGGCGAGGGCGGCGAGGTAGGGCGCGAAGGTGCGGAACCCGTCCGGCGCGATGGGGAGCAGGATCCGGACGAACCCGTACGTACCCATCTTCAGCAGGACGCCGGCCAGGAGGACCGAGCCGACGGTCGGCGCGGCGGTGTGGGCGTCGGGCAGCCAGCTGTGCAGCGGCCACATCGGCGTCTTCACCGCTAGCCCGATCCCGATCGCCAGAACGGCGATGACCTGCACGGATGTGGTCAGCGACCGGCCGTTGTCAGTGGCGAGTGCCATCATGTCGAACGTGCCCGCCTTGATCCCGATCAGGAGCAGGCCGAGCAGCATGACCACGGAGCCGAGCAGCGTGTAGAGGATGAACCGCCAAGCGGCCTGGCTCCGGCCCTCGCCGCCCCAGCGGGCGATGAGGAAGTACATCGGGATGAGGACCATCTCGAAGGCCAGGAAGAACAGCAGCAGGTCGAGGACGGCGAAGGTCGCGAGGGTGCCGGACTCGAGGACGAGCAGCAGGGCGACGAAGGCCTTGGGAGTCGGCCCCGCAGGCATCTTGAAGTACGAGTAGAGCGCGCAGAGGAAGGTCAGCAGCGCGGTCAGGACCAGGAGGGGGAGGGAGATGCCGTCGATGCCGAGGTGGATGCGTACGTCGAGTGCGGGGATCCAGCTGATGTCGGTGCTGGCCTGCATCTTCGACGGCTGGTCGTGGTCGAAGCCGAGCGCGAGGACGATCGCGGCGATGAGGACCGCGCCGGTCACGGTGATTCCGTGCCGGAGCACGGCCTGCTCGGGCGACTTCCCCTTCAGCCCGGGCGGGGCGGGCAGGAGAGCCGCGGCGGCGCCGAGGAGCGGGCCGACGACGATGAACGCCAGAAGGACCTGCATCACGGACTCGTTGATATCGATCACGCCTGCTCACGCTCCCGTGGCGACGAGGACGACGGCGACCGCGAGGACGACGGTGCCGGCGAGCAGCGCGCTCACATAGGTCTGGACGTTGCCGGTCTGGGCGCGCCGTACGGCGGTGCCGAGCCAGCGGGGCAGCGCACCCGCACCCCGCACGTAGGTCTCGACGACCTCCCGGTCGAGGAACCGGACGAGGCTCGCTCCGGCCTGGACCGGGCGGACGAAGAGAGTCGTGTACACGGCGTCCAGGTGGAAGCCCGCGGCCGCGTGCCGGTGCAGGGGACCGAGCAGCAGCCGTCCGGGGTCGGCCGGGTCCGGCGCGTAGGCGATGTCGCCGTAGGCGGGCTCGTGACTGGCGATCGCCTCGGCTTCGACCTGGGCGGCGTCGCCCTCGGGGTGGGCCGCGACCGCTCCGAGGGGGACACGGGCGGTGAGCGCGGTGGTGTGCCGCCAGGCGGCGTAGGTGACGATGCCGCCGACCAGGGCCACGCCCGTGCCGAGTACGGAGGTGGTCAGGGTCGGGCTGAGGTCCCGGCCGTCGAACCAGTCGAGCAGCAGGCGGAACGTGAACCCACCGAGGGCCAGGGACGGCACGGCCAGCACCCACAGCACGACGGTCATCGTCAGGGGCTGCCTGCCGTGGTCGGGGGCTTCGGTCCCCCGGCCCCGGAAGGCCAGCAGCCACAGGCGCATCGCGTAGGCGGCGGTGAGCACGGCCGTGAGCAGGCCCGCGACGAGGACGATCCAGCCCGCAGCGGCGGGGGCGTGCTCGGTGTGGCCGGTGACGACGTGCTCGGCGACGCCGAGGACGGCCTCCTTGGAGAAGAAGCCGCTGAACGGCGGGATCGCGGCGAGCGCGAGCAGCGCCACGGTCATCGTCCAGTAGGCGTCGGGGACCCGGTCGCGAAGGTTCCGCATGCGGGACATGGCGGCGAGCGAGTTGGTGCCGGCCGCGTGGATGATCACGCCGGCCGCGAGGAACAGCAGCGCCTTGAAGGCGCCGTGAGACAGGAGGTGGAAGACGGCGGCTCCGCGGTCGCCGACGGCGAGGGCGCCGGTCATGTAGCCGAGCTGGCCGATCGTCGAGTAGGCGAGGACGCGCTTGATGTCGTCCTGGGCGAGCGCGGCGAGCGCCGAGCCGGCCATCGTGACGGCGGCCATGACGGCGAGGACGACCATCGCGGCCTGGGAGGCCTCGAAGACCGGGAGGAGACGGGCGATGAAGTAGACACCGGCGGCGACCATCGTCGCGGCGTGGATCAGCGCGGAGACGGGGGTCGGACCCGCCATCGCGTCGGGGAGCCAGGTGTGCAGCGGGAACTGCGCCGACTTGCCCGCCACGCCCGCGAGGAGGAGCAGGGCGATCAGCGTCGGGTGGTCGAGGCCGCCGCTCGCGACGGTGCCGAGGATCTTCGTGATGCGGAACGACCCGGCGTCGGTGGCCAGCGCGAACAGGCCGATGAGGAAGGGGACGTCGCCGAGCTTGGTGACCAGGAAGGCCTTGAGGGAGGCGGCGCGGGCCTCTGGGGTCTCCCAGTAGTGGCCGACCAGGAAGTAGGAGCAGATGCCCATGACCTCCCAGCCGACCAGGAGCACGATGAGGTCGCCGGAGTAGACGACGAGGAGCATCGCGGAGGTGAACAGCGAGACGAGGGCGGCGTAGGAGGGGTAGCGCGGATCGTCGCGCAGATAGCCCGTCGAGTAGATCTGCACACAGGAGGCGACCAGGCCGACCAGGACGGCGGCGAGGGCGGCGAAGCCGTCGATGTGCAGGGCGAGCTCGATCGGGACCGAGCCGGTGGGGGTCAGTTCCGTGGCCGAGTCGACGGCCGCGTCGCCTCCCTGGCGTACGGCGACGAGCGCGGCGAGCACGAGGGAGGTGAGCGTCGGCAGGACGGCGAGCGGGCGGACGAAGCCGGGTGCCGTGCGGCCCAGGAGCAGCCCGGCGACGGCGCCGAGGAACGGAAGGAGGGGGACGAGGACGGCGAGGGTGGTCGTGGTCACGCGGTGGCCTCAGCCTTCTGGGCCTCGTCGGACGGCTCGGCCGCGCGGGCGTCGTGGTCGGTGCCGTCGGGGTCGTGCCGTTCGGAGGTGTCGCGGAGCCTGTCGATGTCCGCGGTGCCGCGGTTGCGGTGGACGGCTAGGACGATCGCCAGGCCGATGCCGATCTCGGCGGCGGCGATGGCGATGGTGAACAGGGTCAGAGCCTGTCCGGAGTGCAGGGTCTCCTCGGCGGTCCTGCTGAGCCAGACGTCGAAGGCGACCAGGTTGAGGTTGACGGCATTGAGCATCAGCTCGACCGACATCAGGACCAGGATCGCGTTGCGGCGGGCGAGGACGCCGTACAGGCCCGTGCAGAAGAGGAGGGCGGAGAGCACGGCGGGATAGGCGAGGTGCATCAGCGGCCACCTTCCTGCTCGGAACTTCCCGGACTTTCTGTGACCGTTCGGGAACTCCCGGTGACATCCGGGGCGTTCACGGGGAGAGAGCTCGACTCCGCCTTCGCCTTGCGGGACAGGACGATCGCGCCGACCAGGGCGGCGAGGAGGAGGACGGAGAGGGCCTCGAAGGGGAGGACCCAGTTCTGGAAGAGGCTCGCGCCGGTGGCCTCGGTGGTGCCGGCGGCGGGGCCGTCCAGGTCGATCCAGGTGGTGCGGAACGCGTCCACGACGACCCAGACCAGGGCGGCTGCGGCGGCGACGGCCACGGTGAGGGCGGCCCAGCGGTTGCCCGAGTCGGCGTCCGGGGAGCGGCCGATGGGGGCCCTGGTGAGCATCAGTCCGAACAGGAGGAGGACGACGACGGAACCGACGTAGATGAGGACCTGAACCCAGGCGATGAACTCGGCGGTGAGGAGGAGGTACTCGACGGCGAGGCCACCGAGGGTGACCACCAGCCACAGGGCGGCGTGCACCAGCTGACGGGTGGTGACGGTGACGAGCGCGGCGCCGAAGGTGACCAGGCCGACGAGGAGGAAGGCGATCTCGACGCCGGTCGGGGAAAGGAAGCCGTGGGTCTCCGCGGCAACACGGCTGGTCGGGCCTGCTGCGAGGAGGTCAGTGGTTGCGGCGAGGGTCATTCCCGGCCCTCCTGCCCCGGCTTCGGCTGGTCCGTCTGCTGTTTGGAGTCGCCCTGGGGGCGGGTGGGCTGTTCGGCGGCTCGGGCCTGCTCGTCGGCGTGCGGTTCGGTGACCGGCGGGGCCTGCTGGGCGGCCAGCTTGTCGGCGGTCTTGCGAGCGGTGGCCAGTTCCTTCGGTTCCTCCGCGCCGGGGTCGAGGGCGGGCGGGGCAGGGACGGTCCACATCCACTCGCGGAGCTTGTCCCGCTCGTGGGTGAGTTCGCGGATGTCGGTCTCGGCATACTCGAACTCGGGGGACCAGAACAGCGCGTCGAAAGGACAGACCTCGATGCAGATACCGCAGTACATGCACAGGGAGAAGTCGATGGCGAAGCGGTCGAGGACGTTGCGGCTGCGCTCGCGGCCGCCCGGCGTCGCCGCCGGGACCGTCTCCTTGTGGGAGTCGATGTAGATGCACCAGTCGGGGCACTCGCGGGCGCACAGCATGCAGACCGTGCAGTTCTCCTCGAACAGGCCGATCACACCGCGGGTACGGGGCGGGAGGTCGGGCTGGGCGTCCGGGTACTGCGCGGTGACGGACTTCTTCGTCATCGTGCGGAGGGTGACGGCCAGGCCCTTGGCCAGGCCACTTCCTGGGATGGGGGCCATGGTTACTGGATCACCACCTTGACGACGCCGGTGAGGGCGATCTGAGCGAGGGAGAGGGGGACGAGGAGGGTCCAGGAGAGCTTCTGGAGCTGGTCCTCGCGCAGACGGGGGTAGGTGACGCGCAGCCAGATCACGAGGAAGGCGAGGACCGCGGTCTTCAGCAGGGTCCAGACCCAGCCGAGGCCGTCGGCACCCCAGGGGCCGTGCCAGCCGCCCAGGAAGAGGACGGTGGTCAGCCCGCACAGGACGACGATTCCGGCGTACTCGGCGAGGAGGAAGAGAGCGAAACGGAGACCGGTGTACTCGGTGTAGGCGCCGAAGATGATCTCCGAGTCGGCGACCGGCATGTCGAAGGGCGGGCGCTGGAGTTCGGCGAGGCCGGCCACGAAGAAGACGATCGCACCGACGATCTGCCAGGGCAGCCACCACCACTCGAAGGCATCGAGGATGCCGGGGAGGGAGACGGTGCCGGCCGCCATCGCCACGGAGGCCGCCGTCAGCAGCATCGGCAGCTCGTAGGCGAGGAGCTGGGCGGCGGTGCGCAGGCCTCCGAGCAGGGAGAACTTGTTCGCGGACGCCCAGCCGGCCATGAGCGAGCCGAGGACGCCGACGCCCATGACGGCCAGGACGAAGAACACGCCCGCGTCGACGACCTGGCCGACGGCTCCCTCGCCCGGGCCGATGGGGATGGCGAGCAGGACGAGGAGGTAGGGCAGGAGGGCGACGGCGGGGGCGAGTTGGAAGATGCGGCGGTCGGCGCCCGCGGGGACGACGTCCTCCTTCTGCGCGAACTTCACGCCGTCGGCGATCAGCTGGGCCCAGCCGTGGAAGCCGCCGGCGTACATGGGGCCGAGGCGGCCCTGCATGTGGGCCATCACCTTGTGTTCCGTCTGGCCGATGATCAGGGGGAAGGTGAGGAAGACGACGAAGACGATCAGGAGTCGCAGGGCGACGTCGAGCACGTCGTTCACTGCGGGCCTCCTGCGGGGTCCTCGGGGGTGTCCGGGTTCTCGGGGGTGTCCGGGTTCTCGGAGGTGTCTGAGTTCTCGGAGGTGTCCGGGTCCGGGCTGTGGGGGGTGTCCGGGCTGTGGGGGGTGTCCGAGGCCGCCTTCGAGTTGCCCGAGGCCTCCGGGGACTCCGCGGGCTCGGCGGTCTGTGACCCCTTCGACGGTTCCGGATCCGGCAACTGCGCCGCTTCCGGCGACGGTTCGGGAGCCGGTTCGTCGAAGGCCGGGCGGGCGTGATGCCAGGGGGCGTCCGAGCTGTGAGCGGTGGCGGAAGCCCTGCCCGGACGGCTGTCGCCGCGGTCGGACCCGGCCCGCTGACTCGCGCTGCCCTCCGACGCGCTGCGCGCCCGGCGCGGTCCCGCCGACGGAGTCGATGCCCCGGGCACCGCGGGCTCGGAGCGCGGCACGTCGGACCCGGAGCCCGGTACGTCAGACCCGGAGCCCTGCGTCGCTGACCCGGAGCCCGGCGTCGAGGAGGTCTGATCGTCGCCGGGCTGCTCCTTCGCAGCTCCCTGCGACGCCGCCCCCCGCGACGCAGCCCCCTGCGACACCGAGCCCTGCGACACCGAGCCCTGCGACACCGAGCGGTTACGGCGAGGTCCCGTCGGGGCCGGAGCGGTCGACTCTTCGGGCGGGGACTGGCTCGCCGACCCCTCCGCCGCGGAGCGCGAACGCCGCGCGGCGGCCGGAGCCTCCGCACCAGCCGCGGACTGACTCGCGGAACCCTCCGCCGCCGAACGCGAACGCCGCGCGGCGGCCGGAGCCTCCGCACCGGCAGCCGAAGTCCCCGCACCGGCAGCCGAAGTCCCCGACCCGGCGGCCGAAGCCTCCGTACCAGTCGCCGAAGCCCCCGTACCAGTCGCCGAAGCCCCCGTGCCCGCGGCGGTCTGGCTCGCTGAGCCCCCCGATGCGGACCGGGTCCGTCGTACGGGGCGTTCCCCCGCGGGGCGTGCCGCGGGGCGGGCCGGGCGGGTGGGGGCCGGGGGGAGCTGGCCCTTGAGGGGGCCCCACTCGTTGGGGTCGGGGACACCGGGCGGGAGCATCTGGCGGCGCTTGGGGCCGCCGTGTTCCGACTCGCCCGGTTCCTTCGCACCCGGCCAGGCCTTGGCGACGCGGGCGGCCAGGACGAAATCCTTGCGCAGGGGGTGGCCTTCGAAGTTCTCCGGCAGGAGCAGGTGGTCCAGCGCCGGGTGGCCTTCGAAGGTGATGCCGAACATCTCGTACGTCTCGCGTTCGTGCCAGGCGGCACCCGCGTAGACACCGACGGCGGAGGGCAGGGCGGGGGCCTCGTGCGGGACCGTCGTGCGGAGGAGGAGGCGTCGCACCGGGGACAGGGCCGCGACGTGGGCCGAGACGCGGAAGCCCGTGCCCGGTTCGTCGACCGCGCTCAGCCAGTCGAAGTAGGTGCAGCCGAGCCGGTCGCGGGCGGTCTCCAGGGCGGTGATCCAGGCGGCCGGGGGGACGTCGACGGTCAGGACCTCGTAGGACTCCTCGGCCGTGGCGTCCGGGCCGAAGAGTTCCCCGGCGGTGGCGGGCAGCCAGCCGACGGCGGTCATCGCTCCTCCCCCGAGGTCGGCTCCGGCGCGGGCGGCTGCACCAGTCCGCTCTGCAGTGCCGCCGCCGACGGCCGGCCGGCGCCGCTGCCGTACCGCTCCCCCAGCGACTCGCGGGCGATCTTCTCCTGGAGCTTGAGGATGCCCTGGAGCAGTGCCTCGGGCCGCGGCGGGCAACCCGGCACGTACACGTCCACCGGAATGATCTGGTCGACGCCCTTGGTGACGGAGTACGAGTCCCAGTAGGGGCCGCCGCAGTTGCTGCACGCGCCGAAGGAGATGACGTACTTCGGCTCCGGCATCTGCTCGTAGAGGCGCTTCACGGCGGGGGCCATCTTGTCCGTGACGGTGCCGGACACCACCATCAGGTCGGCCTGGCGGGGGCCGGGGGCGAACGGGATGACTCCGAGGCGGATGAAGTCGTGGCGGGCCATCGACGCGGCGATGAACTCGATAGCGCAGCAGGCGAGGCCGAAGTTGAAGACCCAGAGCGAGTAGCGGCGGCCCCAGTTGAGGACGACCTTCATCGGCTCGGGCGCGAGGCGGGCCAGGGCTCCCAGCCGCTTGGGCTCGGGCAGCAGGACGGGCTCGGGCGCCGAGGGGTTCACGTCCATGTCAGGACGCCCTTCTTGTATGCGTAGAGCAGGCCGACGGCCAGGAAGCCGAGGAAGATGAACATCTCGACCAGGGTCGTCGCGCCGTAGCCGGGGGCGGCGAAGACGGTCGCCCAGGGGAACAGGAAGATCGAGTCGACGGCGAAGATCACGTAGAGGAAGGCGTACACGTAGTAGCGGACCTGGGTGTGGGCCCAGCCCTCGCCGACGGGGTCGACGCCGCACTCGTACGTCAGGAGCTTCTCGGGGGTGGGGACCACGGGCCGCAGCAGGCGGCCGGCCCCGAACGCGACGGCGACGAACAGCACGCCGACGACGGCGAGCAGTCCGACGACCGAATAGGACTGGAAGTAGTCCGCCGCGACGACGGTCGTGGTGACGACGGTCGGTTCCGGCACGTCCGTCCCTCGCTCCCTCAGAATTCGGACCTGGATCATGCGACGTTGCTGCGGCTCACGCGGATGCCGCCCGTTCGACGATCTGTACGCACGGGAGTCTAGGCCCTGATAAGGGCAGGGTAAGCAGCCCGTCACGGCCTGGCATGCGGGGGTGGGGTTTTCCTCAGTCGATCCTGGCGGTCCACCTCATGGCGCCGCCGCCCGCCGCCGGGCACGCTAACGCATATGACCCAACGCATCCCGTCCCCGGGCACGACGGCGGCCCGGGGGGCCGCCGGGCCGGACGACCGTCCGCCGCCCGCCCGGCTCGCCTATGACCGGCACACCTGGAAAGAGATCGCGCACCTGCTGGCCAACCTGCCGGTCGCGCTGCTCGGTTTCACCTACGTCGTGACGATGATGTCCATCGGTTTCGGGCTGACCGTGACGGTGGTCGGGTTCCCGCTGCTCGCGGCCGGACTCGTGGGTGCGCGGCAGTTGGGCAGGATGGAGCGGGCGCGGGCCAGGGCGCTGCTCGGGGTGCGGATCGAGGAGCCGAGCCGGCTGCGGCTGCGCGGCGGGGGCGGCTTCTTCCAGCGGTTGTGGATGCAGCTGAAGGACCCGGTGGGCTGGCGCACGGTGCTGTACGAGTTCATCCGGCTGCCGTGGGGGGTGCTCACCTTCACCGTCACGCTGGCCTCGCTGTTCGTGCTGTGGCCGGTGCTGCCGTTCATCGCGCGGGGGCTGACCAACGCCGACCGGGCCATGGTGCGGGCGCTGCTGTCGCCCTCCGACGAGCTGGAGCGGCGGATCGCCGAGCTGGAGTCGGACCGGGGGGTCGTGGTCGACACGGCCGCGGCCGACCTGCGGCGCATCGAGCGGGACCTGCACGACGGGGCGCAGGCGCGGCTGGTCAATCTGGCCATGGGGCTGGGCCTGGCCAAGGAGAAGGTGCTGGAGGATCCCGACGCTGCGGCGGCGATGGTCGAGGAGGCGCACGGCGAGGTGAAGCTGGCGCTCCAGGAGCTGCGGGATCTGGCGCGCGGCATCCATCCGGCGGTTCTGACCGACCGTGGTCTGGACGCGGCCCTGTCCTCGGTCGCCTCACGCTGCACGGTCCCGGTGAAGGTGACGGTCGATCTGCCGGAGCGGCCGGCCGCGGCCATCGAGGGCATCGCCTACTTCACCGTCTCGGAGCTGCTCCAGAACGTGAGCAAGCACAGCGGGGCGAAGTCGGCCTCGGTGGACGTGTGGCGGACGAAGAGCCGGCTGCTCATCCAGGTGTGGGACGACGGGGGCGGGGGCGCGAGCCTCGACGGCGGTACGGGGATGAAGGGCCTGGCGGAGCGGCTGGACGCCGTCGACGGGCTGTTCGTCCTGGAGTCGCCCGTGGGCGGCCCGACGACGGTCACGGCGGAACTGCCCTGGCGGGACCGGTCCGGGGCCCGGGGGTAGGGAAAACCCCCCGCCCGAGACGCCGACGGACTCCATGGTCCGCCGACCTGCGGCGCAGCAGGGTGGAGGTACGGGAGAACAGCCGCGGGACGAGGAGAAGGACGGCGCCGATGGCCACGGAGTACGGACAGGGGTACGGGCTCGACAGCGGGCCCGGGTTCCCGGGGAGCACCGAACGGCGGCACCGGCTGCCCGCCGCGCTGCGGGCGCCGGTCGAGCTGCGCACCTGGCTGGAGCTCACCCATGTGCTGCTCAGCCTGCCGGTCAGCATCGTGTTGTTCACCTACGCGGTCACGATGGTGTCGCTGGGCGCGGGACTGCTGGTCACCTTCCTCGGCATTCCGGTGCTGGCGGCGGCGCTCGCCGGGTGCCGCGGCTTCGGGGCGCTGGAGCGGATGCGGGCACGGGGGCTGCTGGGCCTGGAGGTGGCCGAGCCGGAGCCGCTGCGGATGAGGAAGCCGGGCGCGATGGCGTGGGTGGGGGCCGTCCTCAAGAGCGGCGCCTCGTGGCGGGCCCTGCTGTACGCGGTGCTGCACCTGCCGTGGGCGGTGTTCTCGTTCGTCGTCGCGGTGAACGTGTGGGTGCTGGGCTGGGCGCTGCTGACGTACCCGCTGTGGTTCTGGGTGTTCCCGGTGTACGCCGGTCAGGAGGGGATCCAGCTGTACGGCGACGAGACGCACCGGATCTACCTCGACAACCCCTTCGAGATCACGGTGACCGCGCTGGTGGGGCTGCTGTTCACGATGGCCTCGCCGTGGATCGTGCGGGCGCTGACGATGGTGGACCGGCTGCTGGTGCACGGGCTGCTCGGGCCGTCCCGGCTGGCGTCGCGGGTGGTGGAGCTGGAGTCGGACCGGGGGGTCGTGGTGGACACGGCCGCGGCCGACCTGCGGCGCATCGAGCGGGACCTGCACGACGGGGCGCAGGCCCGGCTGGTGGCGCTGGCGATGGACCTGGGGCTGGCGAAGGAGAAACTCCACGAGGACCCGCAGGCGGCCGCGCGGATGGTGGACGAGGCGCACGGCGAGGTGAAGACGGCGTTGCAGGAGCTGCGTGACCTGGCCCGGGGGATCCATCCGGCGGTGCTGACGGACCGGGGGCTGGACGCGGCGCTGTCGGCGGTGGCGTCGCGGTGCACGGTGCCGGTGCGGGTCGAGGTCGACCTGGCGGAGCGGCCGGCGCCGGCCATCGAGGGGATCGCGTACTTCACGGTGTCGGAGCTGCTGCAGAACGTCAGCAAGCACGCGCGGGCCACCTGGGCGGGCGTCGAGGTGTGGCTGACGGAGAACCGGCTGATGCTCCAGGTCGTGGACAACGGCGTGGGCGGGGCCGACGTCTCCGAGGGGTCCGGTCTCGCGGGGCTGGCGGACCGGCTCGACGCGGTGGACGGAATCCTGGTGGTGGACTCGCCGGCGGGCGGGCCGACCCGGGTGACCGCGGAGTTGCCGTGGCGGGGTGAGCACGTGCGGTGACGTTCGCGGGGGCACCCGGCCCCCGCGGGCGGTGACGGGGCCAGGGGTGCGCACCTCTGGCCTCACGACTTTCCCCCACCACCCCCTCGCCGCCCGATCGGCCGGTCAAGAAGCCGCTCCCGGCCCCATTCACCTCCCGACCCTGAAATGCTGGACCCGTCGCACGGGTGGGCGCGGAGCCGTTGTGGGCTGCGGACGGGCGGCATCGGGCTCTGGGGGGCCGGACATCGTGGAGGACAGGGTGCGGGTGGTCATCGCCGAGGATTCAGTGCTGCTCAGGGAGGGCCTGACCCGGCTGCTGACGGACCGCGGGCACGACGTCGTCGCCGGTGTCGGTGACGGTGAGGCGCTGGTCAAGACCATCACGGAGCTGGACGCGCAGGGCGAGCTGCCGGACGTGGTCGTGGCGGACGTGCGGATGCCGCCGACGCACACCGACGAGGGGGTGCGGGCGGCGGTGCAGCTGCGCAAGGCGCACCCGGGGCTCGGGGTGCTGGTGCTGTCGCAGTACGTGGAGGAGCGCTACGCCACGGAGCTGCTCGCGGGCTCCAGCCGGGGTGTCGGCTACCTGCTGAAGGACCGGGTGGCCGAGGTGCGGGAGTTCGTGGACGCGGTGGTGCGGGTGGCGGAGGGCGGTACGGCGCTCGACCCGGAGGTGGTCGCGCAGTTGCTGGGCCGCAGCCGTAAGCAGGACGTGCTGGCGGGGCTCACCCCGCGGGAGCGCGAGGTGCTGGGGCTGATGGCCGAGGGGCGGACGAACTCGGCGATCGCGCGGCAGCTCGTGGTCAGCGACGGGGCGGTCGAGAAGCACGTCAGCAACATCTTCCTGAAGCTGGGGCTGTCCCCGAGCGACGGTGACCACCGCAGGGTGCTGGCCGTGCTCACCTACCTCAAGTCATGACGTTTCACCCGCTGACATGGGAGACCCGGACATAACCGGACGCATGATCATCCCAAAGTCGTGTCCAAGATGCGAATGACACGAAGAAGGCGACCCCTGCGGTCGTAGGGTTGATCCTGGGAGGGCCTGCGGGAAGGCCTGTCCCGGACAGCGTCCTCGAGGGAGGTCCAGTTCAGTGACCAGCCAGGTCAGTAGCCCAGCGGAGCAGGCCGACGGAGCAGTCGTAGGAGAGCAGCGCAAAGCGGCGGGCGCGAAGGATGTCCGTCGCCTCGACCGGGTGATCATCAGGTTCGCGGGGGACTCGGGTGACGGTATGCAGCTCACCGGTGACCGTTTCACCTCGGAGACCGCGTCGTTCGGCAACGACCTGTCGACGCTGCCGAACTTCCCGGCCGAGATCAGGGCGCCCGCCGGGACCCTGCCGGGTGTGTCGTCCTTCCAGTTGCACTTCGCCGACCACGACATCCTCACGCCCGGCGACGCGCCGAACGTGCTGGTGGCGATGAACCCGGCGGCGCTGAAGGCCAACATCGGCGACCTGCCGCGCGGCGCCGAGGTGATCGTCAACACGGACGAGTTCACCAAGCGGGCGATGCAGAAGGTCGGCTACGAGACGTCTCCGCTGGACGACGGGTCGCTGGACGGCTACCACCTGCACCCCGTGCCGCTGACCACGCTCACGGTCGAGGCGCTGAAGGAGTTCGACCTCAGCCGCAAGGAGGCCGAGCGCAGCAAGAACATGTTCGCGCTGGGCCTGCTGAGCTGGATGTACCACCGGCCCACCGAGGGCACGGAGAAGTTCCTGAAGTCGAAGTTCGCGAAGAAGCCCGACATCGCGGCGGCCAACATCGCCGCGTTCCGGGCCGGCTGGAACTTCGGCGAGACGACGGAGGACTTCGCCGTCTCCTACGAGGTCGCCCCGGCGGCCACGGCGTTCCCGCCGGGTGTCTACCGCAACATCTCCGGCAACCTCGCCCTGTCGTACGGGCTGGTCGCGGCGAGCCGGCAGGCGGATCTGCCGCTGTACCTGGGGTCGTACCCGATCACCCCGGCCTCGGACATCCTGCACGAGCTGAGCAAACACAAGAACTTCGGCGTGCGGACCTTCCAGGCGGAGGACGAGATCGCAGGCATCGGGGCCGCGCTGGGCGCGGCCTTCGGTGGTTCGCTGGCCGTGACCACGACGAGCGGTCCCGGCGTGGCGCTGAAGTCGGAGACGATCGGCCTGGCGGTCTCCCTGGAGCTGCCACTGCTGATCGTGGACATCCAGCGCGGCGGCCCGTCGACGGGTCTGCCGACCAAGACCGAGCAGGCGGACCTGCTCCAGGCGATGTACGGGCGCAACGGCGAGGCTCCGGTGCCGGTGGTCGCGCCGCGCACCCCGGCGGACTGCTTCGACGCCGCGCTGGAGGCGGCGCGGATCGCGCTGACCTACCGCACGCCGGTGTTCCTGCTGTCCGACGGCTACCTGGCCAACGGCTCCGAGCCCTGGCGGATCCCGGACATCGAGGAGTTGCCGGACCTGCGGGTGCAGTTCGCGCAGGGCCCGAACCACACGCTCGACGACGGCTCCGAGGTGTTCTGGCCGTACAAGCGGGACCCGCAGACGCTGGCCCGTCCCTGGGCGATCCCGGGCACGCCGGGTCTGGAGCACCGCATCGGCGGCATCGAGAAGCAGGACGGCACGGGCAACATCTCCTACGACCCGGCCAACCACGACTTCATGGTGCGCACCCGGCAGGCGAAGATCGACGGCATCGACGTCCCGGACATCGAGGTGGACGACCCCCACGGGGCGAAGACGCTGGTCCTGGGCTGGGGCTCGACGTACGGGCCGATCACGGCGGCGGTGCGGCGGCTGCGCAGGGCCGGGGAGTCCGTCGCGCAGGCGCATCTGCGCCATCTCAACCCCTTCCCGCGGAATCTGGGTTCCGTGCTGGAGCGTTACGACAAGGTGGTGATCCCCGAGATGAACCTCGGTCAGCTCGCCACGCTCATCCGGGCGAAGTACCTGGTCGACGCCCACTCGTACACCCAGGTCAACGGCATGCCGTTCAAGGCGGAGCAGCTCGCCACGGCTCTGAAGGAGGCCATCGATGGCTGAGACGTCCACGCACGGCACGGGCACCGTCGAGGCGCTCTCCCTCGTCCCCAAGGCCGAGGGCAGGCAGTCGATGAAGGACTTCAAGTCCGACCAGGAAGTGCGCTGGTGCCCCGGCTGCGGCGACTACGCCATCCTCGCCGCGGTGCAGGGTTTCATGCCGGAACTGGGGCTGGCGAAGGAGAACATCGTCTTCGTCTCGGGCATCGGCTGCTCCTCCCGCTTCCCGTACTACATGAACACCTACGGGATGCACTCCATCCACGGCCGCGCCCCCGCCATCGCCACGGGCCTGGCGAGCTCCCGCCGGGATCTGTCGGTGTGGGTCGTCACCGGTGACGGCGACGCGCTGTCCATCGGCGGCAACCACCTGATCCACGCGCTGCGCCGCAACGTCAACCTCAAGATCCTGCTGTTCAACAACCGGATCTACGGTCTGACCAAGGGCCAGTACTCGCCGACCTCCGAGGTCGGGAAGATCACGAAGTCGACGCCGATGGGCTCGCTGGACGCGCCGTTCAACCCGGTGTCGCTGGCGATCGGCGCGGAGGCGTCGTTCGTGGCGCGCACGGTCGACTCCGACCGCAAGCACCTCACCGAGGTACTGCGCCAGGCGTCCGCCCACCAGGGCACGGCGCTGATCGAGATCTATCAGAACTGCAACATCTTCAACGACGGTGCCTTCGACGCCCTCAAGGACAAGCAGCAGGCCGAGGAGGCGGTGATCCGGCTGGAGCACGGCAAGCCGATCCGCTTCGGCTCCGACCTGGCCAAGGGTGTCGTGAGGGACCGGCTGACCGGTGACCTGAAGGTGGTCGCGGTGACGCCGGACAACGAGGACCAGGTGCTCGTCCACGACGCCCACGCCCCGTCCCCGACCACGGCGTTCGCGCTGTCGCGTCTCGCCGACCCGGACACCCTGCACCACACGCCGATCGGTGTCCTGCGCTCGGTCGAGCGGCCCGTCTACGACACGCAGATGGCCGACCAGCTGGACACCGCGATCGAGCAGCACGGCAAGGGCGACCTGGGCGCGCTGCTGGCGGGCGGCGACACCTGGACGGTCGTGGGCTGACCTGCCGGACTCCCACCGAGGCCCGGGGCGCTAGGAAGCGGCCCGGGTCTCGTCGTACGTCCGCCGCGCCTTCTCCACGTCGTCCATGCGGTCGCGCGTCCACTGCGACAGGGCGCGCACCTGCTCGGCTGCCTCGCGGCCCAGGCCGGTGAGGGAGTAGTCGACGCGCGGCGGGATGACGGGCTTGGCGTCGCGATGGACGAGTCCGTCGCGCTCCAGGGTCTGGAGGGTCTGCGTGAGCATCTTCTCGCTCACGCCCCGGCCGCCGTAGGCGCCGATCGCGCGGCGCAGCTCGCTGAACCGGTACGGGCGCTCCAGGAGTTCGATCAGCACGAGCACGCCCCAGCGGCTGGTCACGTGCTCCAGGACCAGCCGGTACGGGCACAGGGCTTCGCTGTCACTTACCGCCATGCCAGTACCTTACTTCAAAGTGGGTACTTTCTGAGAGTTAGCGCATCTCCTATGGTTAGTGTCAACGCACCCCACAAGGAGAGTCCTCACCATGAGCATCGTCGTCACCGGAGCCACCGGACACCTCGGCCGCCACGTCGTGGAGCAGCTGCTGGAGAAGGTCCCCGCCGAGCAGATCACCGCGGTCGTGCGCAATGCCGAGAAGGCCGCCGACTTCGCCGACCGCGGCGTGAGGATCGCCCTCGCCGACTACAACGATCCCGCCTCCTACGACCACCTCTTCTCCGCCGGCGACAAGGTGCTGCTGATCTCCGGCAACGAGTTCGAAAAGGGCCGTGTGCAGCAGCACAAGGTCGTCATCGACGCCGCCGCGGCGGCCGGTGCCGCCCTGCTCGCCTACACCAGCGCCCCCGCCACCCTGACCGCGGCGCTGGCCGACGACCACCGCGGCACCGAGGAGATCCTGCTGGACTCCGGCGTGCCCTACGCGCTACTGCGCAACGGCTGGTACCACGAGAACTACACCGAGAACCTCGCCCCCGTACTGGAGCACAACGCGGTCGTCGCCGCCGCGGGTGAGGGCAAGGTCTCCTCCGCCTCGCGCGCCGACTACGCCGCTGCCGCCGTCGCCGTGCTGACCGGTGAGGGGCACGAGAACAAGACGTACGAGCTGGGCGGCGACACCCCCTGGAGCTTCGCCGAGTACGCGGCCGAGCTGAGCCGGCAGACGGGCAAGGACATCGCCTACAACGCCGTCTCCCCCGAAGCGCTCGCCGGCATCCTGACCGGCGCGGGCCTGCCCGAGCCGTTCGCGCAGACCCTCGCGGGCGTCGACGCCTCCATCGAGAAGGGCGAACTGGTCGTCTCCACCGGCGACCTGTCCCGCCTGATCGGCCGCCCGACCACCCCGCTCGCCGACGCCATCGCCGCGGCCCTCAAGGGCTGACCCCCGCCGCACGGCGCCACCCCCGGACTGTCATGACCGTATGCCGATACGGACATGACAGCCGGGGGCGCCCGGCGTTACCGTCGTGAACGCGGACGCACGCCAGGCGCGAAGGAGGGGCACGTGACCGGCAAGCCGAAGGGTGAGCGGCACATAGGACTGCTGAACGGCTTCGCGGCCTACGGGATGTGGGGGCTGGTCCCCCTGTTCTGGCCCCTGCTGAAGCCGGCCGGCGCGATGGAGATCCTGGCCCACCGGATGGTGTGGTCGCTGGTCTTCGTGGGCGCCGCCCTGCTGGTGCTGCGCCGCTGGGCCTGGGCCGGCGAGCTGCTGAGGCAGCCGCGCAAGCTGGCGCTGATCACGGTCGCCGCGGCGGTCATCACCGTCAACTGGGGCCTGTACATCTGGTCCGTGAACTCCGGGCACGTCGTGGAGGCCTCGCTCGGGTACTTCATCAACCCGCTGGTCACCATCGCGATGGGCGTGCTGCTGCTGAAGGAGCGGCTGCGGCCGGTGCAGTGGGCGGCGGTCGGCACCGGCGGCGTGGCGGTGGTCGTCCTGACCATCGGCTACGGGCAGCCGCCGTGGATCTCGCTCTGTCTGGCGTTCTCCTTCGCCACGTACGGCCTGGTGAAGAAGAAGGTGGGCCTCGGCGGCATCGAGTCGCTGGCCGCCGAGACGGCGATCCAGTTCCTGCCCGCGCTCGGCTTCCTGGTGTGGCTCTCCGCGCGCGGCGACTCCACCTTCGCGGCCGAGGGCGCGGGGCACGCGGCGCTGCTCGCCTCGGCCGGCATCGTCACCGCACTCCCCCTGGTCTGCTTCGGCGCCGCCGCCATCCGCGTGCCCCTGTCCACCATCGGCCTGTTGCAGTACCTGACGCCGGTCTTCCAGTTCCTGCTCGGCGTCCTCTACTTCCACGAGGAGATGCCGCCGGAGCGCTGGGCCGGATTCGCGCTGGTGTGGCTGGCGTTGACGCTGCTCACCTGGGACGCGTTGCGCACCGCCCGCCGGGCCTCCCGCACGCTCACCAACGAGATGAGCGTGCCCAGCACCACCAGGGCGACCGGCACGGTCAGTGCCGCGCGGAACGCGGAGAGCGTGGCCTCCGGGCCGGATCCGGTGGACGCCAGGCCGTAGACCGCGGTCACCGCCGCGATGCCGATCGCCGCGCCGAACTGCGTCGCCGTGGTCAGCAGCCCGCCGGCCAGGCCCTGCTCCGACTCGGCCACCCCGTCCGTCGCGGCGATGGTCAGCGGCCCGTAGGCCAGGGCGAACGCGAGACCGCTCAGGAGCAGGGTCGGGAACATCATGGCGTAGGACCAGTCCATGCCGACCGGCAGGAACAGCGCGTACGAGGCCACGGCCAGGAGGAAACCGCCGGTGATCACCCGGGCGTTGCCGAAGCGGGTGACCAGTCTCGGCGTGAGCGTCGGCGCGAGGACGGCGTCGACGCCCATGACGACCAGGGCCACCGCCGTCTGGAGGGACGACCAGCCGCGCAGTTCCTGGAGATAGAGCGTGACGACGAACTGAAAGCCGAAGAAGGCGCCGAGGAAGAGCAGCGCCCCGATGTCGGCGCGCACGGCGGGGCTCCAGCGCAGCAGGCCGAGCCGGACGAGCGGGTCGGGGCAGCGGCGTTCGAACGCGACGAAGGCGGCGGCCACCAGCACGGCCGCGAGGCCCGAGGCCAGGGTGACCGGCCACTGGTGCAGGCCGTGCTCCAGGCGTACGACGGTGTAGGCGGCCAGCAGCATGGCGCCGGCGGCGGTGATCGCACCGGGCAGGTCGAAGGTGCGCCCGCGCCTGGCCGGGGCGTCGCGCCGGGGGATCAGGCGCACGGCGGCGACGAGCAGGGCGGCGGCCAGCAGCACGGGCGCGAAGAACACCCAGCGCCAGCCGATCTCGGTGAGCAGACCGCCGATCACCAGACCCAGCGAGAAGCCGGCCGCGCCCGTCCCGGCGAAGACCAGCACGGCCTTGTTGCGCTGCGGGCCCTCCTCGTACGAGGTGGTGATCAGGGAGAGCGCGGCCGGCGTCATGAAAGCGGCGGCGACACCCGTGACGAACCGGGCCACGATCAGCGTCCAGCCGCCCGTCGCGAAGCCGCCGAGCCCTGAGAAGGCGAGGAAGACGGTCAGCCAGAGCAGGAACATCCGCCGCCGCCCGAGCAGGTCGGCGGCCCGGCCGCCCAGCAGCGTGAAACCCGCGTAGCCGAGCACATAGGCACTCATCACCCAGGCCGCGGTGCCGGTGCTCAGTCCGAGATCGGCACGGACGGCCGGGATCGCCACCGCCATCATCGCGACGTCGGCGCCTTCGAGGAAGATCGTTCCGCACAGAACGAGCAGTAGCGCCCAGGCACGGGTGCCCATGAGTCAACACTCCTCCGGTAAGGGGCGGTTACGCAAGTGAGGGTCGGTTCCCCCTTGTAACCAGGCCCCACCCTGCGGCAGCATCGATGGACATGGAAGAAGGCACTTCGAAGTCACCGAGTAACTGCGCGAGCACCGTGGACTACGGCGACGCCGACCCCTTCCAGTGGGACACCCGCGAGGACTGCCAGGTCCGGCAGATCCTCGACCGGATCGCCGACAAGTGGTCACTGCTGGTCATCGCGCTGCTGGAGAACCGGCGGCTGCGCTTCACGGAGCTGCGCCGGGAGATCGACGGGGTCAGCCAGCGGATGCTGACGGTGACCCTGCGCTCGCTGGAGCGGGACGGCCTGGTGAAGCGGACGGTGCACCCGGTGGTGCCGCCGCGCGTCGAGTACGAACTGACCTCGCTCGGCAGGACGCTGCACACCACGATCCAGTCCCTGGTGACCTGGACGGAGGAGCACCAGGAGAAGATCGCGCAGGCCCGGACCGCGTACGACACCCGTGCGGCCGAGGCCGCGGAGGCTACGGCTCCGTAGGGGCGTGGCGGGCGCGGTGCGCCCGGACCTTCTCGCGGTTCCCGCAGTGCTCCATCGCGCACCAGCGACGGCGGCCCGGGCGGGAGGTGTCGACGAAGACCAGGCGGCAGTTGTGGGCGCCGCACTCCCGGATCCGGTCGGCGAAGGGTCCGGTGAACAGGTCGATCGCGTCGCGGGCGACGGTCGCGATCAGCTGGGTGCCGGTGGCGCCCGGGGCCCAGGAGCGGGTGCCGTCGGCCTCGATGCGGGCGACCAGCGGCGGCGCGGCCGCGGCGGCGTTGACGACGTCCAGGTGCGGGGTGTGCAGGGGGCGGCCGTGGGCGCGGTCGACCGCGAGGAGGAGCACGGCGTCGCGCAGGGTGCGCGACCGCGCCAGTTCCCCCGGGGAGACGGTGAGGTCCAGCCCGTCCGGCAGCCGGCTGCGCCCGGCCCAGGCGACCAGGTCGGCCGGTTCGTGCAGCACGTCCCAGCGGGCGAAGAACCCGGGGCCGCCCGTCGTCGCCAGCTCCAGGCACAGGGTGCCGGGGTCGAAGCGGTAGGGCTTGCCCTCGCCCGAGACCAGCGTCAGGCCGGGCGCCCGGTCCGGCGTTTCCCCTGCGCGTCCACTCACCTAACCAGTATAAGTGGTTACATGACGCAGACACCCGCATCACCGGCTCCCGTGCACTTCAAACTCGTCATCGACGCGAACGACCCGCACGCCCAGGCCGACTTCTGGGCCGCCGCCCTGCGCTACGAGGTCGAGGACAACAGCGCCCTCATCGGGAAGCTGCTCGGCTTCGGCGCCCTGCCGGAGGAGGCCACGGTCGACTTCCACGGCCGCCGCGCCTTCCGGGACCTGGTCGCCGTACGCCACCCCGAGGACCCCTTCGAGGAGGAGAGCGGGACCGGTCTGGGGCGTCGGCTGCTGTTCCAGCGGGTGCCCGAGGCGAAGACGGTCAAGAACCGGCTGCACCTCGATCTGCACCCGGGCGAGGGGCGGCGCGACGAGGAGGTCGCCCGGCTGGAGGGGCTCGGGGCGAGCGCGCTGCGGCGGGTGAAGGAGCAGGGCGGCGAGTGGGTCGTGATGGCGGACCCGGAGGGGAACGAGTTCTGCGTCCAGTGAGGGAGCCTTCGGAGGCATTCACTCCGTAACTCCCTGGCCGAATCAGTATCTTGACGGAGAGTCAGTACCAGCTTCACCATCCAGGCACCCCATTCACTGTGGGCGGCCCGTGGGCAGCGTCCCACGGGCTTCCCCACGGAATCCGGAGCCCCCACATGAAGCTCTCCGTTTCCGCGCGCGCCGTCGCCGCGGGCGGCATGGCAACAGCCATGCTCCTGACCGGCGGCGCCGTGGCCGACGCCGCGTCCCCCGCTCCCTCCAGAGCGGCTGCCGCGCCGGACATACCCGTGACGAACGTCAAGGCCCACCTGTCCCAGCTTCAGTCCATAGCCACCGCCAACGGCGGCAACCGGGCGCACGGCCGGGCCGGGTACAAGGCCTCGCTCGACTACGTGAAGGCCAAGCTGGACGCCGCCGGGTACACCACCACGATCCAGCAGTTCACCGCCTCCGGCCGCACCGGCTACAACCTGATCGCCGACTGGCCCGGTGGTGACACGAGCCAGGTCGTGATGGCCGGCTCGCACCTCGACAGCGTCTCCTCCGGGGCCGGCATCAACGACAACGGCTCCGGCTCGGCCGCCGTCCTGGAAATCGCACTCGCCGTGTCCCGGGCGCAGTACAAGCCCACCAAGCACCTGCGGTTCGCCTGGTGGGGCGCGGAGGAACTCGGCCTGGTGGGCTCCCGCTACTACGTCAACCGGCTGACCACCGGCGACCGTTCGAGGATCAGCGCCTATCTGAACTTCGACATGATCGGCTCCCCGAACCCCGGCTACTTCGTCTACGACGACGACCCGGCGATCGAGAAGACCTTCAAGGACTACTTCGGCGGCATCGGCGTCCCGACCGAGATCGAGACCGAGGGCGACGGCCGCTCCGACCACGCGCCCTTCAAGAGCGCCGGCGTGCCGGTGGGCGGCCTGTTCACCGGGGCGAGCCGGACGATGACGGCGGCGCAGGCGGCCAAGTGGGGCGGTACGGCCGGGCGGGCCTTCGACCGCTGCTACCACTCCTCCTGCGACACCACCGCCAACATCAACGACACCGCCCTGAACCGCAACAGCGACGCCCTGGCGCACGCGGTGTGGGAGCTGTCGGAGTAGCCCCCGGCACCCTCGCCTACTGGTTGCGGGCGCGTTCGGTGAGGCGGCCCATGCGGGCTCGGGCCGACTCCAGTTGCTCGACCTCCTCGGCGGCCGGGCCGTCCTCGGCGGCGAGTTCCGTCCACAGGCCGATCAGGTCGCGTCCCAGCTCCAGCCCGAGCGCCGGGTCGCGCACCGCGCGCCAGGCGGTGGCCGCGCTCTCCACGTTGCCGTAGGCGGCCTCCGGGTCACCGGCCCGGCGGCGGGCACCGGCCAGGTCGAGCGACAGCCGGAAGGCCCGGAGCGGGTCACCCGCCAAGTAGGCGATGTACGCCGTGAGTTCGCCCAGCCGGAGCACCTCGGGGTGCTCCGGCCCGAGCGTCGCGGACGCCTGCGCAAGGGTCTGCTCCGCCAGGCCGGACGCCGCTTCGATCCTGCCCTCCTTCACCGCCGCGTTGATCCGCGCGATCGGCTCCGCGAGGAGTGCGGGGGCGGCGGGATCGCCCGGGGCGGTGAGGGGTTCGTCCCCGAGCACCGCCTCCGCGACGGCGTCGAAGCCGCGCGGGGGCGTGGGCTTGGGGTCGGGGTCGGCGGCGATCAGGGCGTCCTCGGGGACCGGCGCGGGTCGTGAAACCGGCTGGGCCTCGGGAACCGGGAGCGGCCTCGCGTCCATGGGCGGGGGCGGGCCGAACGCGCCGGTGGGCGGGGCGACGGTGCCGGGCGGCGCCGCACCCGGGGCCGGCGGCGCGTCTTCCGGCGCCGGCTCGGCACGCCCCGGCACGGCGCGCAGCTCGAACGTCGGTACGGGTTCGTCGGCCGGCTGCGACTCGGGCACCCCCCGCAGCGGAAACGTCGGAGTCGCGCCGCGGCCGGGCTCGGCCGCGGGACGCAGCACGTGCGTGGCACTGTCGCCGCCCGCGTGCGGCGGCTCGGGCGCGGCCGGGGCCTCGCTCCGGACGTGCTGCGGCTCGGGCGGGGCCGGGGCCTCGCTCCGGACGGGCTGCGGCTCGGGCGGAGCCGAGGCCTCGCTCCGGGCGCGCTGCGGCACCGGTGGCGTACGGGTGGCGTCGCCTCGGGCGTGCTGCCGCTCCGGCGGAGCCGGGGCCTCGCTCCGGACGTGCTGCGGCTCGGGCGGGGCCGGGGCCTCGCTCCGGGCGCGCTGCGGCACCGGTGGCGTACGGGTGGCGTCGCCTCGGGCGTGCTGCCGCTCCGGCGGTTCCGTCGCGACCGGCTCGGCCGTGAAGTGGCTGGAGCCGTCCGGATCGACCTGGAGCGGGACGACGTAGCCGATGCGTTCGTCGCGGATCGTGGCGAGGACGGGGTGGCCGGTGGCGAGGGCGATGTGGTGGAGGCGGTTCAGGACGGCCCGCTGGATCTCCTCGCCGGGAGCGGCGAAGACCGGGACGCCACCGACGGAGGCACCGTCGGACACCCCGCCGGTTCCCCCTCCCACGTCCGTGCCGGGCACGGGGACATGGACGTCGATCGGCGCCGCCGGGGTCGCCGCGTGTGCGGCCTGCTTCTGTTCCCGCTTCTTCTCGCGGCTGAGTCGCGACATCGTCCCCTCACTGGGCGTCGTACACCTACTGTCGAGTGTGTCCGCTCGCCCCCGTTTCTCACGTCACCACGGTGTCACAGGCTCGTCCCAAGGGACGCCGGCCCCGGCACGGTCGTTACCGAGGGCATGAAGACCGGGCGTACGAGGGAGGAGAGGGGCATGCGCACAGGCATGCGACAGGGGCCGGAGATCTGGCTGCGCGGCCCGGTGACCACCCCGGAGCCGGGGCCGCCGGAGCCCGCGCACGCCCATGCCGTGGCGCGGCGTTTCTCCTGGGTCGGCCTGCACGGCGGCGCGGGCGTCTCCACGCTCGCCACGGTCTACGGCGGCCACGACAGCGGCCGGTCCTGGCCCGGGCCCGGCGATCCCCCGTCGGTGCTGCTGGTCGCGCGCACGCACGCGGCCGGGCTGGACACGGCCGCCGGGGCGGTGGAGATCTTCCGCCGCGGCCAGGCCCCGCCGGGGCTGGACCTGGACGCGATCGTCCTCGTGGCGGACGCCCCGGGCCGGCTGCCGCGTCCGCTCGCCCAGCGGGTCAGATCGCTGGAGTCGGTCATCGACGTGTACCGCGTGCCGTGGGTGCCGTCCTGGCGGCTCGGTGAACCGGGTCGTCCGCCGCGCGAGACGGAGGCCCTGGCCCGGCTGACGGGAGCGGCACGCTGACGGCCCTGCCCCTGTCGGCCGTCCCTCGGTCGGCCGGGGAGATCGCGGCGGCGGTACGGGCCGGGGAGCTGCGCGCGGCGGATGTCGTCGCGGCGGCCCTGGAGCGGATCGAGCGGACCGATCCGCAGCTGTGCGCGTTCGCCGAGGTGTGGCGCGACGAGGCGCTGCGGCGGGCGCGGGAGGTGGACGCGCGACTCGGCCGGCGGGGCCCGGGTGTCTTCCTGCCGCTGGCCGGCGTGCCGGTCGCTGTGAAGGGGCGGCGCGGGCTGCACGCGGCGGGCCCGCTGCTCGCGGCCGGTTGCGTGCCCGTGGGGGCGACGTCCGTGCCCGGGCCGGGGACGCCCTGGCAGACGTGGGGGCTCGGAGCCCACGGCAGGACCGTGAATCCGTGGCGGGCCGACCGTACGCCGGGCGGCTCGTCGGCCGGGGCCGCGGCGGCCGTGGCGGCCGGGCTGGTGCCGCTGGCGACGGGCGGCGACGGGGCCGGGTCGGTGCGCATCCCGGCGGCGTGGTGCGGGGTGGTCGGCCTGAAGACGACAGGCGGACGGCTGCCGTCGGCCGACCGTACGGGACTTGCTGTTCCCGGGGTGCTCGCCCGCTCGGTGGCGGACGCCGGGCTGTGGTGGACGGTGGTGTCCGGGGAACGGGCACCGGCCGGGGCGGCCCTCCCCGTCCCGGCTGTCTGGTCCCCCGACCTGGGCTTCGCCGGTCCCGACCCGGAGCCTGTCGCGCTCGCCCGGGCCGCGGTGGAGCGGCTCGTGGCGGCAGGGGTCGTACGGCTGGTGCGGCCGCGGATGCCGGTGCGGCTGAGGGACCCCGGCCCGGCCTGGTTGGCCCTGCGCACCCCTGGTTCCGACCTGGCCGGGGCCGAGCGGGTCCGGGCGGAGAACGACCGGCGGCTGGCCGGGCTGTTCGCCGATGCCGAGCTGCTGCTGACCCCGACGGCACCCACCGCCCCGCACGGTCACGAGGGCCCGGGGGACCGCTACTCCACCTCTCTCACCTGGGGGTTCAACCTGAGCGGTCACCCCGCGCTGAGCCTGCCCGCGGGCCTCGGCGACGACGGCTGCCCGGCCGGCCTCCAGCTGGTGGCGCCGCGGGGGCGGGAGGCGCTGCTGCTGGCGGTGGCGCGGGAGGCGTGACGGGCACCCCTGGCGAATTTACTTGCGTACGCATATGATGCACACGCATGCTATCGCCGTACGCCGAGTTTTCCAGAGGGGCACCCATGACCCGCCGTTTCCTTTTCGTCCTGGGCAGCGCTCGCGCCGAGGGCAACTCCGAGCTCCTGGCCCGCCGGGCCGCCGAGCAACTGCCCCCGGACGTCGAGCAGGAGTGGATCGACCTCACCGGGCATCCGGTGCCGGACTTCGAGGACCTGCGGCACGACAGCGACCACGTCCGTCCGACCGAGGGCAACGTGGCCCGGCTGCTGGACGCGACGCTCGCGGCGACGGACATCGTGATCGTCTCGCCCCTGTACTGGTACTCGGTCTCCGCGCAGACCAAGCGCTACCTCGACTACTGGTCGGGCTGGCTGCGCACGCCCGGCCTCGACTTCAAGGCGACCATGGCCGGCCGCACCCTGTGGGGCGTCACCGCCCTCGCGCACACCCAGGAGGTGGTCGCCGACCCGCTCGTCGGGACGCTCCACAACTCCGCCGCTTACCTGGGGATGCGCTTCGGCGGGGTGCTGCTCGGCAACGGCAGCAAGCCCGGTGACGTGCTGACCGATGACGACGCCCTGAGGCGCGCCAAGACCTTCTTCGAGCGGGAGGCTCCCCCGGCCCGGTTCCTGTACGAGGACTGAGTGCTACGCGGTGATGTCCTTCGCCGTGAAGCGCGCCCACGCCGCCGACCCGAACACCGCCGCGTACAGGGCCTGGAGGCCGAGGTTCTTCGCCAGTTCGTCCCAGTAGACCGGCTCGCGCATGAGGTCGGCGAAGGACAGCCAGTAGTGGGAGAACAAGTACGGCTGAAGGGCGTGCAGTTGCGGGATCTGGTCGAGGATCTGGACCGTGATCAGCAGGCCGAGCGTCGTCGCCATCGCCGCGATGCCGCTGCCCGTCAGGGTCGAGACGAACAGGCCGAGCGCGGCGACGCCGATCAGTGACGCGGCGACGGCCAGGGCGATCAGCAGGGCTCTGCCCAGCCCCTCGGCGAAGCCGATCTGCGTGCCGGAGATGGTCGTCAGGTCACCGAGCGGGAAGAGCAGCACTCCGACCGCCAGCGCCGAGACGGCGACCACGAGCGTCGCGGCCAGGCAGAAGATGATCACCGTCGCGTACTTGGTGAGCAGCAGGCGGGTGCGGCCGGCCGGGGCGACCAGCAGATAGCGCAGCGTGCCCGAGTTGGCCTCGCCGGCGATCGCGTCACCCGCGACGACACCGACCGCCATCGGCAGGAAGAACGGGAGCGTCGCGGCCAGGGCGGTGAAGACGAGGAACAGGCCGTTGTTGGTGATCTGCGAGATGAAGGCCGGTCCTCCGCCGCCCCCGCCGCCGGGCGAGCCGCCGTCGCCCGTCTCCATCTTGACGGCGATGCCGACGAGGACCGGCACGCCCGCCAGCACGGCCAGCAGCGCGAGCGTGCGCCACCGCCGGAACGTGGTGACGAGCTCGTTGCGCAGCAGCCCGAAGGTCCACAACGGGCGCACCGGCCGTACGGGTTCCACCACTTCAGCCCGCGACATCGAAGCCCTCCCCCGTCAGCGCCACGAACGCGTCCTCCAGCGAGGCCCGTTCGACCGTGAAGCCGCGCACCCGGACCCCGGCCGTCACCAGCGCGGCGTTCACCTCGGCGAGGTCGCCCTCCGGTGGCTCGCCGGTCACCCGGTCGTCGGTGACCACGACATCGGCGACACCCTGCTCCTTCAGGATCCGGGCCGCCTCCGCCGGGTCCGGCGTGGTTACGACCAGCCGGCCGCGCGCCCCGGCGGACAACTCGGCGACCGGGCCCTGCGTGATCAGCCGGCCCTGGGCCATCACGGCCGCGTGCGTGCAGACCTGCTCGATCTCGTCGAGGAGGTGGGAGGAGAGGAAGACGGTCGTGCCGTCCGAGGCCAGCTCCCTGACCAGGGCGCGGATCTCGCGCATGCCCTGCGGGTCGAGGCCGTTGGTGGGCTCGTCCAGCACGAGCAGCCGGCGCGGCTGGAGCAGCGCGGCCGCGAGACCCAGGCGCTGTTTCATGCCCAGGGAGTACGCCTTGGCCTTCTTGCCCGCGGCGGCCGTCAGGCCCACCCGGTCCAGGGCCGAGGCGACCCGGGTGCGCCGGGTGCGCGGGTCGGCGGCCGGGTCGGCACTGTCGTAGCGGATCAGGTTGTCGCGGCCGGAGAGGAAGCCGTAGAGGGCCGGGCCCTCGATGAGGGCGCCGACGTGCGGCAGCACGGCGCGGGCGGCCCGGGGCATGGGCTGCCCGAGCACCCGGGCCGTGCCGGAGGTTGGCTCGATGAGGCCCATCAGCATGCGGATGGTGGTGGTCTTGCCGGAGCCGTTGGGGCCCAGGAAGCCGAAGACGCTGCCCGCCGGGACGGTCAGGTCGAGACCGTCGACGGCGAGCTGTCCGCCGCGGTAGCGCTTGGTGAGCGCGCGGGTGGCGATGACCGGTTCTCCGGTCGCGGCCCGCGTCCCACGCTGCTCCGGTTCCCCGGTCGCGGCCCGCGTCCCACGCTGCTCCGGTTCCCCGGCGGACACCTCGCCCATCGGCTTCCTCGTTCTCTCGACGTCCCGTGCGGCTACGGGACTTACTTGCCGGCGTCGGCCGCCTTCACGAGCGCGTCCTTGGTGACCAGGCCCGCGTAGACCTTGCCGTCGTCGGTGACGAGGGCGTTGACCAGGCGGGTGGAGAAGACCGTGCCCGAGCCGAACGTGCCGTGGACCTTGTCGCCGAGGGAGTCGATGAAGCCGCCGAACTCGCCGCCGGCCTTGCCCGAGGGCACGCCCTCGCCGCCCGTGTCGAAGGTGGCGATGGCGGTCCAGCCCTCGCCGATGGTCTTCATGCCGTCGTGGCCACCGGGGCCCTTTCCGGCCTGGTGGCCGGGCGCCTCACCGAGCGCGAAGGGCTTGCCGGGGGCCGTGCGCGGAGTCTCGCCCGAGCCCTTGCCGGCGTCCTTCTCCTCGGTGACCTTCGCGCCCTTGGGCGGGGTGAAGTCGAAGGTGGAGGCGGCCGGCTCGGCGAAGCTCACCTTCGTGAAGCCCGCGTCGACGACGGCCGCGCCGCCGCTCGCCGGGGTCAGGGTGAACTTCAGCGGCAGGCCGGTCTTCGCGTCCACGGCGACGGTGATCGCACCGACCGTCGAGCCGGACTGCTTCGGCTTCACGACCAGCTTGTAGGCGTCCCGGCCGGCGACCTGGGCGGTGCCGTCCACGGTCACGGACGTGGTGTCGTCGACCGCCTTCAGGGCCTCCTCGGCGAAGTCCCCGGGCGTGGCCGGCGGCTGCTGGTCCTTGCCGCGCTCGGGGCTGTCGGAGGTGCCGTGGTAGACCTCGTTGGACTTGCTGTCGTAGCCCCAGACGTCCTTGCCGTTGTGGATGACGCTGTACTCGGCGGCGTTCTCCAGCAGCGACAGCTTCTGCTTGTCCGGGCCGTCGACGGCGACGCGCAGGGTGTGCGTGCCGGAGGCCAGTTCGGTGAGCTTGGCCGTCGGGTCGGCGGAGGAGCCGTCCTCGCCCCCGCCCTTGCCCGCGGCGCCGGACAGCAGGCCCGACTCCAGGCCGCCGAGGTCCGGCAGGCCGAGGTCCGTGCTGATCTTCACCGTGCCGGACAGCTGCTGGACGTCCGACTTCGCGATCTTCTCGATGAGTTGCTGTGCGGTGATCTTCGGGAGGTCGGGGTCCCCGGAGTCGGCGAGCGCGGGCACCAGCCCGATCGTCGCGGCGGCCACCCCCACCACCGTGACCGGGACGATGTACCGCGCGGCTTTGCGCCGCCCGGAGCGCTGCTCGTCGACCTCTCCGGCGGTCGTGCTGTCGTCGGATGCGTACGGTGCCATGTGTGCCCTACCTCCGTGGTCGGCGGCGGCTGTCCGTGTCGTCCACGCACTCGTCCCTGAGCCGCCATTCTCACCCGAACAGGTGAGGAGTGGTGTTCTTCCGTGGTGACCATCTGACCAAATCGGCCAGGGAGATACGTCAGACCCCGGACTCAACTCCGTGTACTGCTGGGGTATGACACGGAAGGGCGGCTTCTCCCCCTACCCGTAGGGGTCGGGCGGGGGAGGCGGACTAGCCGGCCCGGTGCACCACCGCGTCGCACAGCTCCAGGAGCGCCGTCTTCGCGGTGCACTCCGGCAGGGGCGCGAGCGCCGAACGGGCGTCCTGGGCGTAGCGGACGGTGTCCCGCCGGGCCTGCTCCAGCGCCGGGTGGGCCCGCAGCAGACGCAGGGCCTCGGCGTGCCGGGCGTCGTCGGTGAGGTCGGAGTCGAGCAGCTCGCACAGGGCGATGTCCTCGGCGAGCCCGAGCCGGGCCGCCCGCTCGCGCAGCCGCAGCACCGGCAGCGTGGGGATGCCCTCGCGCAGGTCGGTGCCGGGGGTCTTGCCGGACTCGTGGGAGTCGGAGGCGATGTCCAGGACGTCGTCGGCGAGCTGGAAGGCCACGCCGAGCCGTTCGCCGTACTGGGTCAGGACGTCCACGACCGTGTCGTCGGCGCCGGACATCATCGCGCCGAACCGGCACGACACCGCGACCAGCGAGCCGGTCTTGCCACCCAGCACGTCCAGGTAGTGCTCGACGGGGTCCCGGCCGTCCTGCGGTCCTGCCGTCTCCAGGATCTGGCCGGTCACCAGGCGCTCGAACGCCTCGGCCTGCACCCGCACGGCCTCGGGGCCGAGGTCGGCCAGGATGTGCGAGGCGCGGGCGAAGAGGAAGTCGCCGGTGAGCACCGCGACGGAGTTGCCCCAGCGGGTGTTCGCGCTCGCGACGCCGCGGCGCACGGAGGCCTCGTCCATCACGTCGTCGTGGTACAGCGTGGCGAGGTGGGTCAGCTCCACGACGACGGCCGACGGCACGATCCCGGGCGCGTACCGGTCGCCGAACTGGGCGGAGAGCATCACCAGCAGCGGGCGGAACCGCTTGCCCCCGGCCCGCACCAGGTGCTGGGCGGCCTCCGTGATGAAGGGCACCTCACTCTTGGTGGCCTCGAGCAAGCCTTCCTCGACAGCCGCCAGTCCGGCCTGGACATCGGCTTCCAGAGCCTGGTCCCGCACGCTCAGCCCGAACGGCCCGACGTCGGTCACGAGGGGTCTCCTGTCTGCTGTGTCTGCCGGTGATTACGCGGATTGTCGATAGGTCGCTGCCCTCACTCCGGCCAGCGTATCCGGTCACGTTTCGATCACCGCCAGCACCCAGGGTTACAGGCCGGGCGGTATCCGATCACGACCGTTATGTTTTCGATCAACCTATAAGAACAGATATAAATCGACTTACCCATAGGTAGCGAACTATGCACGATTTGCCGTGATGAGTAGGCGAATTCCCCTTGGCGGGAATTGCCCCACAGCCTCGTGATCAGTGAGTTGAATCACTTGTTCCCCCTTTCCGCCCCACCTCGGCATCGACCCGTACCGCCTTTCCCGCAGAGCCAGTTGAGCCTTGGCTTCCGCAAAGGATCAAGCGGCCCAAACACCTCCGACCAAGGTCAACCGCGCGATATGTGACTGAGGTGCTTGTTCCCGACATGTGCTCTCGCATACGTTCCCGGCCTGTCCGGCGGACGCCCAATCCTGCCGCCGCCCGGACTCCCCACAGGAACCGACTCACTCACGCAGGGCAGGAGCGGGGGACCCAGGTAAGTCGCCGGTCCGCACAGCGGCACGGCTCGGGGTGAAGCCGCGCACGGCACACAGCGCCGTACGCGGCCGGGCACCTCCCGGCCCGAACCCGACAGCTCACCTCGCAGGCGCCGGAGAGGAATATCGCCATGGCCGGACGAGGCAAGCACCGTCGCCCCAGAACCAACCCGCTGACCCGAGGCTTCATCGCCGCCGGTACCGGCGGAGCAGCACTCACCCTGCCGCTCCTCGGTGCCACGTACGCGAGCGCCGCCGAGCCCCAGAGCGCACCCGCCGCCGCACAGTCCGTGCCGCAGGCGGCCCAGCCCGCCAAGTCCCTCACGTACACCGTGGTCAAGGGCGACTCGCTGGCCCGCATCGCGGACAAGTACGACGTCTCGGGCGGCTGGAAGCAGCTCTACAAGGACAACCGCGCCGCCGTCGGTGACGACCCGAAGCTGATCCACCCGGGTCTGAAGCTGACGGTGAAGACCACCAAGACGAGCGCCGCGAAGAAGACGGCGACCAAGTCGTCCGCCCCCGCCAAGCCGGCCGCGAAGCCCGCCGGCGGTGTCGCCCAGGCCACCCAGGCGTCCGCGAAGACCTACGCGAACAACCTCGACGGGTGGATCCGCGAGGCGCTGGACATCATGGCTCAGAAGGGGATCCCCGGGTCCTACGACGGCATCTACCGCAACGTCATGCGCGAGTCGTCCGGCAACCCCCTGGCGATCAACAACTGGGACTCCAACGCCGCCAAGGGCACCCCGTCGAAGGGTCTGCTCCAGACCATCGACCCGACCTTCCAGGCCTACCACGTCGACGGCACGTCGTGGGACCCGTACGACCCGGTCGCCAACATCACCGCGGCCTGCAACTACGCGGCCGACCGCTACGGTTCGATCGACAACGTCAACGGCCCGTACTGAGCCGGCTCGCCCAGCAGTCGTTCGAGGACGACGGCGATGCCGTCGTCCTCGTTCGACAGGGTGACCTCGTCGGCCACGGCCTTGAGTTCGGGATGGGCGTTGGCCATCGCCACCCCGTGAGCGGCCCAGTCGAACATCGGGATGTCGTTGGGCATGTCACCGAAGGCGATGGTGTCCGCCGGGCGCAGTCCCAGATGCTCGGCGGCCAGCGCCAGGCCCGTCGCCTTGGTGATCCCGCACGGCTGGAGTTCGACCGTGCCGGGCCCCGACATCGTCACCGTCGCCAGTGAGCCGACCACCGAGCGGGCCGTCGCCGCCAGTTCGTCGTCCGACAGATGGGGATGGCGGAGCAGCACCTTGCTGATGGGCTCGCCCCACAGCTCGTCGCGCCTCTCGACCCGCACGGCGGGCAGGGTCGGGTGCGGCATCAGATAGCCCGGCTCGATCAGCGTGAGCCCGTCGACCCCGTCCTGGTCGACCGCCGCGTACACCTGCCCCACCTCGGCCTCGATCTTGCCCAGGGCGGTCTCGGCCAGTTCCCGGTCCAGGGTGATGGACCACAGCAGCCGGTCCGTGCCCGCGTCGTACACCTGCGCGCCCTGCCCGCACACCGCGAGCCCCGTGGCACCGAGGTCGTCCAGGAGCGGCCGCACTCTGGGCGCCGGCCGGCCCGTCACCACGAGGTGCTGGGCACCGGCGTCCGCCACCCGCGCGAGCGCGGCGAGGGACCGGTCGGACAGGGTGTCGTCGCCGCGCAGCAGCGTCCCGTCCAGGTCGGTGGCGATGAGTGAATATGCGATGGGTGCGGCCATGATCAGAGAATACGGACAGCGCGCCCCTTCGTTTCATCGTACGACGGACGCCGATTGCCCGGTTGAAGGCCTCTGCACCGGTTGGCAACAACATGCTCCGCTACCTACCCGTGAGGCCGCATCGAGCGGTACCTTCCAAGTGTCCAGGGGGGACTTGATCGGGGGGTCGGGTTGAGCAGTGGGCGCATTCGCGTGGCCGTGCCCGGGGAGCTCGGCGAAGGGGAGAGGGAACGCTGGCGTGCGCTGCGCGCGGCTTCCGAGGCACCGCGCAACCCCTTCATGGAGCCGGAGTTCACCGAAGCCGTCGGCCGGGTCAGGCCGGGGGCCCGGGTGGCCGTGGTGTACGAGGGGCCGGAAGCGGCCGGGTTCCTGCCTTATGAGCGCGGCCCGTTGGGGCAGGGCCGGGCGATCGGGCTCGGTGTCTCGGACGCGCAGGGCGCGATCCTGCGGCCGGGCCTGGACCTGGAGACCGGCCGGCTGCTGAGGGCCTGCTCGGTGTCGAGCTTCGCCTTCGACAATCTGGAGGCCGAGCAGCGACTGTTCGTCCGGTACGCGGCCGAGGAGCACGCCACCTACGTCATCGACGTGGAGAAGGGCTACGAGACGTACGAGTCGGTGCTGCGCTCGCAGTCGCCGAAGTTCCTGAAGACCACCCTGGCCAAGGAGCGCAGGCTCGGCCGGCAGGGCGGCGAGCTGCGGTTCGTCTTCGACGAGCGCGAACCGGCCGCGCTGCGCACGCTCATGGAGTGGAAGTCCGCCCAGTACCGCAGGACCGGCCGCCGGGACCGGTTCGCCCAGGAGTGGATCACCCGGCTCGTCGGGCAGCTGGCCCGGACTCGCGCGCCGGAGTGCAGCGGCACGCTGTCGGTGCTCTACGCCGGTGAGCGGCCCGTCGCCGCGCACTTCGGGCTGCGTTCGTCCTCGGTGCTGGCCTGCTGGTTCCCGGCCTACGACCCGGAGTTCGCGAAGTTCTCGCCGGGTCTCGTGCTGCACCTGCGCATGGCCGAGGCGGCGGCCGCCGACGGCATCGGCATGCTCGACCTGGGGCGGGGCGCGGCCGAGTACAAGAACGCGCTGAGGACGGGCGAACTGCCCGTGTACGAGGGTGCGGTGACCCGGCCGGGGGCCGGCGCGGCACTGCACTGGCTGAGCCGCGAGCCCACGCGCCGCGCGCACAGCTTCGTCCGCAGCAGGCCGCGGCTCGCGTCGCTGGCCGCGCGGACGCTGAAGGGCGCGGCTCGGCTGCGCCGTACCTGACACACGAGGGGGGTGGGCGCATGGCCGGTTCGGCGCGTGCGCAGGAAGAGATCCGGCGGTTCCTTGACATCGGGGCGGTGCAGGTCGCCGAGCTGGACCTCGATGGTGACGAGGCGGTGCTCAGACCCGGCCCGGGGAGCCCGCCCGTGACGCACGGCGAGGTGTTCGTGCTGGTCAAGCGGGGTGGCCGGCCCGTGGGCACCCTGCTGGGGCGGGTTCCTGAGGGGGCGGATGCCAGGGCCGTGCTGGCGGAGCGGGCGCGGGTGGAGTGCGGGCCGGCCGTCTTCGGCGCACCCGGGGAGCCGCCGTTCACGAGTGTCGTCGTCGCCACCCGGGAGCGCGCCGGGCAGCTGGCCCGGGCGCTGGACTCGCTGCTGGCGCAGGACCATCCGCGGTTCGAGATCGTCGTCGTCGACAACGCGCCCGTCACGAGTGAGACGCGGGAGCTGATCGAGCGGAAGTACGCCGAGCGCGTGCGGTACGTCCGTGAGCCTGTTCCGGGGCTCGCGGGCGCGCACAACGCCGGGCTGGACGCCGTGCGCGGTGAGGTGGTCGCCTTCACCGACGACGACGTGGTCGCCGACCCGCGCTGGCTGACCGAGCTGAGCGCGCCCTTCGCCGCCGACGCCGGGCTCGGCTGCTGCACCGGGCTGATCCTGCCCGCGCGGCTGACCACCCCGGCGCAGGTCCTGCTGGAGAGCCACGGCGGTTTCGCGAAGGGCTTCACTCCAAGGACGTACGACCCCGCGTGCCCGCCGGGCGACGAGCCGCTGTTCCCGTTCACGGCCGGGCGGTTCGGTTCGGGCGCGAACATGGCGTTCCGGACGGCGGTGCTGCGTTCCGTCGGCGGTTTCGACCCGGCCACCGGCGCCGGGACGGCCGCCCGGGGCGGCGACGACCTCTACGGCTTCGTGCGCGTCCTGGCCCAGGGCCACCGGCTGCGCTACACGCCGTACGCCCTGGTCTGGCACCACCACCGGGAGACCTGGCGGGACCTGGAGACCCAGGCGTACGGCTACGGCGCCGGGCTCACGGCGTACCTCACCGCGGTGCTCGTGAACCGGCCCGCGCTGCTGCCGGCGTTCCTCGCGAGGCTGCCCCGCGGCCTCGCCCACGCCCGCACGCTGACGGCGGTACGCGAGACGGAGCCGGCGGACGGCACGGGCACGCCCGGCGATCACAACGTGCGGACCCACCCGTGGCCGCGGCGACTGTCGCGGTTGCAGCGCAGGGGGATGGTCTACGGGCCTGTCGGGTATGTACGGGCGCGGTACGCGCTGCGTGCGGCGGTGCGGGAGAAGACGGCTCAGCGGGCGAAGACCGCTCATGGGGTGAAGACCGCTCAGGGGGCGAGATGACCACGTCGGCACGGACCCGCGGTGAGGGGCCGATATCGCCCTCGGGCACCCCGGCCATCCCCGTATTCCTCTACCACGCCGTGATGGACGACCCGCCCGAGTGGATCGCCGAGTTCACGGTCACGCCACGGCAGTTCGCGGCACATCTCGATGTCGTCGTCGGCAGCGGGCGCACCCCCGTCACGATCAGCGCGATCGCCGATCATCTGGCCGGGCGGGCGCCGCTGCCGCCCCGGCCCGTGCTGCTCACCTTCGACGACGGGTTCGCCGATCTGCCCGGCCCCACCGCCGAGGCCCTGGCCGCACGCGCGCTGCCCGCCACCGCCTACCTCACCACCGGCGCCATCGCCCCGGGCGGCCGCAGTCTGCTGCCGCCCGCCCCGATGATGACCCTGGCCCGGGCGGCGGAGCTGGAACGTTCCGGCATGGAGATCGGCAGCCACACCGTCACGCACGCGCAGCTCGACACCCTGTCCGCCAAGGCCCTGGCGTACGAACTGCGCACCTCCAAGGCGGTCTTGGAGGACGCCCTCGGGCACGAGATCCGGCACCTCGCCTACCCGCACGGCTACAACAGCCCCCGGGTGCGGGCGATGTCGGCCCGGGCCGGTTACGAGACGGCGACCGCCGTGCGGCACGCGCTCAGCTCCGACCGTGACGAGCGGTACCGCATCGCCCGGCTCATCGTCCGGCGCACCCACACCGTCGCCGACGTCGAGGACTGGCTGGCGGGGGCGGGCGCACGGGTCGCGCCGTACCGCGACGGGCCGAAGACCATCGCGTGGCGCTGGTACCGGCGGGCCCGTGCGGTGGTGCGCGGGCCCGAGTTCGCGGGCTGACCGGACAGGGGCTGACCGGACGGGGACTGACCGGACAGCCCGAGTTCGCGGGCTGACCGGACAGGGACTGACCGGACGGGGGCTGACCGGACGGGGCTACCCGCGCGGCTGGTTGAGGTACGGGTCGGAGACCGCCTTGCGCAGGCTGTCCCAGGCCGCGTCGTTGGCCAGTGCCAGGTTGCAGTGCGGCCCGGGGTCCCGGTAGTTCCACTGGAGGGCGGCCTTGACGCCCTCCAGGCCCTTCAGGACCCCGGGCACCTCCGCGTACCACTCGGCCTGCCGCCGCGGGCGGTTCGCGTCCGCGGCGGTGCCGAACTCGGAGAGCATCAGCGGCTTGTCGTCGGAGATGTTCGCGCGGATCCAGTCGTGCGTGGCGTTCTGGGTCTGTGCGAAGGTCAGCCAGCCCGCTTCGTGACAGCGGTAGTAGTTGTACTGGTTGTAGCCGACCCAGTCGACGTAGTCGTCGCCCGGGTACATCTTCTTGATCTCGTCGGCGTGGTCGAGGTACCCGGTGGTGATCCACGTCCACACCACGTTGTCGACGCCCAGTTCGCGGAAGCGGTCATGGATGTGCCGGTAGGCCTTCACATAGTCGGCGGGCGTGCCGTTGTCCGGAGTGCGGGTGTCCATCTCCAGGTCGAAGGAGAGGAACACCTTCTTGCCGTAGTCCTTGATGCGCCGGGCCTGGACGTCGATGACCTTGTCGTCCAGCTCGCCGGCGGCGATCTGCTTCCAGGTCGGCTGCTGCCGCTTCGTACCGCCCCACCACTTGCTCTCCCAGGACAGCAGCAGCAGGTGGTCCTCACCCACGCGCCGCTCCTCCGGAGTGAGCAGCTGGCCCTCACGCCGGGTGCCCTCGGGCAGGGACATGTCGTGGTACGTGTACACGATGTCGAGCTCGCGGCCCACGCGCTTCTCGTAGGCGCGCACCTTCTCCGGCAGGTCGTCCCGCTCGTGCGGCACGAACGCCCCGAACCAGGCGCCGCAGGGCGGTTCCAGGAGGGCCGTCGGGCGGCAGTCCGCCTTGGAACCGGCGGCTCCCGGTTCCGGTCCGGCCGCGTCCCGCAGGGCGAGTCCGGCGACCAGGACCGCGCTGACGACCGTGGCCGACGTGATCAGCAGGCGGCGCCGGCCGGAGGTGAGGGGTCCGGCGGCCGACTGCCCTCCGGGTGGTTTGCGGTGCTGTCCGACGGTGTCGGGGTCGCGGCGAAAGGGACGGCGGGGACGGTTGAACCTCACTGAGCGGAACCCTTCGGTGTCCTCGGCGTCGTCCTCGGCGGCGGGGAGGCGCGCAGCGGCGGACAGAACGCGGCGAGTGTGGTCAGCAGCGTCAGCGTCAGCAGCACCCGCTGCGCGCTGAAGACGTGCGTGGCGATCAGCACGGTGGCGACGAGCATCACGGCGCCGATGCTCAGGAACAGCGTCAGCATCAGCCGCTCCAGCAGGTCGGAGTGGCGGGCGAAGTCCGGGTCCCGGCGCTCCACGGGCCCCTCGGCGGGCCGCGCCCCCAGGGCGGGGGCGCAGACTCTGACCACGGCCGCGCCCGGGCCCGCCGCCAGGAAGAGCACGACCGCGGCTCCGCGCAGCGGTGATCCGCCGGGCAGGGCGAGCGAGGCCAGCGCCAGCCAGCCGCCGAACGGGGGCAGCATCCGGACCACGAGTTCCTGCGGTGTCATCGCTCCGCTCCCCCAGACTGCTTCAGTTCGTAGAGCCATCCGGCGCTGTTCTCCGCCACCAGCCGGAAGCGCGGCGAGGCGGCGACGGACGTCCGGATGCGGTCCAGCTGCGCCTTGTCGAGCTGCCCGTTCATCTCGGAGTTGGCCAGTTGCCCCTGGGTGAGCAGGAAGTAGGCCCGGGCCGGACGCTCCACCCCGGCCATGTCGTCGGCGAGCGTGCCCGCCGGGTTCCGGACGATCTTGTCGACGTGGCTGCGGGCGTCGTCGAGGAACCAGTAGTGGTCGACGCTCCAGTAGGAGGCGTACGCGTCCGGGTAGTTGCGGTTGGCGGCGACGACCAGCGAGCCGTCGGGCGCCTGGTCGAAGAGCTGCCGTACGAGGGCCACTTCCTGCGGCGGGAAGTAGTTGATCCGGTCCTTGCCGGAGTAGGCGGGGACGAACGCCAGGGTGCCGCCGAGGAGCGCGGCCAGCGGCACCCAGGTGCCGATGCCCCACCGGCGGGGCCGCGCGGTGCCGGTGGCCCGCCGGTCGCCGGTCTCCTGCGCGGCGGCGTCGGCGGCCAGGGTGCGGACCTTGGGCAGCAGGGCCGCGGCGGCGAAGAAGGCGGCGCCGGGCAGCATGAACAGCAGCACCCGGAAGATCATCTCGCTGCCGTAGCTGCTCGCCGCGAACATCGGCAGCGGGGCCGCCGCGACCAGCAGCAGGGGCCGGGCACGGTGGCGCAGCACCCGCTGGCGCAGCACGCCGAGAGCCGCGAGCAGCAGCACGGAGCCGGACAGCAGCCGGGCCGCCCAGGAGGTCACGATCGCTCCGGTGCCGGTCGGGGTGGCGCCGTAGCCCGTCTCGACGTTGGCGCCGACGTCGCCGATGGAGCGGATCATGTCCGGCATCGCCGCGGACAGGAAGGGCAGCGCGGCCGTGAGGCACCAGGCCAGGAAGATCACCACGGTCGTGACCAGCGGAACCCAGTCGCGGTAGCGGCGGCTCAGGCACAGGGCGAGCAGACAGACGGCCAGCATGCCCGGGGTGAGCTGGTGGGAGATGACGATCGCCACGATCATGACGGTGATCACCACCGTCCACACCGCCTGCCGCGGCCGGCCGCGCCGCACGGCGGAACGGCCGAAGCGGCGCAGGACGACGGCCAGGACGCCCACGTGCAGCGCGTACGCCACGGACTGCGGGGAGAAGTAGTCCTGCCCGACCCAGTTGGCGACGTAGAAGAGCCAGACCGCGGTCCAGATCAGCCGCCGGTCCTCGGTGAAGGTGCGGTAGATCAGCAGCAGCGGAAGCAGCAGCATCAGGCTGGAGACCAGGGGCCACCAGGCCATGAACATCGCCGCCGAGTCCACGCCCAGCAGCCGCTGAAGGGCGGCCTGGGCGGCGAAGAAGCCCGGCCACTGGTCGTACACCGCCATGTCGCCGACCTGATCGGCCGTCTGCAGACCGCCGGCCGTCAGCAGATGGTCGATGACCGCCTCGTGCTTCCACGCCCAGGCGTAGAGCGGCGTCGGGTAGAGCACGGCCTGCGTGGCCCGCTCCATCACCAGCAGGCCCAGCACGTACGCCGCCGACCAGGCGCCCGGCCGGCGCGCATCGCGGACCGTGAACCAGAAGCCGGTGGTGAGCACCGCGAGCCCCGCCCAGAAGGCCGGGTGCAGCGCGCTGACCAGCCCGTAGTCGTCGAGCCGCGAGACGTCGGTGTGCCGCACGGCGTACGCCCACAGCGCGAGCGCGACGAGCAGCGGCACACCCGGCCAGGCCAGTGCGCGACGTCCGGACCAGGCCGGGGGCAGGTCGGACAGATCCGTCACGGGCCCATGGGCGGGGCTCGACGACTCCGAGGAGGAGGGGCTTGAGGACTGGCTGGCCGTCTCGGGGCCGCTGCCGGGGGTGTTCGCGCCGTCCCGTGCGGGTGTGGGTTCTGGCGTGGATCTCTCCCTCGGTGTGACTGGCGGACGCACGGTGGTTCCCCCCTGGCGGTTGCTCTCTTCGGCTCTGTACGGCTCTGGTCGGCCGCTGTTCGGCCTGTGTCGGTCCGGAGCCCGGATCGGTCCCGGCTTCGGTCCGGTCAGTCGTGGGGCGGGCCGCTCGCTGGTTCGTCGGCCGTTCGGTCGGCTAAGGGGCCTGTGGAGGCTGCGGTGAAGGGGCCTGTGGAGGCTGCGGTGCGGGAACGCGCCCAGGCCGTCACGGCGCGGTGGAGCAGCAGGAGCAGCGTGAGGGCGACGAGGAGAGGCGGCGCGAGGGGCGCGAGCGCGTCACGCCACACCCAGCCGCCGACCGCGACGAGATACAGAACCCCCCAGCGCCCCGGCCACGGCAGCCGCCCGCCCGCGCTCGCGAGCAGCAGCCCCAGTGGTACGAGACACAGCAACTGGCAGATCGGCGGCGCCCAGCGCAGCAGCGGTTCGGGCCCGGAGAGCCCCACCGCGTCCGCCAGGAAGCCGGCCGTCTTCTCATACAACGCCCCGTCCACCGGCCCTGGTTCCCGTCCGAGGGCGGCCGGTGCGGCGTACAGGGCGACGAGTGCGGCTCCCAGCGCCGTGCCGGGCAGCCACGGGTCGCGCCGGGTGCTCAGCGTGACGGCGGCGACGAACACCACGAGCAGCAGGCCGCCCGCGGTGAGCGACGGCAGGGGCAGGCCGTCCAGCAGCTGACGGCCGGTCAGGGCCGCTTCGGATGCCCGGTCGAGCCACGGCAGGTCCCGCAGCGGGGCCCAGAAGAACACGACGGCGACACCGAGCAGGCTCCACAGGGCACCTCTCAGCCGCCGCTCCTGCGGCTCCTGGTCCGGCTCCCCGGGGTCGTGGGGCGCCGGCTGCCCGGTCGGCCCCTCCGGCCGCACGATCAGCGCCAGCGTGTCCGCCTGGAGCGCCTCGCGCTCGTAGCCGGGACGCCCTATGAAGAGCGTGACCGTGTCCTGATCGCCCTCCTTGGGCTGGTAGGCGGCCCGGCGGGCCCAGGTCGTGCCGTACCCGGCGGTGGCGTTGAGTTTCGCCCAGTGGGTGCCGTAGGAGGGAGCCGTGGGCGTGCGGACGGCGGGCGTGTGGACGGCGGACGTGCTGTCGTCGTGACGCAGGGCCGCGCGCAGCCCGGCCATGGAGACGACGGCGATCAGCGTCATGCTCAGCAGCACCGCCCAGCCCGCGCCCGCGATCCCGGACGGGGTGAACAGCACGGCCGCACTGCCCAGCACCAGGGCGCACATGGCCCCTTGGAGCGCGGCGAGCACACCCGTGCGCCCCTGGACGCGCAGTACGCCGATGTAGAGCTCCACCACCACCCGCGGCAGGGCGCCCAGGGCCAGCAGCCGCAGCACCGTCGAGCCGTGCTCGGCGTAGTCGGGGCTGAAGGGCGTGAGGATGTACGGGGCGAAGACGACCAGCACGGCCACGACCGGGACCAGCAGCAGCGTCATGCGCCGCAGGGCGCCCCGGACGCCGTCGGCGAGCTGGCGCGGGTCGTGCGAGGCGTGCGCGGTGAGCGACGAGGCCATGTTGATGGCCATGAACTCCATCGTGCCGCCGACGGTGTAGGCCACGTAGAAGTAGCCGTTCTCGGCGGCGCTGAAGCGGACCGCGACCATCACCGGCAGCAGGTTGATCATCGCCAGGCTGAACAGGGCGCCCAGCGAATCCCCGGCCAGGAAGCGGCCCATGTCCTTGATCCTCGGCGGTTCCTTGTCGCGGTCGGCCTCCGCCTGACGCGGGATGAGCCGGCGGAAGATCAGCCAGCCCAGCGGCAGCGTGGAGAAGGCGATCGCCACCGCCCAGGAGACGAAGATGCCGAGCACGGGCAGCAGGCCGGCGAAGACGGCGAGGAGGACCAGCTTCCCGACCGAGAACACCGCGTTCCCGGCGGGCACCCACTCCGCCTTGCGCAGCCCGGTGAGCACCCCGTCCTGGAGGGTGAGCAGCGCCCAGGCCACGCAGGCCGCGACGAACACCGCTCCCGCCACGGGCGTGCCCAGGGGCGCGTAGGACGCTCCCCACGCGTCGAGCGTGAGCAGGAAGACGGCGGCCGCGAGCGCCACGACCAGCGAACTGGCCACGTACGTGCCCCACACCAGGCGCCCGGTCCGGCGTCCCGCGCGCGGGACGAAGCGGACGACGGCGCCGATCATCGTCGTCGCCGTGATGCTGGCGAGCAGCCGCATCGCGGCGATCGCGGCCGAGCCCTGGCCGACGGCCTCCTCCGTGTAGTAGCGGGCGGCCACCAGCCAGAATCCCAGGCCCAGTACGGCGGAGACGCCGGTGCTGAGCATGAGGAAGTAGGCGTTCTTGAAGAGCGAGTCGTGGGTGTGGTCGCCGTCGGCAGGCTTCGGCCCGCCGCCGTCGGTGCGCGCGGCGGCGGGCTCGTGCACCTGGATCTCAGTCACGGGACTGTCCCAGCCCTCCCGGTGTCGGCCTGTTCCCGGGCAGCTCTCCCTCTCCCGGCGCCCGCACCGGCCGCGCCCCGGACCGCTCCAGCACCTCGACGACCGTCCGCGCCCGCAGCGGGTCCACGGGCAGCGCGTGCCGGGCGAACCAGCGGGCCGCCTCGGGGGCCGGCGAGGGGTCGGTGAACTCCGCACCGGCGTAGTCGTCGAGGGGCGGGTCGTACAGGTAGCCGACGACGATGCCCTGTCGGGCCAGAGCCGCCACCGCCGCGTCCCGGTCGGCCACGAACAGCGGCACACGGAACAACGGCTGTGTGCCGTAGGCGTCACGCGGCTTGGCCCAGGGCGTGGCGAGCAGCAGCTCCGTGCCCGCACGGCAGGCGTCCAGGACGTCGTCCAGCCGGTCGAGCGCCCGGCCGATGCGCCGCAGCCGCAGCCGGCCCGCCTCCAGGCGGTAGTCGTGCATGTCGACGCGCACCCACGGGTGATGGGCGTCGAGCCCGGGCGTCTCACGGGCGGCGAGGGCCAGTTCGTCCGGGCGCAGCGGCATCCGGATCTCCTCGCGGTCCGCCAGCCCCAGCAGCCGGATCGCGGACCAGGCGGCGCGCCGCAGCCGCAGCCCGCGCACCGCGGCCTCGGCGTACGGCCGGACCAGGTAGGCGAGTTCGGCACTGGCCCGGCGCGGCGCGAGCAGTCCGGCGCAGGTCTTCTCCACCGCCTCCCGCAGCCCCGGATCGGCGAGCGAGAGCATGCCTCCGGCTTTGGCCCCCACGTGCTTGGACAGGCTGAACACGGAGGCCTCGCCCCACGCCCCGACCGGTCTGTCCCCCACCCGGCTGCCGATCGCGTGCGCTCCGTCCTCGAAGAGCGGGATCCCCAGCGCGTCGCACTTCTGCCTGAGGCGCGGCGCCGGGTCGGGGTTCCCGTACAGGTTCGTGGTGAGGACGGCCGACACCGAGCCCCACACCTCGTCCGGCACGGCATCGATGTCGATGGACGCGTCGAGCGGGTTCAACGGCGCCTGCACCGGCCGCAGTCCGGCCGCGAGCACGACGAAGAAGATCACGTCGTCGTTGACCGGCGACATCAGCACCCGTCCGCCGGGCGGGCACCAGTGGCGCAGCGCCACGTACAGCCCGAAACGGCACGACGGTACGTACACACATTCCCGGCCGAGCCGGACGCGCATGGTCTCTTCCAGCCGTTTCGGCTGCACGCCATGCCGCACCGGACCCGGACCGGCCTCCCCTATGGCCATCCGCCCCCCAGATGTGCCGTGGGAAAGCCCCCTCCCCGAGGCCTTCCGGCACCCGCCCAGAGTCGCCCCGTTCGCACCGCTCCGTCAAGATTGCGTCGCGTCCTGTGGATAACTTCCGGCACGTACGAATGCGGCGTCCCGTCCGGCGCGCCGGAGTCGCCCCGTCCGGTCCCACCAGGGCCCACCTGCCCCCTTCGCCCGTCTCCGCCTCCTCGGACTCTGCCCAGGACCGGCGTGTCACCCGTAACGTGTGGCACGACCACGAACTCGTGGCGACGACATGGCACACCCGAAAGCGAGGCAGCACCCGATGCCCCCCTTCGATGTCCCCGAGGGCGACCCCTTCGGCCCGCACAACCTGCCGTACGGCGTGTTCTCCCTCCCCGGCTCGTCCCACCGGACCGTGGGCGTCCGGCTCGGCGACCACGTGCTGGACGCGGGCGCGGCGGCCCACGCGCTCGGCTCGCCGTACGCCTCCCTGCTCGCGCGGCCGACCCTCAACCCGCTGCTGGCCGCGGGGCGCACCGCCTGGTCCGACGTGCGCCGGGCGCTGACCGCCTGGGTGACCGTGCCGTCCCACCGCGAGACCGTCGCACCGCTGTTCCATCCCCTGTCGTCGGTGACCCTGCACCTGCCGTTCGAGGTCGCGGACTACGTCGACTTCTACGCCTCCGAGAACCACGCCCGGAACGTCGGCCAGATGTTCCGCCCCGACGCCGAGGACTCCCTCACCCCCAACTGGAAGCACCTGCCCATCGGCTACCACGGCCGCTCCGGCACGGTCGTCGTCTCCGGCACGGAGATCGCACGCCCGTCCGGCCAGCGCAAGGCGCCCACGGACGCCGCTCCCGTCTTCGGCCCGTCCGTCCGCCTGGACATCGAGGCCGAGGTCGGGTTCGTCGTCGGCGTGCCCTCCCGGATGGGCGCGCCGGTGGCCCTCGGCGACTTCCGCGAGCACGTGTTCGGGCTGTGCCTCCTCAACGACTGGTCCGCGCGCGACATCCAGGCCTGGGAGTACGTGCCCCTCGGCCCGTTCCTCGGCAAGTCCTTCGCCACGTCGGTGTCGGCCTGGATCACTCCGCTGGACGCCCTGGAGGAGGCGCTCGTGGCGCCTCCGGCCCGGACGCACGGGCTGCTGCCGTACCTGGACGACAGCGGCGAGGAGCCCGGCGGCTACGACCTGCGGATCAGCGTCGCCGTCAACGGCCACGTCGTCTCCGAGCCGCCCTTCTCCACCATGTACTGGACGGCCGCCCAGCAGCTGGCGCACATGACCGTCAACGGTGCCTCCCTGCGTACCGGCGACCTGTACGGCTCCGGCACGGTCAGCGGTCCGGCGGAAGGGGAGCGCGGCTCCCTGCTGGAGCTGACCTGGAACGGCCGCGAACCGCTCGAACTCCCCGACGGCAAACGGACGTTCCTGGAGGACGGCGACGAGGTGACCCTATCGGCCTGGGCCCCGGGACCGAACGGCGTGCGGATCGGACTGGGCGAGGTGACGGGGCGGGTGGTCCAGGGCTGACACGGCCCGGCCGGGAGCCGGCTCTCCGGGGCGTCCGACGGCCGCCCCTCCCATCTCCTCTGCCGTCTCCTCTGCCGTCTCCTCTGCCGTCTCCTCTGCCGTCTCCTCTGCTGTCTCTTCTGTTGTCGTTCAGCCCCTGACGCACACCGCCCGGCCCGTCATACTGGGCGCGGGGCGGTGTGCCCGCACGTACGCCACGCTCGGCGTGGTCACCGGTGCGCACGGCGACCGCCCTCCCCCGCACGACCCGTAGCCGCCCCTCTTCCGACGAGGAACCGGAGCCCGTGGCCATGACCGTCTGCCTGCTCCTGCTGAGCGTCGTCGCCGTGACGGCCGCCGTCCCCGTTCCCCGTGCGCTGACCCGGGCCGAGTGGCCCGAGCGGGAACCGGTGGTCGCGCTGTGGGTCTGGCAGTGCCTGGTGGCCACGGTTCTGCTGTGCTGCGTGACGGCACTCTCCCTGGGCGCCGCCGCCGTCTTCGGAACCGTCCGCGCACAGCTCTTCGCCCCGGCGCCCCCCGCGGTGACCGCGGCGTACGACCTGTCCGCCGCCCCGCCCTGGGCCGCCGCCCTCACCCTGCTGCTGGCCTGCGGTGCCGCCTGGACGACGGCGATGCTCGCGCGGGAGCTCGTCGAGGCCCGCCGGCGCCGCGCCCAGGCCCGGGCCCACCTGCGCGAGCGCGCCCCCGACCTGCCGGCCGGCCTGCCCGCGGCGCGGGGGCCGCTGCTGGTCCTGGAGGACGAGTACCCGGACGCCTGGTGGATGCCCGGCAGCCCGCCCCAGTTGATCGTGACCACGGGCGCCCTGCACCGCCTCACCGGCCATCAGATCGACGCCGTCCTCACCCACGAGCGGGGCCACGCCCGGGCCCGCCACGACTGGCTGTTGCACCTGTCCACGGCCCTGGCCACCGGCTTCCCGCGGATCCCGCTGTTCGCCCACTTCTGCGACCAGACCCACCGCCTGGTCGAACTGGCCGCCGACGACACGGCCTCCCGGCGCTGCGGCCACCTCACCACAGCCCTGGCCCTGATCGAGCTCAACCAGCACCGCGGCGTCCTGTCCTGCGCCTCCAGCCACCGCCTGCTGGGCGAGCGGGTCGACCGGCTCCTGGAACCGCCGCCCCGGCTGGGCCGCCGACACCGGGCCCTGACCACCACGACGGCGGCGCTCGTACCGCTGCTGCCCCTGCTGATCGCGTTCGCCCCGGGCCTGACGGCACTGTCGTAACCGAGCCGGCCCGGCGGCTGGCGGGTCTCTCGGGTGAACACCCCTCCGGCGGTTCGCGGGGCTCGCGGGCGTGCCGGGCCGGCGGCCGTCGCCTCGCGCGGGGCGCGCTCCTGGTCGGCAGCTGTCGCCCCTCACTGCACGCGCCGGGCCGGCAGCCGTCGCCTCGCGCGGGGCGCGCTCCGGGTCGGCGGCCCTCGGTGCTCGCGGGCGCATCCCGCCCGGCCGGTGGCTCTCACAGGCATACCGGCCCGGCAGCCGTAAGCCCCCGCAGCCGTACCGACCCGGCCGTCGATGGCTCTCGCGGGGCGTGCCCGGCCGGGCGCCTCGGTGGCTCTCGGGGGCGTACTCGGCCCGGCGCCTCGGTGGCGGATCTCCTCGCCGGGTGGCCGTAGCGCCAGGTCATCCGTCGGATCGGTCACACTCCCGGTGGCGCAACATTCCCGCAACACCACTTTTCCTATCGGATAGGTATGGTCCGAGTCATGCCCAGTGACCGCATCCGAGACCACGCCGGACAGGGAGCCGCGACCACCGTCGCCGCCCACCGCGCGCGGCGACGGCTGCGCGCCGACCGGGCCCGGCAACTGGCCGACCCGCTCCGCCGGTTGCTGCTCACCGGTGCCTTCCCCGACGGTGTCCTCCCCCACGAGTCGACCCTCGCGACCGAGTACGGCGCCAGCCGCAACACGGTCCGCGAGGCGCTCGACCTGCTGCGGGCCGAGGGCCTCGTGGAGCGCCAGCCCGGCGTCGGCACCGTGGTCGTGGCCCACAAGTACCCACACGGCCTCGACCGCCTGATGGGCCTCGCGGAAACCCTCCGCGAACACGGACAGGTCACCAACGAGGTCCGCACCATGGGCCCCGCCCCGGCACCAGCGCCCGTCGCCGACCGCCTCGGACTCGCGCCCGGCACCGACGTCCTCTACATCGAACGCCTGCGCAGGCTCGGCGGCCTCCCCCTGTCCCTCGACCTCACCTACATCCCCCTCGACATCGGCACCGGACTGCTCGGCGCCGACCTGGAGAACACCGACGTCTTCCGCCTCCTGGAAACCGTCACCGGCCAGCGCCTCGGCCACGCCGAGATCACCCTGGAGGCGGTCAGCGCGGACACCCACTCGGCCGCCGTGCTGGAAGCCCCGCGCGGCGCCGCCGTCCTCATGCTGGAACGCCTCACCCACCTCGCGGACGGCCGCCCGGTCGACCTGGAGTTCATCCGTTTCCGCGGCGACCGCATCACCATGAGCGGCCTGCTGCACCGGACCCGGTAACCAACCCGCTCGCGCACATCCCTGGAGACAGCCATGCCCTTGGCGCCCCAGCGGGCCGACGTGCCCGTGACCATCGACGAGTCGAAGTGCATCGACGGCTGCACGCTCTGCGTGGACATGTGCCCGCTGGACTCCCTCGCCATCGACGAGCGCAACGGCAAGGCCTACATGCATGTCGACGAGTGCTGGTACTGCGGCCCGTGCGCGGCCCGCTGCCCCACCGGAGCCGTCACGGTCAACATGCCCTATCTGCTCCGGTGAGAGGCCGAAACCGTCATGTCCAAAACCGCCGAGTCCCGAACCGTCGTGTCCCGAGCCGTCGTGTCCCGAACCACCCTGAAACGCAGTGTGGTCGCGATCTCCGCCGGCGCCCTCCTGCTCCCGCTCAGTGCCTGCGGCGGTGACGCCGAGGCCGGCAGCGGCTCCACGGTCACCATCACCGTCGGCTACCAGTCGAGGACGATCAACACCGTCACGGCAGGCACCCTGCTCCGCTCCCTCGGCTCCTTCGAGAAACAGCTCAACTCCCTGCACGACGGCGTCCACTACAAGGTGAACTGGCAGGACTACGCCACCGGAGCCCCCATCACCGCGCAGATGACCGCGGGGAAGATCGACATCGGCTCGATGGGTGACTTCCCCCTTCTCATCAACGCGGCCCGCGGCACGCAGCTGAACAGCCCCACCCGCCTGGTCTCGGTCACCGGCTACAACCTCCGCGGCGGCCTCAACACCATCGTCACCGCGCCCGGCTCGAAGGTGACCTCCCTGAAGGACCTCAGGGGCAAGAAGGTCTCCACGAGTGTCGGCTCGGCCGCCGACGGCACCCTCGTACGGGCCCTGCGGCGCGCAGGCATCGATCCGGACAGCGGCATCGAGAAGCTCAACCAGCAACCCTCGGTCGGCGCCTCCGCCCTCACGGCGGGCAGCACGGACGCCCTGTCCCAGTTCGTCGCCTGGCCGGGCCTGCTCGCCTTCCAGGGCAAGGCGAAGGCGGTCTACGACGGCGCCCGGCTGAACCTGCCCACCTTCCACGGCGTCACCGCCCGCGAGGACTTCGCGAAGCAGCGTCCGGGCGTGCTGGAGGCCTTCCTGAAGGCCCAGGCGGAGGCGACCGACTACCTGAACGACCACCCGGTGCAGGCCGCCGAGAAGGTCGCGAAGGCGACCGGCCTGCCCGCCGAAGTCGTCTACCTCTACAACGGTGATCACGGCATCGCCACCTTCGACCCGGCCCTCAAGCCCCAGCTCGTCTCCGCGCTGAAGCAGGACGTGTCGGTCCTCAAGTCGGCCAAGCTCACCGGCGACGTGGACGTCGACTCCTTCGTCGACGACCGGTACGTGAAGAACGCCCTGGGACCGGCGGCGTACGCGAAGCATCTCGCCACCAAGCCCGCACCGGCCGCGAGCGAGGCCTGGCCCAAGGGCGCCTCGAAGACGGTCTCGTTCAACTCCCCCTCCAAGCTGCTGCGTTACGTCGCCGGGCACCGCGACGACCTGCGCGCCGCCTACGTCCCCGACACCACCACCGGCACCCTCTGGTTCGCCGACAAGGCCGTGTGGGTGGCCGACGGCGACCGGCTGCTGCCCTTCGTCGCCCCCGACACCGCGCGGGCGTACATCGCCGCGCACGGCGGAGCGCGGATCGTCCCGTACGCCGATGCCCTGGAGCGGGCCTCGTGAAGCGGTACGCGCTCCGCCTCGTGTCGCTGGCCGCCGCCCTCGGCCTGTGGCAGGCGCTGACCGGCTGGAACATCGACCTGTGGCTGCGCTTCTCGCAGTTCCCCACCGTCACCGACGTGGCCCGAACGTTCGCCGCCCGGGTGTCCGGGCCGGACTACTGGACGGACCTCACCGACAGCCTCACCCGGATCCTCGCCGGTTTCCTGCTGGCCGCCGTCCTCGGGGTGGCCACGGGCGTGCTCGTGGCGCGCTCGCGTCTCGCCGAGGACCTGCTCGGCCCGGTGCTGGAGGTGATCCGGCCGATCCCGGCCATCGCCCTCGTTCCCGTCGCGATCCTGCTGTTCCCCTCCAACGAGCAGGGCATCGTCTTCATCACCTGCACCGCCGCCTTCTTCCCTGTGCTGGTCTCCACCCGGCACGCGGTGCGCGCCCTGACGCCCGTGTGGGAGGAGGCCGTGCGCACCATGGGCGGGGGCCGGTGGCGGATCCTCGGCTCCGTCGTCCTGCCCGGGGCGCTGCCCGGCGTGTTCGGGGGTCTGTCCGTCGGCATCGGCGTCTCGTGGATCTGTGTGATCTCCGCCGAGATGATCTCCGGCCAGTACGGCGTCGGCTACCGCACGTGGCAGGACTACACCGTCGTCGACTATCCCGGCGTGTTCGTCGGCATGGCCACCATCGGGGTCCTCGGCTGGCTCACCTCCACGGCCGTGGAGCTGCTGGGCCGCCGCCTCACCCGCTGGCTGCCGCGCACCGCGTACGTGCCCGGCGCCCGGCCCCCCCGACCCGACCGGCCCGACCTGTCCGACCGGCCCGTGACACCGGCAACGGCAACGGTGCCGGCCGGCACCGCCGCGGTCCCCGGAGGGGCCCGATCCGCGGAGGCACGCGATGAGCACCTCGTCTGAGACCGTCTCGAACATCCCGTCCGGGCCTTCCGCGGACGCCTCGTCCCGCACCGGCCCGAAAGCCCCGCCCGAGGCCGCCGCAGCCGCCACCCCCGTGCGCGGCACCCGGCTCACCCTCGCCGGTGCCTCCCTGGGCCGCCCCGGTGCGACCGCCCTGGGCGAGGTCGACCTGGACATCGCCCCCGGCGAGATCCTCACCGTCGTCGGCCCCTCCGGCTGCGGCAAGTCGACCCTGTTGCGCACCCTGGCCGGCCTGCTCGCGCCGCTCGCCGGCGAGATCACCCAGGACGGGCACCCCCTGACCGGCCCCTCGGCCGACCGGGCCCTGGTCTTCCAGGAGGACGCCCTGCTCCCCTGGCGCACCCTGCGCGCCAACGTCGAACTCCCCCTCGCCATCCGCGGCGTGCCCCGCGCCGAGCGCCGCGAGCAGGCCCAGGGCTGGCTGGAGCGGGTCGGGCTCGGCTCGCGGGCACGGCAGTTGCCGCACCGGGTCTCCGGCGGGCAGCGCCAGCGTGTCCAGCTGGCCCGCGCCCTGGCCGGACGTCCGCGCGCCGTCCTGATGGACGAACCGTTCGGTGCCCTCGACGCGCAGACCCGCGCCGGGATGCAGGACCTGCTGGTGGAGGTGCTCCAGGGCACGGGCGCCACCGTCGTCTTCGTCACCCACGACGTGGACGAGGCGCTGTTCCTGGGCGACCGCGTGGCCCTGCTCGGCGCGGGAGGCCTCCTCGCCGTCCGGGACATCCCCCGCCCGCGCGAGCGCGGCGCACACGACGACCCGGCGCGCGTGGCCCTGCGGCGCGACGTCCTCACCTCGCTCGGTACGTGAAAGGCACCCCGGTGACCACCTCCGTGAACCCCCCTGCGGACACCCCCCTGGCCGTCCCGCCCCTCGCCGTCCCGCCTCTCGCCGACGCCGAGGAACTGACCTGCGACGTCCTCGTCATCGGCGGCGGCACCGCCGGCACCATGGCCGCCCTGACCGCCGCCGAGCACGGCGCGAACGTGCTGCTGCTGGAGAAGGCACACGTCCGTCACTCCGGCGCGCTCGCCATGGGCATGGACGGCGTCAACAACGCCGTCATCCCCGGCCGGGCCGAACCCGACGACTACGTCGCCGAGATCACCCGCGCCAACGACGGCATCGTCGACCAGTCCACCGTCCGCCAGACCGCCACCCGCGGCTTCGGCATGGTGCAGCGGCTGGAGTCCTACGGCGTGAAGTTCGAGAAGGACGAGCACGGCGACTACGCGGTCCGCCAGGTGCACCGCTCCGGCTCGTACGTCCTTCCCATGCCGGAGGGCAAGGACGTCAAGAAGGTCCTCTACCGGCAGCTGCGGCGGCGCGAGATGCGGGAGCGGATCCGCATCGAGAACCGCGTGATGCCGGTGCGGGTCCTCACCGCCGGGGGGCAGGCCGTGGGGGCGGCCGGTTTCAACACCCGCACCGGGCAGTTCGTCCAGGTCCGCGCGGGCGCGGTCATCCTCGCGACCGGCGCCTGCGGCCGCCTCGGCCTGCCCGCCTCCGGCTACCTCTACGGCACCTACGAGAACCCCACCAACGCGGGCGACGGCTACGCCATGGCCTATCACGCGGGCGCCGAGCTCACCGGCATCGAGTGCTTCCAGATCAACCCGCTGATCAAGGACTACAACGGCCCGGCCTGCGCCTACGTCGCCAACCCCTTCGGCGGCTACCAGGTCAACCGGCACGGCGAACGCTTCGTCGACTCCGACTACTGGTCGGGCCAGATGATGGCCGAGTTCGCGTCGGAGGTCGCCTCCGACCGGGGCCCCGTCTACCTGAAGCTGAGCCATCTCCCCGAGGAGTCGGTCTCGGCCCTGGAGACGATCCTGCACTCCACCGAGCGCCCCACCCGCGGCACCTTCCACTCCGGCCGCGGCCACGACTACCGCACCCACGACATCGAGATGCACATCTCCGAGATCGGCCTGTGCGGCGGCCACTCCGCCTCCGGCGTCCGCGTCGACGACCACGCCCGCACGACCGTGCCCCGTCTGTACGCGGCCGGCGATCTGGCCTGCGTGCCGCACAACTACATGATCGGCGCGTTCGTCTTCGGTGACCTCGCGGGCGCGGACGCCTCCCAGTACTCGGCTTACGAAGGGGAGTTGCCGGATGACCAGCTGCGCGCGGCGCACGAGCTGATCTACCGCCCGCTGCGCAACCCCGACGGCCCGCCGCAGCCCCAGGTCGAGTACAAGCTGCGCCGCTTCGTGAACGACTACGTGGCCCCGCCCAAGTCCGGCGCCCGGCTGTCGCTGGCCCTGGAGGCCTTTGAGCGGATGCACACCGACATCGCCGACATGGGCGCCCGCACCGCGCACGAGCTGATGCGCTGCGCCGAGGTCACCTTCATCCGCGACTGCGCGGAGATGGCCGCCCGGTCCTCCCTGGCCCGCACGGAGTCCCGCTGGGGCCTCTACCACGATCGTCTCGATCATCCGCAACGCGACGACGCGTCCTGGTTCCACCACCTCGATCTGCACAAGTCCCCCTCTGGTGCGATGGAGTTCACGGCAAGGCCCGTGGCTCCCTATCTCGTTCCGGTCGACGGCTTCGATCCCGTCGGCGGTCCGCCCCGCACTCTCGGCGAGGTCCACGCCGAGGATGTGGCCACGGCGGGCTCGCGTGACCTGGCGCCGGTCTCGGCCGCGGTCGGGGACGCGGCCGAGACGACGGAGCCGGCCTCGCCACCGCAGCCTTCGGCCGTCGCGCCCTCCGATGAGCAGTCCGCCGCCCGTCTTCTCGAACTCGTCGCCCTGGCCGACGAAGAGCCCGAACTCGTCGCCCTCCGGCCCTACTTGTCCGACCCCGTCGCCACCGTCCGCCGTGAGGCCGTGGCCGTGCTCACCGAGACGCTCCCGCGGGGAACGGGCACCGCCCTCGCCGCCGCCCTGCGCGACAGCGCCGCCGAGGTACGTGCCTCCGCCGCTGCCTCACTGCGGGAGCTGGTCGAGACGCTCCCCGCCGAGCCGGACCTGCGCGACGGCCTCGCCGCCGCCTTGGCGGAGCCGGACCCAGTGGTGCGCGCCGCGGCCCTGGACGTCCTGCGCGCCCTGCGCCTCGGAGACGCCGCCCTGTTCGCGGACTCTCTCGCGGACGCCGACATCGCCGTGCGCATCGAGGCCGTACGCGCCCTGGTGTCCGTCGACGCCGGCGGCGAACTGGCCCGTGCAGCGCTCGCCGACCCCTCCCGCGAGGTCCGGGTCGCGATCGCCAAGGGCCTGGCCACGGTAGGTGCCGAGCGGCTCGCGGGTGACGCCCCCGCCGCCGATCCCGCCGCGGGCGCCATCGAAGCGGCCATCACCGGCCTCCTCGACGACCCCGATGCCCTGGTGCGGGCCGCGGCCTACGGAGCACTCGGCACCGCCGGCTGCCCGGCGCCCCTCACCGCACGCGCGGTGGCGGCTCTGGACGAACCGGCCTGGCAGGTCCGGGCCGGAGCCGCCACGGCCCTGTCCGTCGCCGGCCCCGACGTGGCCGTGCCGGCCCTCGCCAAGGCTCTGGCGGACTCCAACGCGGACGTCCGCAAAGCCGCCGTCCTGGCACTGACCCGGCACCGCGCCACCGAGGAGGCCCGGGCGGCTCTCGCCACGGCGACGACGGACTCCGACGCGGATGTCAGGGCGTACGCGGGACGGGCGCTGTGACCGGCCCGGCTTCCGGATCCGTCTGACCCGGCCGGAGTCCGGCCCTATATCCAGTCGTCGGGCTCCGGCTCCTCGTCCATCTCCGGCCAGTGGTCCGGCTCGCCCGCGTCCTGACCGGCGGGGTGAGCCGCCTCCTGGCCGGACGCTGTCCGGGCCGAGGGCGAGTCGCCCGCGGGAGCGGGGCCTGCCGGCCCACCCAGCGAGGCGAGAACCTCCAGCACACCCTCGCCGTACGTCGTCAGCTTCTTCTCACCGACCCCACTGATCCCGCCGAGCTCCCCCACCGATGCCGGCCACACCGTGGCGATCTCCCGCAGGGTGGCATCGTGGAAGATCACGTACGCCGGGACGCCCTGCTCACGGGCCTGCTCGGCGCGCCAGGCGCGCAGTGCCTCGAAGGCCGGAAGCAGTTCCTCGGGCAGCTCGGCGGCGACAGCCTTGCCCTTGCGCTCGCCCCGCCCGGACCCGGCGGACGAGGATCCCGACCGGGAGGTCACCGGCTTCTTCGGCTCCTTGCGCAGCGGCACGTCCCGCTCCCGCCGCAGCACCGCCCCGCTGGCCTCGGTCAGCACCAGCGTGCCGTACTCCCCCTCCACCGCGAGCAGCCCCTGGGCGAGCAACTGCCTTATGACGCCCCGCCATTCGGCCTCGGTCAGCTCCTCGCCGATGCCGAACACGGACAGCTGGTCGTGGTCGAACTGGATGACCTTGGCGGTCCGCTTCCCCAGCAGGATGTCGACGATCTGCACCGCGCCGAACTTCTGACCGCGCTCCCGCTGCAACCGGACGACCGTCGACAGCGCCTTCTGCGCCGCGATCGTGCCGTCCCAGGTCTCCGGCGGGGTCAGGCACGTGTCGCAGTTGCCGCAGCCCGACGCGTCCGGGTCCTGGCCGAAGTAGGCGAGCAGCTGGCCCCGGCGGCACCGGGCCGTCTCGCACAGCGCCAGCATCGAGTCCAGGTGGGCCTGGGCCCGGCGCCGGAAGGCCTCGTCACCCTCGCCTGACTGGATCAGCTTGCGCTGCTGGATGACGTCGTTCAGCCCGTAGGCCATCCAGGCCGTCGAGGGCAGCCCGTCGCGGCCGGCCCGGCCCGTCTCCTGGTAGTAGCCCTCGACCGACTTGGGCAGGTCGAGGTGGGCGACGAAGCGGACGTCCGGCTTGTCGATGCCCATGCCGAAGGCGATGGTCGCCACCACGACCAAGCCGTCCTCCCGCAGGAAGCGGGACTGGTGGGCCGCGCGCGTGCCCGCGTCCAGGCCGGCGTGGTACGGCACCGCTTCGATGCCGTTGCGGCTGAGGAACTCGGCGGTCTTCTCCACCGAGTTGCGCGACAGGCAGTAGACGATGCCCGCGTCGCCCGCGTGCTCCTCGCGCAGGAAGCTCAGCAGCTGCTTCTTCGGGTCCGCCTTGGGCACGATCCGGTACTGGATGTTGGGCCGGTCGAAGCTCGCCACGAAGTGGCGGGCCGTCGGCATGTTCAGCCGCTGGGTGATCTCCTGGTGCGTCGCGTGCGTGGCCGTCGCCGTCAGTGCGATGCGCGGCACGTCCGGCCAGCGCTCACCGAGGAGGGACAGCGCCAGATAGTCGGGGCGGAAGTCGTGGCCCCACTGGGAGACGCAGTGCGCCTCGTCGATCGCGAAGAGGGAGATCTTGCCGCGGGAGAGCAGATCGAGCGTGCTCTCCAGCCGCAGCCGCTCCGGCGCCAGATACAGCAGGTCCAGCTCGCCGGCGAGGAACTCGGCCTCGACCATCCGCCGCTCGTCGAAGTCCTGCGTGGAGTTCATGAAGCCGGCCCGCACACCCAGCGCCCGCAGTGCGTCCACCTGGTCCTGCATCAGGGCGATCAGCGGCGAGACGACCACGCCCGTGCCCGGCCTGACCAGGGACGGGATCTGGTAGCACAGCGACTTGCCGCCGCCGGTCGGCATGAGCACGACGGCGTCGCCGCCCGCCACGACATGCTCGATGACGGCTTCCTGCTCGCCGCGGAAGGCGTCGTAGCCGAAGACCCGGTGCAGCGCGGTCAGCGCCTCGCTCGCGTCGGCGCCGAGGGGCCCTGCGGGAGCGCGGCCCGCCCCGGTCCCGGCCGCCCCGGTCCCGGCCGCCCCGGTCCCGGCCGCCCCGGTCCCGATCGCCTCGGTCCCGATCGCCTCCGTCCCGGTCACCGCGTCCAGTTCCGTCATCACACCCGTCCCGCCCGTCGCGCCCATCGTTGCGTCCCCCGTGCGTCGCGCCTCGACCACTGCGTCCACCATAGGCGCCCACACCGACAGCCCCGGAGTTATCCACAGGTCCCGCCTGGTGAAGGCATTGCGCGTACATACGTTCGACACGGCTCGGCCGTACAGCTGCGTGCCGGAATGCCGTGGGGCCCGGCCCCCGAAGGAGACCGGGCCCCAACCAGGGGCGTCAGCGCACGAACACCCCCGCCTGCCCCGCCAGATCCAGGAAGTACTGCGGCGCCACACCGAGCACCAGCGTGACCGCCACGCCCACGCCGATCGCCGTCATCGTCAGCGGCGACGGCACGGCCACCGTCGGGCCCTCCGGCCGCGGCTCGCTGAAGAACATCAGCACGATGACGCGGATGTAGAAGAACGCCGCGATCGCCGACGAGATCACACCGATGACGACGAGCGGGGCGGCCCCACCCTCGGCCGCCGCCTTGAACACGGCGAACTTCCCGGCGAAGCCGGACGTCAGCGGAATGCCCGCGAAGGCCAGCAGGAACACCGCGAACACCGCCGCCACCAGCGGGGACCTGCGCCCGAGGCCGGCCCACTTGGACAGGTGCGTCGCCTCGCCGCCCGCGTCACGGACCAGGGTCACCACCGCGAAGGCGCCGATCGTCACGAACGAGTACGCCGCCAGGTAGAACAGCACCGACGAGACGCCGTCGGGCGTGGTCGCGATGACGCCCGCGAGGATGAACCCGGCGTGCGCGATCGACGAGTACGCCAGCAGCCGCTTGATGTCGGTCTGTGTGATCGCGACGATCGCACCGCCCAGCATCGTGACGATGGCCACGGCCCACATGACCGGCCGCCAGTCCCAGCGCAGGCCCGGCAGCACCACGTACAGCAGTCGCAGCAGCGCGCCGAACGCCGCGACCTTCGTCGCCGCCGCCATGAACCCGGTCACCGGGGTCGGGGCGCCCTGGTAGACGTCCGGGGTCCACATGTGGAACGGCACCGCGCCCACCTTGAACAGCAGGCCCATCACCAGCAGCGCGGCGCCGATCAGCAGCAGCGCGTCGTTGCCCATGGTGTCGGCGAGCGCCGGGTTGACGTCCTGCACGGTGCCGTCGACGACCTGCGCGATCGTCGCGTACGACATCGAGCCCGCGTAGCCGTAGAGCAGCGCGATGCCGAACAGGGTGAACGCGGAGGCGAAGGCGCCGAGCAGGAAGTACTTGACCGCCGCTTCCTGTGACATGAGCCGCTTGCGGCGGGCCAGCGCGCACAGCAGGTACAGCGGCAGGGAGAGGACCTCCAGCGCCACGAACAGCGTCAGCAGGTCGTTGGCCGCCGGGAAGATCAGCATGCCGGCGACGGCGAACATCAGCAGCGGGAACACCTCGGTGGTGGTGAACCCGGCCTTGACCGCGGCCTTCTCGCTCTCACTGCCCGGCACGGACGCGGCCTGCGCGGCGAAGGAGTCGACGCGGTTGCCGTGCACCACCGGGTCGAGGCGCCGCTCGGCGAAGGTGAACAGGCCCACCAGCGCCGCCAGCAGGATCGTGCCCTGGAGGAACAGGGCGGGCCCGTCGACGGCGATCGCGCCCATGGCCGCGATGCGCGCCTTGGTCGTGCCGTAGCCGTCGGCCGCGAGGGCCACGACCGCGGCGAACGCGGCGGCGAGCGCGACGACGGACACGAACATCTGGGCGTAGTAGCGAGACTTTCGCGGGACGAACGCCTCGATCAGGATCCCGATGATCGCCGCGCCGACGACGATCAGGGTCGGCGACAACTGGCCGTACTCGAACTTCGGTGCGTCGATCTTGGTGATCGGATCGGCCGCGGTTGTCCACAGGCTGTGGACGGCTGTTGCGCTCACTTGGCCGCCTCCACCTCGGGCTGGGGGTCCTTCTTCTGTACGTCGGACATGGTCTGTTTGACCGCCGGGTCGATGATCTGCGTGAGGGGCTTCGGGTAGACGCCCAGGAAGATCAGCAGGACGACCAGCGGGGCGACGACCACGAGCTCACGGACCCGGAGGTCCGGCATCGCGGAGACCTCCGGTTTCACCGGGCCCGTCATCGTCCGCTGGTAGAGGACGAGGGTGTAGAGCGCGGCGAGGACGATGCCGAAGGTGGCGATGATGCCGATCACCGGATAGCGCGTGAACGTGCCGACCAGGACCAGGAACTCACTGACGAACGGCGCGAGCCCGGGCAGCGACAGCGTCGCGAGGCTGCCGATCAGGAACGTGCCGGCGAGCACCGGGGCGACCTTCTGGACTCCGCCGTAGTCGGCGATGAGCCGCGAGCCGCGCCGCGAGATCAGGAAGCCCGCCACCAGCATCAGCGCGGCCGTCGAGATGCCGTGGTTGATCATGTAGAGCGTCGCGCCGGACTGCCCCTGGCTGGTCATCGCGAAGATGCCCATGATGATGAAGCCGAAGTGGGAGATCGACGCGTACGCCACCAGCCGCTTGATGTCCCGCTGGCCGACCGCGAGCAGCGCCCCGTAGATGATGCTGATCAGGGCCAGGACGAGGATCGCGGGCGTGGCCCACTTGCTGGCCTCCGGGAAGAGCTGGAGGCAGAAGCGGAGCATCGCGAAGGTGCCCACCTTGTCGACGACCGCCGTGATGAGCACGGCGACCGGGGCGGTGGACTCCTGCATGGCGTTGGGCAGCCAGGTGTGCAGCGGCCACAGCGGCGCCTTCACCGCGAACGCGAAGAAGAAGCCGAGGAACAGCCAGCGTTCGGTGTTGGTCGCCATGTCGAGCGTGCCGTTGGCGCGGGCCTCGGCGATCTCCTGGAGCGAGAAGTTCCCGGCGACCACGTAGAGGCCGATCACCGCGGCCAGCATGATCAGACCGCCGACCAGGTTGTAGAGGAGGAACTTCACCGCGGCGTACGAGCGTTGCGTCGCCGCCGCCTTCTCGCCGTGCTCGTGGGCACGGTCCCCGAAGCCGCCGATGAGGAAGTACATCGGGATCAGCATGGCTTCGAAGAAGATGTAGAAGAGGAAGACGTCGGTGGCCTCGAAGGAGAGGATCACCATCGCCTCGACGGCGAGGATCAGGGCGAAGAAGCCCTGCGTCGGCCGCCACCGGCTGCTGCCGGTCTCCAGGGGGTCGGCGTCGTGCCAGCCCGCGAGGATGATGAAGGGGATCAGCAGGGCGGTCAGCGCGATCAGCGCCACCCCGATGCCGTCCACGCCCAGTTCGTAGCGGACGCCGAAGTCGGCGATCCAGGCGTGGGACTCGGTGAGCTGGTAGCGGTCGCCGCCCGGGTCGAAACGCACCAGGACGACGATCGCCAGGGCGAGCGTGGCGAGCGAGAAGAGCAGCGCCAGCCACTTGGCCGCGGTGCGCTTCGCGGCCGGTACGGCGGCGGTGGCGATCGCCCCGACGGCCGGGAGCGCCGCCGTCACTGTCAGCAGAGGAAAGGACATCGGTATCAGACCGCCCTCATCAGCAGGGTCGCGGCGACGATGACCGCCGCACCCCCGAACATCGAGACCGCGTAGGAGCGGGCGAAGCCGTTCTGCAGCTTGCGCATCCGCCCGGAGAGGCCGCCGACCGAGGCCGCCGTGCCGTTGACGACGCCGTCGACCAGGGTGTGGTCGACATAGACCAGGGACCGCGTGAGGTGCTCGCCGCCGCGCACCAGGACGACGTGGTTGAAGTCGTCCTGGAGCAGGTCGCGGCGGGCGGCCCGGGTGAGCAGCGAGCCGCGCGGGGCGACGGCCGGGACCGGGCGGCGGCCGTACTGGGCCCAGGCGATGGCGACGCCGATGATCATGCAGGCGACGGTCGCGCCGGTGACCACGCCCGCGCTGATCGGCGGGTTGCCGTGGCTGTGCCCGGTCACCGGCTCCAGCCAGTGCATGAACCGGTCGCCGATGCTGAAGAACGCGCCGCCCGCCACCGATCCGACGGCCAGCACGATCATCGGGACCGTCATGACCTTGGGCGACTCGTGCGGATGCGGCGGGGTGTACTCGCCACGCGTCTCGGCGGCGGGCTCCGCGCTCGGCTCGGCCGGGGACGGCGTCGGGGCGTTGCGCCAGCGCTCCTCGCCGAAGAACGTCATCAGCATCACGCGCGTCATGTAGAACGCCGTGATGGCCGCGCCGAGCAGGGCGCAGGCGCCGAGGATCCAGCCCTCGGTGCCGCCCTTGGCGAACGCCGCCTCGATGATCTTGTCCTTGGAGAAGAAGCCGGACAGGCCCGGGAAACCGATGATGGCCAGGTAGCCGAGGCCGAAGGTGACGAAGGTGACCGGCATGTACTTGCGCAGGCCGCCGTAGCGGCGCATGTCGACCTCGTCGTTCATGCCGTGCATGACCGAACCGGCGCCGAGGAACAGCCCGGCCTTGAAGAAGCCGTGCGTCACCAGGTGCATGATCGCGAAGACGTAGCCGATGGGGCCGAGGCCGGCGGCGAGGATCATGTAGCCGATCTGCGACATGGTCGAACCGGCCAGCGCCTTCTTGATGTCGTCCTTCGCGCAACCGACGATCGCACCGAACAGGAGCGTGACCGCGCCGACGATGGTGACGACCAGCTGCGCGTCCGGGGCGCCGTTGAAGACGGCCGCGGAGCGGACGATCAGGTAGACGCCCGCCGTCACCATGGTCGCGGCGTGGATGAGGGCCGAGACCGGGGTCGGGCCCTCCATCGCGTCCCCGAGCCAGGACTGAAGCGGCACCTGTGCGGACTTGCCGCAGGCGGCGAGAAGCAGCATCAGCGCGATCGCGGTCAGCTTGTCCTCACCGGCGGCACCGGCGAGCCCGGCCTCACCGTGGTCGCCGAGCACCGGCCCGAAGGCGAAGGTGCCGAACCACAGGAACATCAGCATGATCGCGATGGACAGGCCCATGTCGCCGACGCGGTTGACCAGGAAGGCCTTCTTCGCGGCCGTGGCGGCGCTGGGCTTGTGCTGCCAGAAGCCGATCAGCAGGTAGGAGGCGAGACCGACGCCCTCCCAGCCGACGTACAGCAGCAGGTAGTTGTCGGCGAGGACGAGGATCAGCATCGCCGCGAGGAACAGGTTCAGATAGCCGAAGAAGCGGCGGCGCCGCTCGTCGTGCTCCATGTACCCGATCGAGTACAGGTGGATCAGCGATCCGACGCCCGTGATCAGCAGCACGAACGTCATGGACAGCTGGTCGAGCTGGAAGGCGACGTCCGCCTGGAAGCCCTCGACCGGGATCCAGCTGAACAGGTGCTGGCTCAGGACACGGCTCTCGGCGTCCCGGCCGAGCATGTCGGTGAACAGCACCAGGCCGAGCACGAAGGAGACGGCCGCGAGCAGGGTGCCGAGCCAGTGGCCGACGGCGTCCAGCCGCCGACCGCCGCACAGCAGGACCGCCGCTCCGAGCAGGGGCGCCGCCACCAGCAGCGCAATGAGGTTCTCCACGATTCTTCCGACCCCTTACAGCTTCATCAGGCTGGCGTCGTCGACCGAGGCCGAGTGGCGGGCACGGAACAGGGACACGATGATCGCGAGCCCGACCACGACCTCGGCGGCGGCGACGACCATCGTGAAGAAGGCGATGATCTGGCCGTCGAGGTTGCCGTGCATCCGGGAGAAGGCGACGAACGCGAGGTTGCAGGCGTTGAGCATCAGCTCGATGCACATGAACACGACGATCGCGTTGCGCCTGATCAGCACGCCGGTGGCGCCGATCGTGAACAACAGGGCCGCGAGGTACAGGTAGTTGACGGGGTTCACTTCGACGCCTCCTCGGACCGCTGGAACTTCGCCGGCCCGACCGCCCTGCGCTCAAGACGCTCCTCGGACCGCTGCTCCAGGGCCTTGAGGTCGTTGAGCGCCTCCCGCGACACGTCGCGGATCTGGCCGCGGTCACGCAGGGTCTTGCTGACGGTGAGGTCGGATGGGGTGCCGTCGGGCAGCAGGCCCGCGATGTCGACCGCGTTGTGCCGGGCGTAGACACCGGGGGCCGGCAGGGGCGGCAGTTGCTTGCCCTCGCGCACGCGCTCCTCGGCGAGTTCCCGTTGCGTCTTGGCGCGCTCGGTGCGTTCGCGGTGCGTGAGCACCATGGCGCCGACGGCGGCCGTGATGAGCAGGGCGCCGGTGATCTCGAACGCGAAGACGTACTTGGTGAAGAGGAGGGCGGCGAGGCCCTCCACGTTGCCCCCGGCGTTCGCCTGGCCGATGCCGTTGAACTCCGTCAGGGACGCGTTGCCGATCCCGGCGACCAGCAGGACGCCGAAGCCGAGGCCGCACAGCGCGGCCAGCCAGCGCTGGCCCTTGATGGTCTCCTTCAGGGAGTCCGCCGCCGTGACACCGACGAGCATCACCACGAACAGGAACAGCATCATGATCGCGCCGGTGTAGACGACGATCTGGACGACGCCCAGGAAGTAGGCGCCGTTGGCGAGATAGAACACCGCCAGGATGATCATGGTCCCGGCGAGGCAGAGCGCGCTGTGCACGGCCCGCTTCATCAGGATGGTGCACAGGGCGCCGATCACCGCGACGGTGCCGAGGATCCAGAACTGGACGGCCTCTCCGGTGGAGGTGGAGTAGGCGGCGAGCTGGGTGGTCATCGGCCGGCCACCTTCCCCGAGGCCGGTTCCGTCCCGCCGAAGGTCGAGTCGGCCTCCTGCACGACCTCGCCCTTGGAGTGGGCGACCTGCTGCTCGGTGCCCGGCGCGGCCTCCGTCACCAGGCCCCGGTAGTAGTCCTGTTCGTCCGTGCCGGGGTAGATGGCGTGGGGCGAGTCGACCATCCCCTCCTCCAGACCGGCGAGCAGCTGCTCCTTGGTGTAGATGAGGTTGGCCCGGCTGGAGTCGGCCAGCTCGAACTCGTTGGTCATCGTGAGCGCCCGGGTGGGGCAGGCCTCGATGCACAGGCCGCACAGGATGCAGCGGGCGTAGTTGATCTGGTAGACGCGGCCGTACCGCTCGCCCGGCGAGTAGCGCTCCTCGTCGGTGTTGTCCGCGCCCTCCACGTAGATCGCGTCGGCGGGGCAGGCCCAGGCGCACAGCTCACAGCCGACGCACTTCTCCAGGCCGTCCGGATGGCGGTTGAGCTGGTGCCGTCCGTGGAAGCGCGGAGCCGTGGTCTTCTGCTGCTCCGGGTACTGCTCGGTCAGCCGCTTCTTGAACATGGCCTTGAAGGTCACGCCGAAGCCGGCCACGGGGTTCTGGAAACCGGGCTTGGTGTCCTTCGGTTCCTCAGCCTTCGAACGCTCGAGTTCCTCAGCCATCGGACGCCTCCTTTCCATCCGTAGGTCCGCCCACAGATCCGTCACTCTGAGTATCGGGCCCGCCACTGACAATCAGCTCCCGCTCACGGCGCGAGCGGCGGCGCGGCACCGGCGGTAGTTCCTGTCCGGGTAGCGGCGGTACGGGGAATCCGCCCGCCATCGAGTCGAAGGCGGCCGGGGTCTCGGCCGGCTGTTCGGCCTTCTTGGCCTTCTCGCGGAACATGTCGGCGACGAAGGAGAGCAGGAGCAGGGCGAGGACGCCGCCGCCCACGTAGAGGGCGATGTCGGCGAAGTCGTAGCCCTCGTTGCGGAAGGCCCGCACGCTCGCCACGAGCATCAGCCAGACCAGCGAGACCGGGATGAGGACCTTCCAGCCGAGCTTCATCAGCTGGTCGTAGCGGACGCGCGGGAGAGTGCCGCGGATCCAGATGAACATGAACAGCAGCAGCTGGACCTTGACCGTGAACCACAGCAGCGGCCACCAGCCGTGATTGGCGCCTTCCCAGAAGGTGCTGATGGGCCAGGGGGCCCGCCAGCCGCCGAGGAACAGCGTCGTGGCGACGGCCGAGACGGTCACCATGTTGACGTACTCGGCGAGCATGAACATCGCGAACTTGATCGACGAGTACTCGGTGTTGAAGCCGCCGACCAGGTCGCCCTCCGACTCCGGCATGTCGAAGGGGGCGCGGTTGGTCTCGCCGACCATCGTGACGATGTAGATGATGAAGGAGACCGGCAGCAGCACGATGTACCAGCGGTCGGCCTGCTGCTCGACGATGGTCGACGTCGACATCGACCCCGAGTAGAGGAAGACGGAGGCGAAGGCGGCGCCCATCGCGATCTCGTAGGAGATCATCTGCGCGCAGGAGCGCAGGCCGCCCAGCAGCGGGTAGGTCGAGCCGGAGCTCCAGCCCGCCAGCACGATGCCGTAGATGCCGACCGAGGCGACCGCGAGGATGTAGAGCATCGCGATCGGCAGGTCGGTGAGCTGCATCGTGGTGCGCTGGCCGAAGATCGAGATCTCGTTGCCGGCCGGACCGAAGGGGATCACCGCGATCGCCATGAAGGCCGGGATCGCCGCGATGACCGGCGCGAGTACGTAGACGACCTTGTCCGCGCGTTTGACGATGACGTCTTCCTTCAGCATCAGCTTGATGCCGTCGGCGAGCGACTGGAGCATGCCCCACGGGCCGTGCCGGTTGGGGCCGATGCGCAGCTGCATCCAGGCCACGACCTTGCGCTCCATGACGATGGAGACCAGCACGGTCACCATCAGGAAGGCGAAGCAGAACACCGCCTTGATGACGACCAGCCACCAGGGGTCGGTGCCGAACATCGAGAGGTCTTCCGCGGCGAGGTACGGGCTGATGCCGCCGCCTCCTTGAAGGCTCATGCCTCCACCTCCTTGGGGGCCTCGCCGGCGAGCGTCGCCGGGCCGATGCGGACGAGGGAGCCGGGCCGCGCCCCGGTGTCGGAGGCGACACCGCCGCCGGTGGAGTTGAGCGGCAGCCACACCACCCGGTCGGGCATGTCACCGATCTGGAGCGGGAGTTCCACGACTCCCCGCGGGCCGGTCACCGCGAGCAGGTCGCCGTCCTTGACGCCCGCCTCGGCGGCCGTGGGGGCCGACACCCGCGCGCGTGCGGCGTGCCGGGTCCCGGCGAGCGCCTCGTCGCCCTGCTGGAGGACGCCCTGGTCGAGCAGCAGCCGGTGCCCCGCGAGTACGGCTTCCCCGGCGGCCGGCCGCGGCAGTGCGGCCGCGGTCTCCAGGGGTTCGCCGGCCCGCGGTCCGTCCCAGGCGCCGAGCCGGTCGATCTCGCCGCGCACGGTGCGCAGATCGGGCAGTCCGAGGTGGACGTCCATGGCGTCGGCCAGCATCTGCAGCACGCGCGCGTCGGTGGGCGAGGGGCGGCGGGTCATCTGGTCCGGCTTGAGCGCGGCCTCGAAGAAGCGGATGCGGCCTTCCCAGTTGAGGAAGGTGCCGGCCTTCTCGGCGACCGCGGCCACGGGCAGGACGACATCGGCCTTGCGGCTGATCTCGCTCGGCCGCAGTTCCAGCGAGACCAGGAAGCCCACCTCGTCCAGCGCCGCACGCGCGCGTGCCGGGTCGGGCAGGTCGGCGATCTCCACGCCCGCCACGAGCAGGGCCTGGAGCTCTCCGGTCGCCGCTGCCTCCACGATCTGGCCGGTGTCACGGCCGTAGCGGTGCGGGAGACCGGCGACGCCCCAGACGGAGGCGACCTCGTCCCGCGCGCGCGGGTCGGTGGCCGGGCGCCCGCCCGGCAGCAGCGACGGCAGCGCGCCCGCCTCGATCGCACCGCGTTCCCCGGCCCGGCGCGGGATCCACACCAGCCGGGCGCCGGTCGCGGAGGCCGTACGGGCGGCGGCGGTGAGCCCGCCGGCCACGGCGGCCAGCCGCTCACCGACGACGATCACCGCGCCCTCCGCGCGCAGCGCCTCGGCGGCGAGCGCGCCGTCGTCCTCCAGGCCGGCGCCGCTCGCGAGCGCGTCCAACCACTCCGTCTCGGTGCCGGGAGCGGCCGGCAGCAGCGTGCCACCGGCCTTCTCCAGACCGCGCGTGGCGTGCGTGGCCAGGGAGTAGACCTGCTGCCCGTGCTTGCGCCAGGCCTTGCGCAGTCGCAGGAAGACGCCGGGCGCCTCCTCCTCCGCCTCGAAGCCGACCAGCAGGACGGCCGGTGCCTTCTCCAGCGCGGTGTACGTGACGCCCGTGCCGTCGAGGTCCCGGCCGCGCCCGGCGATCCGGGCGGCGAGGAAGTCGGCCTCCTCGCTGCTGTGCACCCGCGCGCGGAAGTCGATGTCGTTGGTGTCGAGGGCCACGCGCGCGAACTTGCTGTACGCGTAGGCGTCCTCGACGGTGAGGCGGCCGCCGGTCAGGACGCCGGTGCGGCCCCGGGAGGCCAGCAGCCCCTGGGCCGCGATCTGCAGCGCCTCGGGCCAGGAGGCGGGCTCCAGCTCTCCCTCGGCGTTGCGCACCAGCGGCGTGTCCAGCCGGTCGCGCTGCTGCGCGTACCGGAACCCGAACCGCCCCTTGTCGCAGATCCACTCCTCGTTGACCTCGGGGTCGTCCGCCGCGAGCCGCCGCATGACCTTGCCGCGCCGGTGGTCGGTACGGGTGGCGCAGCCGCCGGAGCAGTGCTCGCACACCGACGGCGAGGAGACCAGGTCGAACGGGCGGGAGCGGAATCGGTACGCCGCCGAGGTCAGCGCGCCGACCGGGCAGATCTGGATGGTGTTGCCGGAGAAGTACGACTCGAACGGGTCGCCCTCACCGGTGCCGACCTGCTGGAGCGCGCCCCGCTCGACCAGCTCGATCATCGGGTCGCCCGCGACCTGGTTGGAGAACCGGGTGCAGCGGGCGCACAGCACGCACCGCTCGCGGTCGAGCAGCACCTGCGTGGAGATCGGGACGGGCTTCTCGTAGGTCCGCTTGCGGCCCTCGAAGCGGGAGTCGGCGTCGCCGTGCGACATGGCCTGGTTCTGCAGCGGGCACTCGCCGCCCTTGTCGCAGACCGGGCAGTCCAGCGGGTGGTTGATGAGCAGGAGCTCCATCACACCCTTCTGGGCCTTCTCGGCGACCGGCGAGGTGAGGTGGGTCTTGACCACCATCCCGTCGGTGCAGGTGATGGTGCAGGACGCCATGGGCTTGCGCTGGCCCTCGACCTCGACGATGCACTGGCGGCAGGCACCGGCCGGGTCGAGCAGGGGGTGGTCGCAGAACCGGGGGATCTCGATGCCGAGCTGCTCGGCGGCCCGGATGACCAGGGTGCCCTTGGGCACGCTGATCTCGGCGCCGTCGATCGTCAGCGACACGAGGTCCTCCGGCGGGACCGCCGCCTCTCCCCCGCCTGAGGGAGCGTTGGTGGTCACGGTCATGCGGTCACCTCCGTGCGGTCGGCCCAGGCCGTCGACTTGGCCGGGTCGAAGGGGCAGCCCCGGCCCGTGATGTGCTGCTCGTACTCCTCGCGGAAGTACTTCAGCGAGGAGAAGATCGGCGAGGCGGCGCCGTCGCCGAGGGCGCAGAAGGACTTGCCGTTGATGTTGTCGGCGATGTCGTTCAGCTTGTCGAGGTCGGACATCTGTCCCTTGCCGGCCTCGATGTCGCGCAGCAGCTGCACGAGCCAGTAGGTCCCTTCGCGGCAGGGCGTGCACTTGCCGCAGGACTCGTGGGCGTAGAACTCCGTCCAGCGGGTGACGGCACGGACCACGCAGGTCGTCTCGTCGAAGCACTGGAGGGCTTTGGTGCCGAGCATGGAACCCGCGGCGCCCACTCCTTCGTAGTCGAGGGGGACGTCGAGGTGCTCGTCGGTGAACATCGGGGTGGAGGAGCCGCCCGGCGTCCAGAACTTGAGGCGGTGCCCGGGGCGCATCCCGCCGCTCATGTCGAGGAGCTGGCGGAGTGTGATCCCGAGCGGCGCCTCGTACTGGCCGGGGCTGGCGACGTGGCCGGAGAGGGAGTAGAGCGTGAAGCCGGGCGACTTCTCACTCCCCATCGACCGGAACCATTCCTTGCCCCGCTGGAGGATCGCGGGAACCGAGGCGATCGATTCGACGTTGTTCACCACAGTCGGGCACGCGTAGAGGCCCGCGACGGCAGGGAAGGGGGGACGAAGCCGCGGCTGGCCCCGGCGGCCTTCGAGCGAGTCGAGCAGTGCGGTCTCCTCACCGCAGATGTACGCGCCCGCGCCCGCGTGCACGGTGATGTCGAGGTCGAGTCCGCTGTCCAGGATGTTCTCGCCGAGGAAGCCGGCCTCGTACGCCTCGCGCACGGCGGAGTGCAACCGCCGCAGCACGGGGACGACTTCACCACGCAGGTAGATGAAGGCGTGCGACGACCTGATGGCGTAACACGCGATGATCATGCCCTCGATGAGGCTGTGCGGGTTCGCGAAGAGGAGCGGGATGTCCTTGCACGTCCCCGGCTCCGACTCGTCGGCGTTGACAACAAGATAGTGCGGCTTGCCGTCCCCCTGGGGAATGAACTGCCACTTCATCCCGGTGGGGAATCCCGCGCCGCCGCGTCCGCGCAGACCGGAGTCCTTGACGTAGGCGATCAGGTCGTCCGGCGTCATGGCGAGCGCCTTGCGCAGCCCTTCGTACCCGTCGTGCCGCCGGTAGACGTCCAGCGTCCAGGACTTGTCCTCGTCCCAGAAGGCCGACAGCACGGGTGCGAGCAGCTTTTCGGGGCTCGTGTCTTTCAGCTCGGGTGCCAAGGTCATCACTCCCCCTCCTCGGCGGTGGGCCCGGCCGGGTGGGCCGGGTCGGAGGCCGATGTGTCCTGCGGCGCGTCGTGAGAGCTCAGGTGCTCCGACGGTGAGGGCTCGTGCGGCGCCGCCGTGCGGGCCGCCTCGCCGCGCGGGTGCACCACGCGCGCGGAGGACGTCTCGCCCTTGGCGAGCTTCAGGCCGACCAGGGAGGCGGGCCCCGCGCTCCCTCCGGACTCCACGGCCCCCTCCCGCTCGTCGGGGAAGCCGGCCAGGACCCGGGCGGTCTCCTTGAAGGTGCACATGCGCGCCCCGCGGGTGGGCGTCACCGGCCGTCCCGCGCGCAGGTCGTCGACGAGGCTCTTGGCGCTGTCCGGGGTCTGGTTGTCGAAGAACTCCCAGTTGACCATCACGACCGGCGCGAAGTCGCAGGCCGCGTTGCACTCGATGTGCTCCAGGGTGACCTTGCCGTCCCCGGTGGTCTCGCCGTTGCCGACGCCGAGGTGCTCCTGGAGCTCCTCGAAGATCGCGTCGCCGCCCATGACGGCGCACAGGGTGTTGGTGCACACCCCCACCTGGTAGTCACCGCTCGGGCGGCGGCGGTACATGGTGTAGAAGGTGGCGACGGCGGTGACCTCGGCCGTGGTCAGGCCGAGCACGTCCGCGCAGAACTGCATGCCGGTACGCGTGACATGGCCCTCCTCGGACTGCACGAGGTGCAGCAGCGGCAGGAGGGCGGACCGGGAGTCCGGGTAGCGGGCGATGACCTCGCGCGCGTCCGTCTCCAGACGGGCCCGGACGTCGTCCGGGTAGGCGGGTGCGGGCAGTTCGGGCATGCCCAGGCTGACGCCCCGCTCGGAAGACGATGTGGTCACCGGTCGACGCCTCCCATCACGGGGTCGATGGACGCGACGGCGACGATGACGTCGGCGACCTGGCCGCCCTCGCACATCGCCGCCATGGCCTGAAGGTTGGTGAAGGACGGGTCCCGGAAGTGGACCCGGTAGGGGCGGGTGCCGCCGTCGGAGACGACGTGCACCCCGAGTTCGCCCTTGGGCGACTCGACCGCCGCGTACGCCTGTCCCGGCGGCACGCGGAAGCCCTCGGTGACCAGCTTGAAGTGGTGGATCAGGGCCTCCATGGAGGTGCCCATGATCTTCTTGATGTGGTCGAGGGAGTTACCGAGCCCGTCGGGGCCCAGGGCGAGCTGCGCGGGCCAGGCGATCTTCTTGTCGGCGACCATGACCGGGCCGGGCTGGAGCCGGTCCAGGCACTGCTCGACGATCCGGAGGGACTGGCGCATCTCCTCCAGCCGGATCAGGAAGCGGCCGTAGGAGTCGCAGGTGTCCGCGGTCGGGATCTCGAAGTCGTAGGTCTCGTAACCGCAGTACGGCTGGGCCTTGCGCAGGTCGTGCGGCAGGCCCGTGGAGCGCAGGATCGGGCCCGTCGCGCCGAGGGCCATGCAGCCGGCCAGGTCGAGGTAGCCGACGTCCTGCATGCGCGCCTTGAAGATGGGGTTCCCGGTGGCGAGCTTGTCGTACTCCGGGAGGTTCTTCTTCATCTTCTTCACGAACTCGCGGATCTGGTCCACCGCGCCGGGCGGCAGGTCCTGGGCGAGTCCGCCGGGGCGGATGTACGCGTGGTTCATCCGCAGGCCGGTGATCAGCTCGTAGATATCGAGAATGAGTTCACGATCACGAAAGCCGTAGATCATGATCGTGGTCGCGCCCAGCTCCATGCCGCCGGTGGCGATGCACACCAGGTGGGAGGAGAGCCGGTTCAGCTCCATGAGGAGCACGCGGATGATCGAGGCGCGGTCCGGGATCTGGTCCTCGATGCCGAGGAGCTTCTCGACACCGAGGCAGTACGCCGTCTCGTTGAAGAACGGCGTGAGGTAGTCCATGCGCGTCACGAACGTGGTGCCCTGCGTCCACGTCCGGTATTCGAGGTTCTTCTCGATGCCGGTGTGCAGGTAACCGATTCCGCAGCGGGCTTCGGTGACGGTCTCGCCCTCGATCTCCAGGATCAGGCGGAGCACGCCGTGGGTGGACGGGTGCTGGGGGCCCATGTTGACGACGATGCGCTCGTCGTCGGCACGGGCCGCGGACTGGACGACCTCGTCCCAGTCGCCGCCGGTGACGGTGTAGACGGTGCCCTCGGTGGTCTCGCGAGGAGAGGCGTGCGAGGTGCTCATGAGTACGACCTCCGCTGGTCCGGAGCCGGGATCTGGGCGCCCTTGTACTCGACGGGGATGCCGCCGAGGGGGTAGTCCTTGCGCTGCGGGAAGCCCTGCCAGTCGTCCGGCATCATGATCCGCGTCAGGGCGGGGTGGCCGTCGAAGACGATTCCGAAGAAGTCGTACGTCTCGCGCTCGTGCCAGTCGTTCGTCGGATAGACCTCGACCAGCGACGGGATGTGCGGGTCGCTGTCGGGGGCGCTGACCTCCAGGCGGATCACCCGGTTGTGGGTGATCGAGCGCAGGTGGTAGACGGCGTGCAGCTCGCGGCCCTTGTCGTTCGGGTAGTGCACGCCGCTGACGCCGGTGCACAGCTCGAAGCGCAGGGCCGGGTCGTCGCGCAGGGTGCGGGCGACCAGCACCAGGTGCTCGCGCTCGATGTGGAAGGTCAGTTCGTCGCGGTCGACGACCGTCTTCTCGATGGCGTTGTCCGGGAGCAGGCCCTGCTCCTCCAGCGCGCCTTCGAGTTCGTCGGCCACCTCGTCGAACCAGCCGCCGTACGGGCGGGCCGCCGGTCCCGGGAGCCGGACCGAGCGGACCAGGCCGCCGTAACCGGTGGTGTCTCCGCCGTTGTCGGCGCCGAACATGCCGCGCTGGACGCGGATCTCCTCGCCGCCCTGGCCGCGCTGGCCGGGGAGGTTCTCCGCAGAGAGGTCCTTCTCGGGGTTGACCCCGTTCGCACCGTTGGTGCCGTTCGCGTCGCTCACCGCAGCAGCCCCTTCATCTCGATCGTGGGCAGGGCCTTGAGCGCCGCCTCCTCCGCCTCGCGGGCCGCTTCCTCGGCGTTCACGCCGAGCTTGGAGGACTGGATCTTCTGGTGGAGCTTGAGGATCGCGTCCATCAGCATCTCCGGCCGGGGCGGGCAGCCGGGGAGGTAGATGTCGACCGGCACGATGTGGTCGACGCCCTGGACGATGGCGTAGTTGTTGAACATGCCGCCCGAGGAGGCGCAGACCCCCATGGAGATCACCCACTTGGGGTTCGGCATCTGGTCGTAGACCTGCCGGAGCACCGGCGCCATCTTCTGGCTCACCCGGCCGGCGACGATCATCAGGTCCGCCTGGCGGGGTGAGCCGCGGAAGACCTCCATGCCGAAGCGCGCCAGGTCGTAGCGGCCGGCTCCGGTGGTCATCATCTCGATGGCACAACAGGCGAGGCCGAACGTGGCGGGGAAGACCGACGCCTTGCGCACCCAGCCCGCGGCCTGCTCGACGGTGGTCAGCAGGAAGCCGCTCGGCAGCTTTTCTTCGAGTCCCATGACGTGTGGCCCCTCAGTCCCATTCCAGGCCGCCGCGCCGCCATACGTACGCGTACGCGACGAAGACGGTGAGCACGAAGAGCAGCATCTCCACGAGCCCGAAGATCCCCAGGGCGTCGAAGGTGACGGCCCAGGGGTAGAGGAAGACGATCTCGATATCGAAAATGATGAAGAGCATCGCCGTCAGGTAGTACTTGATCGGGAAGCGCCCGCCGCCGGCCGGCGTGGGGGTCGGCTCGATGCCGCACTCGTAGGCCTCGAGCTTGGCCCGGTTGTACCGCTTGGGCCCGATCAACGTGGCCATGACCACGGAGAAGATCGCAAAGCCTGCCCCGAGGGCTCCCAGTACGAGGATGGGCGCATAAGCGTTCACCGCTCCTCGCTCCTCTCAGTCGGCACTGACTGCTGGCGGATTGCATCGGGCTCACATCCGCCCCACCCGTCCCTCGAACCCCGCCCGCCCCGGCGAAGATCGGGAACATGTGAAGCAGGTCACAAGCCCAACCGCGTGCATCTTATGCCCGACGCTCTGTGATCTGCGACACGGGGTATTGCACAAGCTTTGTGATCTCCACCACCTGACGATCGATCATGAAGTCGGATGAGCGGTGATCTTCACACGCGAAGCGTCCGTGTGATCACGAGAGGTGACATTTTGGCTCGTCAGCGCAGGCCGGAGGGGTCGTCTCAATATCAAGAGGGTTCTCTTGCATGCAAATTGGCGATGGGCTTGATCTCTTGATAGAGGCCCGTTCACACATCAGAGGGCGTGTGGGGCGAGGTGTGGACGCGTGCACGCGTTCACGATCTTCGCGAGCCCGTGACCCGCCCGTGATCTACGCGCCGGGACGCGACCTCCGGCCCAACCGTTCCGTGATCCCCGTCACATGGGTGAGAGATCCATGAGAACGGGGCTTGGCCAATCAAGCCAACCGATGGTAGGCGCGGGGCAATTCGGGCGTATTGATCAAACACCGTGATCACAGGCCGGTCACGGCGCGCCCGCAATGTCCGTTACGGCGTCAATAAAGGGCCTCGTTCGGGGGTTTTGAGGGCCCGATTGAGTAACTGTGGCGCAGCACACGTTTCTTGAAGATATGAAGGAGCCCCTGGTACCGGTTATTCCCATGTCCCACACCGCTCACATACGCAGCCACCGGAAACCCCGCCGCAGCGCGACCTCTTCGATCGCCCTGCGCGCCGGCGTTGCCGGTGGCGTTCTCAGCATGGCAGCGGCTGGTGCGTCGGCCTCGGCGAGCGCCGCCGAGCCGGTGACGCAGACCATCGAACTGCCCACCCTGACGGCCGACCTGTCCGCTCAGGTCGCCCAGTCCGCGGCCGCCACCCAGCAGGCCGCCGCGAACTACGAACTGCGCGCCGAGCGTGACGCCGCCGCCGCCAAGGCCGCGGCGGAGGCCAAGAAGGACCTCGCCGAGGCGAAGAAGAAGGCGGAGGCCAAGAAGGAGGCCGCCGAGGCCGCCCGCAAGGCCGCCGCCGAGCGCGCCAACCGCAGCACCGAGCGCGCCACCCTGTCCGCCTCCGCGTCCGCCTCCACGTCGGTGTCGGCGCCCGCCAGCGGCAGCGTCGCGACGGTCATCGCGTTCCTCAAGGCCCAGGTGGGCGACGCCTACGTCATGGGCGCCACCGGTCCCAACGCCTGGGACTGCTCCTCCCTCGTGCAGGCCGCGTACAAGCAGGTTGGTGTGGACCTGCCGCGTGTCTCGCAGGACCAGTCGATGGCCGGCACGGACGTGCCGCTGTCCAGCGTCCAGGTCGGCGACATCCTGTACTGGGGCGGCAAGGGCTCCGCGTACCACGTGGGTGTCTACATCGGGAACGGCCAGTACCTCGACGCGGCCAACCCGTCCAAGGGTGTCGTCATCCAGGACCTGTCGGGCTACCCGGCGTCGGGCGCGGTGCGCGTCCTCTGACGTCACGCGTCGTCCGACTCGTCCGCTCACACGGGCTCGAGGGCCGCTGCCACGACGAGGCAACGGCCCTCCCGGCCTGTCCGGGGGCCCGGCCCCGATATCCCCTCGGCCCACCACCGAAGCCCTCCAGGGCCCTTCAGAGCCCTTCCTGAGCCCATCCGGCACTGCGGCCGGCCCGTGCGCACCGGCCGCTCCCCCACCATGCGCCCGAATTTTCCCGACTTGGTGTGGTGTTGACGGCGCGGCGAGCCAGGCCGGGGCCAGCCCGCGGGTGTTCGTGCACGACGGCCCGTGAAGCATGCGAAAGGCCCCCCGCTCTCGCGAGGGGCCTTCCCAGTCTCCGCCCGCCCGGGCGCCGGCCCCGCTCGGGCCGCCCGGCGCCGCTCGGACCGCCTGGCGCCGCTCGGGCCGCCCGGCGCCGCTCGGGCGGCTCAGGCCTTGGGTGCCACCCTGCTCAGCCCGTTGATGATGCGGTCCATCGCGTCGCCGCCCGTCGGGTCGGTGAGGTTCGCGAGGAGCTTCAGGGTGAACTTCATCAGCATCGGGTGTGTGAGACCGCGCTGGGCGGCGATCTGCATGACCTTCGGGTTGCCGATGAGCTTCACGAAGGCGCGGCCGAGCGTGTAGTAGCCGCCGTAGGTGTCCTTCAGGACGCGCGGGTAGCGCTGGAGGGCCAGTTCGCGGCTCGCGGGGGTCGGCCGGGCGTGGGCCTGGACGATGACGTCGGCGGCGATCTGGCCGGACTCCATGGCGTAGGCGATGCCCTCGCCGTTGAAGGGGTTCACCAGGCCACCGGCGTCGCCGACGAGCAGCAGGCCCTTGGTGTAGTGCGGCTGGCGGTTGAAGGCCATCGGCAGGGCGGCGCCGCGGATCGGGCCGGTCATGTTGTCCGGGGTGTAGCCCCAGTCCTCCGGCATGGACGCGCACCAGGCCTTCAGCACCTCGCGCCAGTCCAGTTCCTTGAAGGAGTCGGAGGTGTTGAGCACGCCCAGGCCGACGTTGGACGTGCCGTCGCCCATGCCGAAGATCCAGCCGTAGCCCGGCAGCAGGCGGTCCTCGGCGCCGCGGCGGTCCCACAGCTCCAGCCAGGACTCCAGGTAGTCGTCCTCGTGGCGCGGGCTGGTGAAGTACGTGCGCACCGCCACGCCCATCGGGCGGTCCTCACGGCGGTGCAGGCCCATCGCCAGGGACAGCCGTGTGGAGTTGCCGTCGGCGGCGACGACCAGTGGAGCGCGGAAGGTGACCTCGCGCTTCTCCTCGCCGAGCTTGGCGTGCACCCCGGTGATACGGCCCGTGCGCTCGTCGAGGATCGGCGCGCCCACGTTGCACCGCTCGAAGAGCCGGGCGCCGGCCTTCTGCGCCTGCCGGGCGAGCTGCTCGTCGAAGTCGTCGCGCTTGCGGACGAGGCCGTAGTCGGGGAAGGAGGCGAGATCCGGCCAGTCGAGCTGGAGCCGCACACCGCCGCCGATGATGCGCAGGCCCTTGTTGCGGAGCCAGCCGGCCTCCTCCGAGATGTCGATGCCCATCGCCACGAGCTGCTTGACGGCACGCGGGGTGAGGCCGTCGCCGCAGACCTTCTCGCGGGGGAACTCGGTCTTCTCCAGCAGGAGGACGTCGAGTCCGGCCTTGGCGAGGTGGTAGGCGGTGGTGGAGCCGGCCGGCCCCGCGCCCACGACGATCACATCGGCGGTGTTCTCGGAGAGGGGCTCGGTCACGACGGTCACGGCGGGATCTCCCCAAGTTCGTCAATCTTGCGTGCCGACCGGCACTGGACATGGGCAGTCTATGCAGCAGCATTCATCACCCGGCTGAAGGGCTGCCTTCGTGAATCGAGTTCTCCCCGCTGTGCGGCTGCGCGTCCCCACTCACGAGGACGCGATCGTCTGGCACCGGATCTTCGACGACCCGGCCGTCATGGAGTTCCAGGGCGGCAGGGCCGCGGAGCTCTCGGTCTACGAGGAGCTCACCGCCCGCCAGCGCCGGCACGACGCGGAGCTGGGCTTCTGCCTGTGGACCGTGCTCGACGCGTCGGAGCAGGTCATCGGCTTCACGGGCGCCCAGCCGTGGGAGCGGTCCTGGGGCCCGGCCGGGGAGATCGAGATCGGCTGGCGGCTGGGCCGTCAGCACTGGGGCAAGGGCTACGTCACCGCGGCCGCGCGGCAGACGCTGGAGCGGATGCGGGCGCGTGGCGTCCCGGGGGTCGTCGCGATGGTCGACGCCCGCAACAGCCGGTCCATCGCGGTGACCCAGCGCCTCGGGTGCGCCTCGCCCAGACCTTCACGACCCCGGCTTCGCAGCGGGCGGGGCACTGCTACCGGCTCGACCTCCGAGACGCTGACGCAGCGTAGTCGACTGTCACAGAAAGACATCTGTCGCTTCCGGTCGGTACGGGGCGGGAGTTACCCTTCCTGTACCGCTGGGGGTGACATCTGTGCACATATCCCGCAAGACACCCGAAGTGCGCGTACCACGTCTGGTCGGCCTGATGGCCGTGGACGCGCGCGAGACGGCCCGGGCGCAGGGGCTCCTGCTCACCGCGCCGGACCGGCCCGGGCCGGCTCCCCCCGTCGTCGACTACGTCGTACGCCAGTACCCGCAGCCCGGGGCCGAGGTGCCGCGGGACTCGATGGTCTACGTGTGGTTCGACTTCGGTCCCGGTGAGGGCGGCGGGGGCGTGCACGAACCGCGGATCCCGCGACCGCCCCGGGGCGGTCTCCAGCGCGAGCTGGACGAGCCGGGCGACCCCTACATGGTCCTCAGCTCGCCCTAGGACCGACGGGCCCCCTGCCTCACTCGGGCTTGAAGCCCCGGTGCAGGGCGACGATGCCGCCGCTCAGGTTGCGCCAGGCCACCCGCGACCAGCCGGCCTTGCCCAGCCGCTCGGCCAGCGCGGGCTGGTCGGGCCAGGCGCGGATGGACTCGGCGAGGTAGACGTAGGCGTCGGGGTTGGAGGACACGGCCCGGGCGACCGGCGGCAGGGCACGCATCAGGTACTCGGTGTAGACGGTGCGGAACGGCGCCCACGTCGGGTGTGAGAACTCGCAGATCACGATCCGCCCGCCGGGCCGGGTCACCCGGAGCATCTCGCGCAGGCCGGCGTCCGTGTCCTGCACGTTGCGCAGCCCGAAGGAGATGGTGACGGCGTCGAACGTGTCGTCCCGGAACGGGAGCCGCGTCGCGTCGCCTGCGGTGTACGGCAGCCAGGGCCGGCGCTGCTTGCCCACCTGGAGCATGCCCTGGGAGAAGTCGCACGGGACGACGTAGGCACCGGTCTGCGCGAAGGGCAGCGAGGAGGTCCCCGTGCCCGCGGCCAGGTCGAGGACCTTCTGCGCGGGGCGCGCGTCGACCGCCTTGGCGACCTCCTTGCGCCAACGCCGGTCCTGGCCGAGGGACAGCACGTCGTTGGTCAGGTCGTACCGTTCCGCCACGTCGTCGAACATCGAGGCGACTTCGTGCGGCTGCTTGTCCAGGGATGCGCGGGTCACGGGCCCATTCTTGCAGCACCCTCTCCGGGCAGGAGCCGCGGCCGCCCGCGCGCCGCCGCCTCCGTGAGACGTTCGCAGCCGGGAAACGTACTTCCTGTCCGACCCCCAGATCGCAGGAGAACGGGAGCGCATGTCATGAGGAGTTCGCGGAAACCGGCGGCGTCCGGGCTGGCCTGCCTGTTCGCCCTCGCCACCGCCGCATGCTCCGGGCAGGGTGACGCGGCCCCTCCGGCCGCAGCGGACCCCCCGTCCGCCCCGTCCCCCACAGTGCCGGCCGCGGCCGGCACCTCGTACGCCCCGTACCTCAGCGCCACCGAGGCCGCCGGCACCGACACCGCCGGCTCCCCCACGACGTACAACCTGGCGTTCGTCATAGCCGACGGCGACGACTGCACCCCACGCTGGAACGGCACGCACGCCATCGGCGACGCGACGGTCACCTCCCGGATCGCGAGGCTCAAGGCGGACGGCGGCCGGGTCCGGGTCTCCTTCGGCGGCGCCTCCGGCAAGGAACTCGCGGCGAACTGCGGCAGCGCCGCGGAGCTGGCGGCGGCGTACGGCAAGGCCCTGGACGCGGCCGGCACCACCCTCGCCGACTTCGACATCGAGGGCGACGAACTCTCCGACTCCGCCTCCGTCGCCCTGCGTTCGAAGGCGATCGCGCGGTTGCAGAAGGAACGGACCGGCCTGGAGGTCTCGTTCACCCTGCCGGTGATGCCCGCGGGCCTCGACAAGGACGGCCTGGCACTCCTCGCCTCCGCCAACGACAACGGCGTCCAGGTCTCCACCGTCAACCTCATGACGATGAACTACGGCTCGTCGTACGACGGTGACATGGGCGGCTACGCCCGCACGGCCGCGCAGGCCGCGCACACCCAGCTGAAGAAGGTCTTCGGCACCTCCGACCCGGCCGCCTGGCAGGGCATGGCGCTCACCTCGATGATCGGCGTCAACGACGTCGCGAACGAGACGTTCACGCTCGCGGACGCCGCCGAGGTCCGGGCGTTCGCCGAGGAGAAGGGCATCGCCTGGGTGTCGATGTGGTCGGCGGCCCGGGACCGGCCGTGCGCGGACGGCTCGAAGTCGGCCGAACCGGCGACGGATTGCAGCGGGGTGAAGCAGGAGGCGGGGGCGTTCGGGAAGGCCTTCGCGGGCTGACACGGGGAGTCCCTTCGCGGGCTGACGCGGGCAGCCCCTTCGCGGGCTGACGCGGGCAGCCCCTTCGCGGGCTGAGACGGGGAGCGCCTTCGCGGGCTGGCACGGGGAGCCCCTTCGCGGGCTGGCACCGGCGGCGGCCAGGGGCGCGCGGCTGATCCGAGCACCCGGGGTCAGCGGGCCCGGTACACCAGCCGGCCGGCCAGCACGGTCGCCACGCAGGTCGCCGCGCCGCGCTCGCGCAGGGCCGCCTCGTCGGACACGTCGAACACGGCCAGGTCGGCCCGGCCGCCGACGGTCAGCGGGCCGTGGACCGTGCCCGCGAGGTCGTACCCCTCCGCGAACGGGTCGAGGTCGGGCCGTTCGCCCAGCAGCGTGCCGGGAGCCCCCGTGGTTCCCACGACGGTCAGCCCGGAGCGGGCGACGGCCATGGCCACCAGGGGATCGCGGAAACGGGCGCCGGGCGAGGCGACCGCCGTCGTGCCGTACCGCAGCATCCGCTGCACTCCCCGCCGCACACTGCCCGACCAGCGGGTCTCGCCGAGGTCGCCGAGGGCGGTCAGCCGCTCGCCCCACAGGGGCTGTTCACCCAGCTCGTCGGCTTCGCGCGGGTCGGGGTGGTAGCAGTGGCGCAGCAGCCACAGCGGGTGCCACTGGCGCAGGCCCGGGGTGAGGACGCCGGGCCAGCGCCGCACCCGCGCGCCGGACGCGCCGTCGACGGCCTCCTCGTACGGCCCGACGGCGGTGATCCGGTCGCCGTCCACCACGACGGCGCCGTCCACGACCGGGTCCGCGCCCGCCGGGAGGACCAGGGGAGCGGCGTGGATCGTCAGCACGGTCGGGTCAGTTGGGGGCGAGCAGCTTCAGCTCGGGGTGAGCCGTGCCGCCCTCGATGGCCGTGGAGGAGATGTGCGAGACGACGCGGTCGTCGACCGGGTCGTTCGCCGGGTCGTCGTGGACGACGAGGTGCTCGTACGTGGTCGCGCGCTGGGCGGGGACCCGGCCCGCCTTCCGGATCAGATCGATGATCTCCATCCGGTTCGACCGGTGCTTGGCGCCGGCCGACGACACCACGTTCTCCTCCAGCATGATCGAGCCGAGGTCGTCGGCGCCGTAGTGCAGGGAGAGCTGCCCGACCTCCTTGCCCGTGGTCAGCCAGGAGCCCTGGATGTGGGCGATGTTGTCCATGAACAGCCGCGCGATGGCGATCATCCGCAGGTACTCGAAGAGCGTCGCCTGGGTGCGGCCCTTCAGGTGGTTGTTCTCGGGCTGGTAGGTGTACGGGATGAAGGCGCGGAAGCCACCCGTACGGTCCTGGACCTCGCGGATCATCCGCAGGTGCTCGATGCGCTCGGCGTTGGTCTCGCCGGTGCCCATGAGCATGGTGGAGGTGGATTCCACGCCCAGCTTGTGCGCGATCTCCATGATCTCCAGCCAGCGCTCGCCGGACTCCTTCAGCGGGGCGATGGCCTTGCGGGGCCGCTCGGGCAGCAGCTCGGCGCCGGCGCCCGCGAAGGAGTCGAGGCCGGCGGCGTGGATGCGCTGGATGGCCTCCTCCACGCTCACCTTGGAGATCCGGGCCATGTGCTCGACCTCGGACGCCCCCAGGCTGTGGATGACCAGCTGCGGGAATTCCTTCTTGATCGCCGCGAAGTGCTTCTCGTAGTACTCGACGCCGTAGTCCGGGTGGTGCCCGCCCTGGAACATGATCTGTGTGCCGCCCAGCTCGACGGTCTCCGCGCACCGGCGCAGGATGTCGTCCAGGTCGCGCGTCCAGCCCTTGTCCTTGGCCTTCGGCGGGGCGTAGAACGCGCAGAACTTGCACGCCGTGACGCACACGTTCGTGTAGTTGATGTTGCGCTCGATGATGTACGTCGCGATGTGCTCGGTCCCGGCGTACCGGCGGCGGCGTACGGCGTCGGCGGCGGCGCCCAGCGCGTGCAGCGGGGCGTCCCGGTACAGCACGAGTGCCTCGTCCGGGGTGATCCGCCCACCGGCGGCTGCACGGTCGAGGATGGGCTGAAGGTCGGCCTTCTCGGTCACCGGGCGTCCCTTTCGTAAGGGTTGTGGACGGACCAGCCCAGCGTACGCCAGGGGTTCGCCGGGCCGGACGTCAGGCCGTGCGGGCGGGATGGGCGAAGGGGGCGGGCGGGGCGGGCGGTACCGAGAGGCGCTGCGGCTCACGGCGCCGGGCCAGCCACAGCACGAGCGCGGCGTAGAGCAGATCGACGGCCATGGCGGTGAGGGCCAGCGGCCAGGGCGCGTCGGCCGCGGTCTCGTCCGTCGACAGTCCGCCGACGATCGCGGCGGAGACCCCGAAGGCCAGCAGGTTGTTCAGGACGTGCAGGACGATGGCCGCTTCGAGTCCCCCGGTGCGAATCGTGAGCAGACCCATCACCAGACCGCTCACCAGCAGCCCGAGGAAGCCCCACCTGGTGCCCCAGCCGTGGGCCGCGGCGAACAGCACGGCCTGCGGGATCACGGCGAGCCACGGGGAGCGCACGAACGCCCCGACCGCCTGGAGCAGCCAGCCGCGGAAGACGTACTCCTCGGCCGCGGCCTGGAGCGGGACGAGGACGGCCAGCACGGCCAGGGCCATGAGGAAGGAGCGCCAGCCCACCCAGGTGTCGGACTCGTCCGAGCCGCCCGGCAGGAAGAAGGAGATCACCGTGAGCAGGAGGATGCACGGGAGCCCGGCCAGCAGACACCACCCGAGCCAGCCGATCCGCAGCCGTCCGGTGACCGACGTGACGGTGCCGACGGCCCGCCTCGCCGGCCACAGCGTGGCCAGCAGCACCAGGGGCAGGGCTATCGCAATGGACACGAGGTCCGTCGCGGTGTTCCCCAGCGGCCCTAAGTCGGTACCGCCGTCGGGCAGTTCGGGGGCGCCGAGCGCTGTGCCGAGCCCGTAGGAGAGGACCAGCAGCACGAGCAGGATCACGAAGTGGGCGAGAGCCAGCAGCACCGTGCCGGCCAGCGGCCGCCACCAGCGGTGACGTCCTGTGGTGCGGTCCATGCGGTGGTACGGGTGGGGGGCGGGATCCGGCAACGGGCCGGCGGGGTGCGCGGCCGGGTACACGGGGTAAGGAGCTGCGTTTGTCATGATCAGCATCATGGCAGCGCCGGTTGCGCCGGTCACAGGCCTTCGGCGGGCTTTCGAGCGCGTGTCCGCGTGCCGGTTGACCGGGTACGCGCCGGACCCCGCTGTCAGGCCGTGTACGCGCCCACCAGCAGGCCCAGGAACGCGCCCGCGATCAGGAACGGGCCGAAGGGGATGGCTGTTTTGCGGGTGGCCCGGCGGGTGATCACCAGGGCGGCGCCGTACAGCGCGCCGAGGAGGAAGCCGGCGAAGGTGCCGAGCATGACCGTCGGCCAGCCGTACCAGCCGAGGGCGGCGCCCGTGCCGAGGGCGAGTTTGACGTCGCCGAAGCCCATGCCCGCGGGGTTGATGAGGAACAGGACGAAGTAGCCGCCGCCCAGGGCCAGGGAGCCGAGCAGGGCGGTGGTCCAGTGGCCCGCGTGTTCGGGGACGAGGGCGGTGAGGCCCAGCAGGGCCAGGGCCACAGCGGCGAAGGGCAGGGTGAGCGGGTCGGGAAGGCGCCGTACGCGGAAGTCGACGACCGTGAGCAGGACGCCGGCCGGGGCGAGCAGCAGCCAGACCCCGAGCTCGGGGCGGGTGCCGGTCGCGGCGGCGAGGACCGCGCAGACCAGGGCGGTGGCGATCGCGAGCGGCGTCGTGCGCGGTCCGTATCCGGACTCCGCACACTCCGGGCAGGCCGCCCGCCCCAGCCAGCCCTTGACGGGGTGCCCCCCGGGGCACTCCTTGTGCCACGCCTCCCCCGACGGCACCGAGAACCGGTAGGCCGCGCGCGGCAGCAGTGCTCCCGCCGCCGCACCCCACAGCGCGGCGGCGAGGATCAGCAGCCCGGTGCTCATCCCGCCGCGGCGATCACGTCACGCCACGTCGGCAGCAGCTCGTCGAGCAGTGCCTCGGTGCGCGGCGGCAGCCCACGGGCCCCGCTGCGGCCGATGAGGTCGGTGGCGAGGGCGGTCAACCGGTCCGTGTCACCGGTGGCGTGGGTGGCGCGCAGCAGCTCGTGCCACAGCCGCTCGTCGGCCGGAGCGGTGCGCAGGGCCGCGTTGAGCGCCTCGATGGCCTTCTCCGCGCGGTTCTTCTCCATGTGGAACTCGCACAGCGCGAGCCCCGTGTCCGCGACGAGCAGCGGAAGCTGGGCGTCCACGATCTCGTGCGTGAGCCACCGGTAACGCCCCTCGGGCCGGTCGGCGAGCAGCGGTCCGCGCACCAGCACCAGCGCGTCGGTGAGCAGCCGCCCGCGCACGGCACGGCTGTCGACGCCCCTGCCCTGCGTGGCCTCGTGGTACAGGGACCGCAGCACGTCCAGGTCGGAGACGACCGTCTTGGCGAGCGTGAGCCGGCCGGAGCTGTCGGTGGCCAGGCGGGGCGTGCCGTCGGGGTCGGCGCCGAGCCAGTCGTGCAGCCGGTCGAGCAGCGCGCCGCGCACGTCGTCGGTGACGCCGCGCGGCCAGAGCGCGGAGGACAGCACGCGCGGGTGCACGCCCTCGCGGTGCAGGAGCAGCAGGGCGAGGGCCTCGTGCAGCAGCGCGCTGCGCTCCCCGTCCGGGTCGTCCAGCCCGATGATCTCGTACGGCCCGACGAGCCGGGCGTACACGGCCGGACGCCCCTGCTCGCTGATGTCGACGAGGAACGGCGGGGTGTTGGCGGGCCCGTCGGTCTCGCGCTCCGGGTCGGCCTCGACGAACAGCTCGACCACGGCCCGCTGCTGGGCGACGGGCAGCAACTGGGCGTCGAGTTCGAGCCCGAGGAGCGGCGCGAGCAGCTTGCCCTGGCCGGTGATCTCCATCTCCCAGGCGGCGCCCGGCAGATCGCCGGTCTCGGTGCCGACGAGGTAGCCGATGCCGAGACGGCTCGCGTCGGCGGCGAGTTCGGCGAGCTTGACGGCGTCCTGCGCGGAGGGCTGGGCGGCGAGCAGGACCAGGTGCGGGGCCCAACGGGTGTGCTGCGCGGGCCCGGTGCGCCCGGTGAGGACGGAGTCGTGCCCGGCGGCACCGAGCGCTCCCCGCCGCTGCCGCGTCTCGGCCTCCATGGTCTCGACGAGCGCCTCGACGTCCTCCAGGTGCCGGATGCGGTTCGGGGCGAGCGGGGTGAGGTCCTCGCCGAAGCCGACGAGCGTGATGGTCATGCGGTCGGACCAGCCGTTGGTCGCCAACTCGGCCGCGACGGAGGCGAACACGGCGGCCCGGTCGGCCTCCCGGCCGCTCAGCGAGACGATGCCGGGCACGGCCTCCAGGTTGAGCAGCAGCCGCGAGTCGTCCATGGTGCCGAGGCTGACCAGGCCCGGGTAGGGCGCGGCCGTGTCGACGTCCTCGTAGCGCTCGGCGTCGGTCCGGGCCAGCATCCAGAACGTCTGGTCCTGTCCCTGCTGCCAGGGGGCCGGGGGCTTCCCGGCGGGCTGGGCGAGCTGGAGGTGCAGGTCGCCGTTGCTGAGCCAGGCCGCGTAGACGACCGGCAGCGCGCGCGACTCCTCGGCGAGGGAGGCCGCGAGCCCGCGCAGGCTCCGGTCGAGCAGCCGTACGCCCTCGGGGTCGGCGCCGACGAGCAGCGCGTCCTGGACGTCCTGTGCGTCACCGGTCGGCGTGGGCGGCTCCATGCCGCGCCGCCCGCCGAGGGACCCGAACGCCGACTGCCACAGTGCCTGCCGGCGACGCCGTCCCAGGGCGCCGAGGAGACCGGCGGCGAGGAGGGGCGCGGTGAGGAGGGCTTCGGGGAGGCCGAAGGAGCCGTCGGACTCCGCACCCACGGCTGTGGCCTGCTGGTGCCCGGTCCCGTCGTGGGCGGGTCGCTGCTGGTCGGGGACGGACACCTGGGTGGCGCCGCCGCCTTGGGCGTGGCCGCCTTGGGCGTGGCCACCTTGGGCGTGGCCACCTTGGGCGTGGCCGCTGCCGCCCTGGGCGCCGCCTGCGCCTTGTGCGTGGTCGCCGGTCCGGGCGTAGTCGCTGATCTGCTGCTGCACGTCGGGCGACACGTTGGGCGCCTCGTCGGGCATCTCGACGAGGTCGCCGCCGCGGGCGTCGCCGGGCATCTCCATGATCCAGCCGGGCCGGATGAGGCTGGCCTCGGAGAGCTTGGACCCGTCCGGCTGCACGCGGTCCTTGTTGAGCTCGAAGATCTCCTTGTAGCGGCGCCCGTCACCGAGGTGCCGTTGGGCTATCTCCCACAGCGAGTCGTGGTGGCGCCCCTCGGGCGGCTGGATCCGGTAGTACTTCGTGTCGCCCTGCCGGGCGGTGCTGCCGCCGGCCTCGGCGTGGGCGGCGGCGTGCGAGGCCTGCTCGGCGAGCGCGGCCGCGGCGCCGGAGGCCTGCTCCTGCTGCTGGGCGAACAGGCCCGGGGTGGCCTGGGCGGCGGCGACGGTCGGCTTCTGGTTGGCGTCGTAGCTGTTCCCCAGCTGCGACAGCCCGGGCGTGAAGCTGGCGGCGGTGGCGCCGACGAGGAGCAGCGCGGCGACGAGCTGCCGCGCGAGCAACTGGCTCGGTCCGGCGCCGGGCACCCGTCCCGGCACGCCGACACCCGACAGCGCGGCCTTCATCTCCACGAGCACGCACGCCGTGAACTGCGCCCACGCCAGCCACACGACGACGGTGAGGATGTTCAGGAAGGTGTGAACGGTGATCTCTTGCTGGAGCCAGTCCAGACTCGGCACCCCGTCGGGCAGCGGCCACCCGATCTGCGTGGCCAGCGCGCCCGGCACGCCGACGAGCAGCACGGCCAGGGCGACGAGGGCGAAGAACGCCTTGACGAAGTCCCCGAAGGACCGCCGCCGGATCCGCACCGGCTGCGGGGTCCGGTTCCTCGGGGCGGCCGTGGCTCCCGTCGCTCCCGTCGTACTTCCCGTCGAGCTTGACGAGCTTGAGGTGCGGCGTCGCGGCATGGCGGGTGTCCTGGGGTCGTGTGTGGAGTGGGGTGAGGCCGAGTCGTGAAGTGAGGGGTGTGCTGAGCCTACAGAGATCTTATGGACTCTTATCGAGGGCGTCGAAGGACGGATCGAAGGAAGCGCATGAGCGCCCGTTTTGCCCCCGACGTCACGGGAGTTCGCTCCTGGACCGGGCAACCGTGGCCGCCGCCTTCGCATTCGCCACGCATGGCTTTCACAATCCCCACGCAATCCACCTTGGCCTTTCAAGGCCGCATTACCTGCCCCTGATAGCTTCGTTCCCTGTCGCGTACACCGAAACTACGGGGGAACCAACAGTGGCCCGCCGCGCACTGACCACGACTGCCGCCGCGTTCGCCACGGTGGCGGCGCTGCTTCTGACCGCCTGTGGCGGAGGCGACGATTCGCCGTCGGACGACATCAAGGGCGCGGGCGACAGCTCGGGCAGCCCGTCGGCCTCACCATCGTCCTCGGCGCCCGGCGTCAAACGCCCGGTGATCAAGCTCCCCGGCAGCTTCCAGCTGACGTTCGAGAACTGGACGAGCAGCGATCCGGTCGAGCAGGCGGTGCTGAACGACGGCAAGGAGGAACTTCGGGCCGGATACGCGGCGGTCATCGCGAACGACCCCGACAGTGAAGCCGTCGCCTTCTACGACACCGAAGGCGTCCGCGGACAGACCAAGCAGTGGATCAAGTCCTACACGGACAAGGGTTACACCGTCATCGGCAAGCTGCCCGCCTTCGACCCCAAGGTCATCCTGGCCAAGAACGGCAAGGGGGCGGCGCTGACTTACTGCACGGACGAGACCGAGGCGAAGACCAGGCATCGCAAGACCGGCAAGGTCGAGGGCAACCCGGCGGGCACGAACCCCTACGTTCTCTACTCGCTCTCCCTGATGAAGAACGAGCAGGGCGTGTGGCAGAACTCGTCGGTGCGCGGTGAGCGAGGGAAGTGCTCCCGGTGAAGGCGCCGCACCGAGCGATACCCCTGATCACCGCGTCCCTGGTCGTGACACTCCTGAGTTCGTCGCCGGCGGGCGCCTTCGGAGGCCCCGGCAGCGATGTGCGAGGTGGCGCCAGCGACAGCGGTGAACTCTCCGCTTCCGCCTCGCACTCCCGCATCAAGGTCACCCAGACGAGCGGCCCCACCGGCGGCAAGCAGGGCACCGTCGCGTCGACGGACGTCAACTGGAAGCCGCCACCGTGCTGGTACGAGCCCGTCTTCACCCCCGAGCAGCTGAAGAACTTCTCGGAGAACGACGGCAGCGGCGACGCCGGTCTGCGCGACGGCTGGTACGGATCGGAACTCTGGACCGACCACTTCAGGGACGAGAAGGACGCCACCACCATCTTCACGGAGCCGGCGACCGTGAAGGGGTACAAGAACTACAACCTCGGCAAGAAGGGCTACTTCTGGCGGGGGGTCGCGCCGAAGGTGACCGAGCTCGACGACACATCGCTGTGCAGCCGGCTGATGTTCTGGCAGGACGCCGGCGACATCCCCGACGTACCGAACGCCCCGACCCCCGAAACCCTCGCGGAGTACGCCTACGACAAGGTCAAGGTCCCCGAGACCGAGGTCGAGCTGAAACCGGCCGCCAAGTCGACGGTGAACCTCCCGACCTGGGTCTGGCTGGACAAGGGCACCTTCAAGGACGTCACGGTCCGCGCCGCCCTGCCGAACACGGGCCTGTGGGCGGAGACCACCGCCAAGCCGGTCGCCCTCCACCTCGACCCGGGCACCGAGGACGCCGAGGTCTTCCCCGCCTCCGGCGACTGCGCGATCAACGACGACGGCTCCATCGGCACCCCGTACACCAAGGGCGCCGCCGACAAGACGCCGCCGTGCGGCATCCGCTACCTCCGCGCGACCGACGGCACCCCGTACCAGCTCTCGGCCAGCGTCACCTGGAAGATCAGCTGGGAAGGCTCCGACGGCACACGCGGCGACCTGCCCGACGGCACGTTCGAGACGACCCAGGACATGAACGTCCAGGAGATCCAGTCGATCAACCGCTGAGTGACTCCGGCGGCGCGGGACGGTGAGGGAAGGGCATGATCGAGGAACCCCGGCGGTACCGGGTCGAGTTCGCGAGTGGCACCGCCGCCTCGGTGGAGAAGCGGCGCTCCTTCCGCGACCTCGAACGCAACGACATCGAGCGGGACCTGCCCGGCTGGCCGGCCGGACCGCCCTTCAAGGTGCGAGGGTTCTTCGGCAGGCTCGGCCGGTACGCGCTCACCGTCGTCACCCGCCTCCTGCTGCTGCCGCTCTACATCATCGCCGACGCCCTCGGCAGCCCGGTCTCGCCGGAGAAGCGCGGCGAGCTGGAGGAGCGCGAGAACGAGGTCGACGACTTCCCCGTCATGTGGGCGGGCGAGGGCGAGACGGCCCGCACGCTGCCGTGGCAGCTCGACCCCTCCCGGCGGTCCTGGCGCACCGTGACCGAAATCGAACTGGCCGAGCAGGACGGGCTGGTGCGTATCTGGTCGTACGAGGACACGGCGCGGGGCAGCCGGCACTTTTCCTGGGGTGGTGGCGAGAAGGTCCCGGGATCCGAGGCCGTCCTGTGGTCGGTGCCGCGAAGCGAGATCACCGGCGCGGAGATCAAGCGGTTCAGCATGGACGAGTCCGACTTCAAGGTCTCGTTCCGGGACGGCTCGTGGGCACGTCTGACGAGCTCACCGCACGATGCCCGGGGGATCGTCGCCCTGCTGGGCCAGGGGGCCCCTGCGGATCGTCACCCGGCCTGAGCACGGGTGGCGGGTCGAGCAGTCGGTCAGCCTCAGCGTCGTGTGCGCCGCCCAGGGAGGGGCAACTGCCCACGGTGAGGTCCAGCCTGACGTGCGATAGCTTCGACACGCTTTCTCATGAAGATGTTGCAGGCGTTACGGGGGAACACACGTGTCACACCGTCCGACGGACTGGCACATACTCGACCTGGACGGGGACCCGACCCCGGGTGACCCGCAGCGAATCCGCAAACTCGCGGGTACTCTGCACGACTTCGCCGACGACGTCGCCGACGCGCTGCGAGACCTGAAGGGCATCGCCAAGGAGGACGAGATCCTCGCCTGGGCGGGCAAGACGGCGGATGTGTTCGCGGAGGAGTTCGCGGACGCACCGAAGAAGCTGCGGAAGCTGAAGAAGTCGTACGACCTTGCCGGCGATGCCCTCGCCTCCTTCTGGCCGGACCTGGAGACCGCGCAGGACAAGGCCGACAAGGCACTGCGGGACGGCCGGAAGGCACGCGCCGAACTCACCACCGCGCAGACCGCCCTGTCCGGTGCCAACGACTGGGTGCGGACGGCGACCGAGAAGACCGACTCGTACGACCCGTCGAAGAACGGCGGCAAGGACGTCCCCAAGCCAGATGAGTCCGAGGTCCGCCGCGCCACCCGTAACGCCCAGCACGCCAAGGCCCGCCAGAGCGCGGCCGAGCAGGATGTGCAGGCCGCCCAGAGTGCCCTCGACGCGGCCAAGAAGCTCGCCGGCCAGGCACGGCGCATGCGCGAGGAGGCCGCCCGTCGGACGGTCACGAAACTGGAGGAGGCCTCCGACGCCGGGATCCCCAACCGGCACTGGTGGGAGGAGATCGGCGACTGGGTCACCGATAACTGGGACGAGATCGTCACGATCTGCAAGTGGGTCGTTACGGTCGTCGGCATCATCGTGATGATCATCGGCGGTCCGCTCGGCTGGCTCGTCTTCGCGGCGGCCCTGGTCGTACTCGCCGACACGTTGAGAAAAGTCATCAAAGGCCAGGCGGGCTGGGGTGATCTCCTATGGGCGGCCCTGGACTGCATACCTGCCACGAGGGGCTTCACCAGCCTCGCCAAACTTGGCAGTCTGTGGAAAGCCGGAGGATTGAAATCACTCGGCTCCGGCTTCATGGGGGGCATCGGCGGTGGGCTGAAGAACCTCGGCAACAGCGTCCGCAGCCTGAAGGACGTCCGCTTCCTGACATTCAGCATGATGGGAAAGAGTCGCTGGTGGAAGGCCGACTCACCTCGCGTCAGTCCCCCCACCAGGGCAGCGGACGACGCCCTCCCCTCAGACATCCCCGTCTATCACAAGGAGGGTGCGACTGCCATCGGATACGACCCGGCCACCCTCAGGAACTTCGATGTCGCGGAGCGACTTCCCGGATATCAGGACGTGATTATTCACGGAACGAGGGACGGTCGCATGCTCGCAGGTGAGGCGAATCGGGCAGGCCTCCGGGCAGGTGGCCATACAGTCAACCCGAATCACGTCCTTGATACAATCAACCGAATACCTGGCTACAATGGCGAGCCCATCAGGATGCTCACCTGCCATTCCGGAGCCGCACAGCCGCAAGTGATCCAGGGTATGGCGAACTCCTTGGGGGTCCCCGTCAAGGCTCCTACCAACGCAGTCGGTGTGCCCAGCTTCGGCGAAGGCCCCTTCACACCGCACATCAGGGACGAGGGCGTGTGGCTCACCTTTCTTCCCATGGCCTGAAGACGGCAACACCAGAAGGAGTTTCGATGATTCGCCCCGTTGGGTTCTTCTCCGAACTCTCTCCCGGCTGGGGGCTGACGGAGACCGGTTCGATCAAAGATGCCGTCAGGCCCTCGGGCGAGCCGGACGAGAGCAGAATCCTTGAATACCTCAGAAACGGCGCGGGGATCTGGAGTGAGATGAGCGCGGGGCCGGACGTTCTGGACCCCGACGGACCCGACTTGTCCGGCATCGGTTCCATGTACACGGATGGAATCTGGCTCTGGCGCGAGGACCTCCTCTATTACGTGGCCACGTACCATGTCTCACTTCCCGACGAATTCGTACAGCACATCAGAGCCATGGGTTACACGGCACCCCCAGTGTCCGAAAGCAGGTTGATGGACATCGCCAGACACGACCTCGGTCTCGACATGTAATGGAATCACACCGGAAGAGATAGGTTGCATCGATGCCCAGTTTCTCGCTGGCAGTTCCGGAATCATGGTGGGAGTTCGACATCCGCCCGGAGGGTCGAGAAGCGACCGTGCGGGCTCTCGTCGACGAGCGGGTGCGCGAGACGCCGGAACTGGCGCCCTATCGCGCCGATGTGACCGGCATGCTCCGCAAGATGGCCAAGGACGCGCACGATTCCGGCGCGTTGTACATGGGCTGCATGGCGGAGAACTTCGACGGTATCCCGCTCTCCGCGACCGTGACCGTCTCCGTTCTCGGGGCGAAGAACAAGCAGGGCGCGGCGCTGTCCACGGACCCCCGGGCCATCGCCGAGAGCCTGCGCACCATCACGCCCCGCCGCGAGGGCGACGCCTGGCGCACTGTGACCACCGTCGAGATTCCGGAAGTGGGGGCCGCCGCCCGCACGTACGGCGTGGAGGACGTGCCCGTCGCCGAGGGGGACACCAGAACCCTGCGGATGGTGCTGACCCAGACGTACGTGCCCGTCCCGGGAACCACCGACCAGGTCGCCCTCATCTCCGGAGCCAGCCCCGTGCTGGACCTGGCCGACGCCTTCCATGACATCTTCGACGCTGTGACGAGTACCTTCCGCTTCGTCTGACCGTCCGATCTGCTGGGGGAATCCGCATGAGCAAAGGCAAGAGCGACCTCGCGCTCCCGCTGACCGAGCTGGAGAGCTACGGGCGCCGGCTGCGGTCCATCAAGACGCGTCTGAATCACACCAAGAAGCTCTTCGCGTCGTACAAGGACGACATCGGCGACGGCAGCGTCAATGACGCGCTCGATGATTTCGAGTCCAACTGGGAAGACGGGCGCGAGGACATCACGCAGCAGCTGGATGCGCTGGCGAGTATGTCCGATGCCGTCGTGCGTGAGTTCAAGAAGCTGGACGACGAACTCGCCAAGAAGGTGAACGACGCCATGAAGACCGAGGACAAGCGGGGCGGAAAGGGCGGTAAGGGGGGCGGCGAGGGGAAGAAGTAGCCTCCCGGTCCGTGAGACGCGGAAAGGCCCTGGATCCGGAGATCCAGGGCCTTTCCCGTGCGCTGCTTCAGGAAGCGACGGCCGCGTTGAGGTGCAGGTCCGCCGCGATGCCCTGCGGCGAGACGGCGAGGCCCACGCCGCCGCCGACGCCGGCGGTGAGGCCGGCGGCCGTGGTCTCGACGTAGAGACCGGCTGCGGCGCCGGCACCCGCGGCAGCACCGCCCGCCTGACCGCCGGCGATGGTGTCCAGCTCGGCGTCGGACATCTGGGCGGTCTGGATCTGCGGGGTGAAGGCCATGAGGGGCGGTTCCCTTCGTTCAATAATTCGAAGTGCTCGAGCGCGACTGATCAAAGCACGTCGGAAGAAGGGGCGGCCAGTCAGCGATCACGAGGGGGAGTTGAAATGCCAGGGACGAATTCACGGGTGTGACCTTTTGGTCACCGGGAAACTCGCGGTCTTCACACCTTCTGCCACTTCGCGAAACAGGATTGTGGTCCACAGTGCGGGAATCGGGCCGGGCCCGGTTTCCGCCCGGCCCCGCCACGACCTCGCGGTGAACGCTGTGCAGATTCGCCGAATGTTCCGGATCGGCTCAGCCGACCTCGTTCTGCGCCACCGCCTGGCCGTGGACCACCACGTCGCCGCCGTAGAACATCCCCGTGAAGACCGGTGAGTACGTGAGCTGTACCTCGACCTCGACCTGTTCGGCGTCGGCCGCCACGCAGTGGGTCGCGCCGATGTCCGCGCCGGTCATGTCCATCTCGCGGGCGAAGGCCTTCACACGGGCGTTGCAGTTCTCGAAGTTGATCGGCGCGGGGCCGCCCTCGTTCTCGTAGAGGGCGTCGCGGTCGATGTCCTGGGCCGCGTAACGGGCGGCCTGCTCGGCGATGTCGGCGGCACGCTCCCGCTTGGAGATGGACAGGCCGCCGTCGATGACGAACGCGGAGAGGGAGAGGAAGACGAGGGTGAAGATGATGACCGCTCCCGCGCCGGAGCCACGGTCGTCGAGACGTGCGCCACGGGCCGCCCACCAGGACGGCCAGGAGGACCGAAGGTGTCTCACGCCGACCTCCGGAACGGGTCGAGGGGGGAGCTGAAGCTCGACGACAGGGTCGTCGGGACGTCGAGGCCGAGCATGGCGAGGCCCCGCACCTGGCAGCTCACCTCGACGGTGAAGATGGTGTCCGGTTCGAAGCCCTGGCTGGTCTGCGTGACGGACACCGGGCCCGAGCAGACGTCCGCGAGGTTCGCCTCCGCGGCCTTCTTCGCCTCGGCCATGGCCGTCGCGTGGTCCTTCTGGATCGAGCCCGCGCGGGCCGCGTCCCGGGCCGCGCCGTCGAGCGCCCCGCGGCCGTCCACCAGCTGGCCGAAGGCCACCAGCACCAGGATGAACAGGATCATCACCGGCGCGAGGATCACGACCTCGACGGTGGACAGGCCACGGTCGTCCGCGGACCGGCGGCCCCTGAGGAGGGAAGGGAGGGACATTCAGTTGCCCTCTTCCTGCACGAACCGCTCCACCGGCCCCACCGACTGCGCGTGCACCGTCAGGTCCAGTCCGGGGAACACCGTCGGGACCCTCGCCGCGATCTCCACGCCCACCGTGTTCTGCTCCGGCTGCACCATCGTCACGTCCGGGGACAGGACGAGCTGGGGGCCGAGCTGGCGGATGTAGCTGTCCACCACGTCCCGCGCCTCGCCCCGCCACGCACCCGGCTGTTCGTCGGCCGTGGCGCGGGCCTTGCGGGCTCCGGCCTGGGCGGCCGCCTGGGCGACGTGGTCCGCGAAGAAGTACAGGGCGAACTGCACCGTCGCGAAGATCATGAAGAACAGGACCGGGGTGAGCAGCACGAACTCGATCGCGGTCATGCCTGAGTCGCCGCGGGCGGCCGCACGTTCCCGTGCGGCCCGCACCCAGCGGCGTGCCCGTCTGCCCACATCTGCCGGCATCCCGTGAACCCCGTTGCTCCTGATGCTTCCGACGCTCCCGAGGGCGATCAGCAGGTCTTGCCCGCGTCCGCGCCCTTGATGCAGTCGCCGACCTTGTTGGCGCCCTCGCTCAGCGCGGCGTTGATGATGGCGGCCACGACACCGACGATCGCCACGACGACCGCGGAGATGATGACCCACTCGACCGCGGAGGCCCCGCGGTCCAGCTCGCCCGAGCGGGCCCGCTCGGTACGCGCCTGGAGGAAGGTGACGAGGAAGTCCACGGCGGGGATGCCGGTGTGGAAGGTGCGTCCGTTCATGACGTCTTGTCCTTTCGAATCAGGTCACGGAGTTCTGGAGTTGTGAAGGTCGCTCACTGCGAGCTCACCGCGAGGCTCATGCACGGCTCACTGCACCTGGAACACCCGCATCGCCGCCGGAAAGATCAGGAACACCAGGAACCCGGCGCACAGCAGCAGCTGGGCGACGAGCATCGACTGGGACTTCTCGCCCGCGCTGCCCTCGATCTCGGCCAGTTCGCGGTGCCGCATGGTCTCGGCGCGGGAGGCGAGGGACTCGCGGACCTTGGCGCCGTCGTCCGCGACCAGGGCCAGGGAGGCGGAAAGGTCCTTGAGCTCCTCGACGCCGATCTCCTCGCCGAGCGCGCCGAGCGCCTGCCACTGGCTGACGCCGGTGATGCGGGCGTCGGACAGGGCGTTGCGGATACGCTGGTTGGCCCAGCCGTCGGAGACCTCGGCCGCCGCCATCAGGGCCTCGGGCAGACCGCGTCCGCCGGCGAGGCTCATCGACACCAGGTCGAGGTACGCGCCGATCACCCGCCGCAGGTCGCGCCGCTTCTCGGCCGCGTCCCGCCGTACCTCCAGGTCGGGCAGGAAGAAGAAGACGACCGCGAAGAGCAGGGCCAGCCAGACCGGGATGATCGGGCTCCTGCCGAAGCCCAGCGTGTAGACGATGGCGAACAGGAACGGGCCGAAGAACAGGCCGGCCACGCCCAGCAGGACCTTCGTCGCCAGGAACTTCTCCCAGCTGCGGTCCAGCACCGCGAGGTCCGCGCGCAGCGAGCGCTGTTCCCAGCCCTGCTGGAGGTAGAACTCCGAGACGCGCAGGCCCACTTCGGCCCGCACCGCGCCCAGGCGGCCCTTCTCCCGCTCGACGCGGGCCGACTCGTAGGCCGAGCCGCGGGCCCGCATCGCGTCGATCCGCGCGACCTGCGAGATCGCGCTGCGCTTGCTGGGCATGAGGGCGCGGACGAGGGCGTAGATGCCCAGGCCGATGACGGCGCCGACGACGAGCGGCATCGGGAGGTCCATCAACGTGCCCCCTCTTCCTGCGGCAGCCGCTGCTGGGACTGCGCTCCGGACGGCGTCCTCGGGCGGACGAACTGGACGGAGGCCTCGTCGCGGACGAGGAAGCGCTCGGGCGTCTCGATGGTGGACAGCTTGCGCAGCCACCAGAAGCCGAGCGCGAACAGGCCGCAGACACAGGCCAGGACGAGCTGCCCGACGGCCGTTCCGTACGGCTCCACGAAGTCGCGGTTGAAGATCGACAGGCCGAGGACGAAGGCGATGGAGACCGCGACGACGATCTGCACCGACCTGCGGGTCGAGGCGCGCTGGGCCATGACCCGCTGGCGCATGTCGACCTCCTCGCGGGCCGACTTGGCCAGGGCGCCGAGGACTTGGCGCAGACCCGGGCCGCGCAGCCGGGCGTTGAGGATGAGGGCCGCGACGATGATGTCGGCGGAGGCGTCGTCGATCTCGTCGGCGAGCTGCTGGAGTGCCTCGGGCAGCGGGGTGCGGGCGCGCAGCCGGTCGACGAGGGCGTCGAGGTGGGGGCGCAGGACGGGGGCCGCGGCGCGGGCGGAGGCCGGGATGGCCTGCTCCAGGCCCACGGCTCCGGCGATGGTGTCGCGCAGGGACTCCGTCCACGAGGCCAGGGCCTCCACGCGGCGCATGGCGGCCCGTTCCTCACCGGCGCCACCGAACAGGCGGTCCCAGAAGAAGACGAGGACGCCGGCCGCGATGCCCGCGACGGCCCAGCGGGTGAGGACGAGGACGACCAGGCCGACGATGGCGGCGAGCGAGCCGCGCTGCCCGGCGAAGCGGAGCAGTTCGCTCGCCCGTTCGGCGGCCTTCTGCTTCTCGTGGTCGGGCTTGGCGGGCAGCCCGCGGACCGCGATGAGGAGGAGGGCGAGGCCGCCGCCGACGGCGACGCCGCTCCCTATCGAGTACAGGACGGTGGTGGAGAACAGGCCGCCCATGGAGCCGAGCGAGCCGATTGCCGCGAGATTCGTGGTCATGCCCGGCTCACCCCCAGGTCCCGGACGGCTGGTAGCCGTGTGCCATCAGTTCCTCCAGGCAGGCTATGGGGGCGTGCGGCACGATCCGGCCGTCGGGGGTCTCCGCGAACACCTCGCTGGACAGCACCCGTCCGTCGACGCCGTTGACCTCGCGGACGGAGGTCACCATGCGCTGGAGACGGCCGCCGTTGCCGAAGTTGTTGCGCCGCTGGATGAAGACGACGAAGTTGACCGCGCCCGCGATCAGCATCTGGCTGGCCTCGATGGGCAGCCGCTCGGTCGCCTGTAGCGCGTAGGTGGAGATGCGGTTGAACACCTCGTGCGAGCTGTTGGCGTGGATCGTGGACAGCGAGCCGTCGTTGCCCTGCGACATCGCGTTCAGCATGGTGACGATCTCGTCGCCGAGGACCTCACCGACGATGACGCGGGAGGGGTTCATACGCAGCGAGCGCCGCACCAGTTCCGCCATCGAAATGGTGCCCTGACCCTCGGAGTTGGGCAGGCGCTCCTCGAAGGCGACGACGTTGGGGTGCAGGTCGGGGAAGGTGTCGAGGCCGAGTTCCAGAGCCCGTTCGACGGTGATGAGGCGCTCGTGCGGCGGAATCTCGTTGGCGAGGGCACGCAGCAGCGTGGTCTTGCCGGCGTTGGTGGCGCCCGCGATCATGATGTTCTTGCGGGCGCGGACCGCGCAGGCCAGGAAGTGGGCGACCTCGGGCGACAGGGTGCCGTTGCCGACGAGGTCGGAGATGAACACCTTGCCCATGCGCGCCCGGCGGATGGACAGGGCGGGCCGCCGGGTGACGTCCATGACGGCCGACAGTCGCGAACCGTCGGGCAGACGCAGGTCGAGCTGCGGGTTGGCCGAGTCGAACGGACGCGAGGACAGACCGGAGTACGCGCCGAGCACCTGGATCAGCTCGATGAGCTCCTCGTCGGTCTCGGCGACCGGGTCGCCCTGCACCTCTCGGCCGTCGGCGTAGCCGATGAACACCTGGTCGCAGCCGTTGATGTCGATGTTCTCGACTTCGGGGTTGTCCAGCAGCGGCTGGAGCCGGCCGACGCCGAACAGCGCGGCGTGCACGGCGGCCGCGTACTGCTCCTCGGTCTCGGCGTCCAGCGGCGTACGGCCCGCGTTGATCTCGGCGCGGGCGTACTCCTCCAGGATCTGGGCTATGACGGCCCGGGCGTACTGCCGTTCGTCCTCCGTGGACATCGGAGTGACGCCCGCGGCCTGGTCCTGCCGGCGCTGCTCGGCGATGCGGTCGCCGGCGTCCTGGCGGAACCGCTTGACCAACTGGTGGTCGACAGCGGTCATGCGCCGGCCCCCGCGTGGCCATGCGTCTGGCCCGGGGCGTGCGGGGTGTGGTGGGCCTGCGGTACCTGGTTGGCCTGGGCGGAGGCGGCCCAGGCGGCGCCGTACTGCTGGTAGAGGTCGGCGGCGACCTTGCGGGCCGAGCGGATCAGCAGCGACTTGTCGAGACGGCCGCGCTTGCGGCCGGCCAGCTGGTCGGCGCCGGCCGGGTCGTCGGCGATGGTGCCGACCACGCGGGCTCCGGTCTGGGCGTGCACGAGCATGTCGTTGACCTGCGAGGCGAGCTTGCCGGCCGTGCCGGTGTCGGCGATCAGGACGACGCCGATCATCGGGGTGCCGAGGCTCGCGGCGCCGCGCGATCCGCCGTGCAACTTGCCGGCGAGGGCGGCGGCCCGGTCACGGACACGGGCGAGGGCTTCCGGCTCGGTGCGCGAGATGAGCAGCACGAGGGCGGCGTGCGGGAACAGTGCGACGGCCGGGGTGTCGCCGCTGATGCGTCCGCAGTCGGCGATGACGTCGGCGGCGGCGTGCGGGGAGTCGGCCAGGGAGTTGAAGGCGTGCCCGAGCGTCGGCCACAACCCCGCGAGTCCGGCGGCCTGTTCGGCGATGCCGAGCCCGACGAGGACCTCGAGGCCGCCGCTCAGCGGCTGGACGTGGTCCCAGAGCTGGTCGGGCACGAGGCCGCGGCGCGCGGTGGCGGCGATGGAGAGCATGCCGGTGTTGGGGTTGAGCGGTCCGCCGTGCGCGGCGGCACTGCGGTAGACGAGGTCACCGCCCGCCGGGTCCGCCTCGGCGAGCAGGACACGCCGCGGCCAGACCGCCGCGAGGGCGACGGCCGCGGTGGTGACGCCGGGGGAACCCTTGTCGGCGGCGAGAGCGATGAGCGCCATGGGGTGGGTGCCGCCTTCTAGTTGCCGGGGACGTGCACGATGGCGACTTCGTTCGCGGCCGCCGCGGAGGCGAGCGCGGCCGCGTCGGCCTGGTCGACGAGGAGGGTGAGCGACAGGTTGCCCGTGCTCACGGTGGCGTCGTCGTCCGCCGCGACGGAGTTCACGCGCGCGTTGTCGACGAGGGCGCCGCCGGCAGAGGTGCCGCTCGAACCGCTGTTGCCCTCGGAGTTGCTCGAACCGGAGCCGGCGGAGCCGACGCGGTAGGCGGAGACGATGTCGCCGGCCTTGATGTCCGCGGGGTACGTGCCCTCCTTGAGGGCGAGTCCCACGGAGGCCTTACCGGCGGGCAGGCTCGCCTTCTTGGCGAACATCTGGCCCATCACGACCGTGTCGGCGTAGATCGTGGACTTGGCCTTGAGGGTCTTGAGGGTGTCCAGCTGGGACCACTTGACGTAGTTGATGCTGTCGTCGGCGGCGACCATCACGGACGTCGCGTTGTCCTTGGTGACGACCTCTCCGGCCTGGATCTCCTTCGTCACCTTGACGACCTCGATCCGGTCACCGGCCTGGAGCACGAGCATGGTCGCACCCAGCGCACCCACCAGGATCAGCAGCACCGCGAGCGCGGCCAGTGCCGGTTTGCGCTCGCGAGGCGGGGTGGGAAGCCGGTCGCCGACCGACGGCTGAGCCGGAGCGGCAGAACGACCTGCGCCCGCCCCCGTACGCTCTTGGATCTTCACGCAACCGCTCCCCGTACACCCAAGAAGATGTCTGTCATGTGCCTTCAAATTCGGACACTTCACCCGCGTCGCCCCGCACGGAGACGCACGGAACGGGCCGGACGCACCCGCCCGACCTGGGCGAATAGCCAGCACTGGGGGTGAGTGTCAAGCCATCGCACCGTATCAGCCGCACATAAGCCCCTCAAGGCACGTCCGGCCCCACGGGCAGCAGGTTGCGGCCTGTTATCCATCTGCAACGTCACATCGCCCCGCCCGCCCCGGGACCAGCCCCGAACGACCACACCCCCTGTGCGTCAGCGAATCCGCACCGTGTCCAACAGCGGTCGCGGACGGGCCGTTTCGTCACCCGTCGGCCATGATGCCTGCACGATTCACTCACGAAGTGGGGTGGAGGCGTGGCGCGGTCATGTGCTCATGAGGGTGAAGCCCGTGACCTCCGGACCGGCCCTGGCAGGCAGGTGCGCAGGGGGCCCGCTGCGTGGCCCCGCTGCGTGGCCCCGCTACAGGGCGGTGGCGCCTCTTCCCGCTTCCCGACCGACCTGTAGCACTCGCGAAGCCCCGAGTAGAGTGCCGCGCGGACAGTGATCGGACCGCGGGGGACTTACCGGTGACAGCAGTCAGGACGCAGCGCGCCTGGGCAGCACGGATACGGACAACGACCAGTGGCCGGCCCCCTGTTCTCAAGGTGCTCCTCGCGCTGTGCGCACTGCCAGCTCTCTTCGCGACCGCCACACCCGCCGACGCAGCGGACGCCCCCACCCGGGCGACGTCCACAGCTCGCGCCGCGGGCCGGGTTCCCGTCACCCAGGCCGCCTACCTCGCCGACCGTCTCCGTGAGAATCCGGTCCACGTCACCGACCAACTCCCCCGCGCGATACCCCGTTCCACCGCCCCCGACTTCGCGAGGCTCGCCAAGAAGACCGGTGTGCCGACCTACGTCCTGGTCCTGCCCATGCTGAGCGGCACGGACGGGGAGCGGTTGCTCGGGGCGGTGCATGACCGGCTCGGGCGTGACGGGCTGTACGTCCTGATCGAGGGGACGGACATCGCGCAGGCCGCGGCCTGGGGCGTACGCGCCCCCGCTGACGCCGCAGTCACCGTCGCGCAGTACGAACTACCCTACGACGCCGGTCCGTTGGCGAGCTTCGAGCGCTTCGTCGACGTCATCGCGCAGGGCGGGGAGAAGGCCGTCGCCCGTGCCGAGGCCGCTCGCGAGGCACACCGGGACGACGAGCCCGACGGGATGTACATCGGCCCGTCCGACCGCCGCAACCAGTCGTTCCTCACGGGGATCCTGCTCACCGGCGTACCGCTGTCGATTCTGCTGCTCGCGGTCTACGCGAGGCGCGGGCGTACCAAGAAGGGCGCCGCGCCCTGGATCGCACCCGCCGCAGCCCTCCTTTCCGCCGCCGCGATCGCCCTCATCGCCCCCGTCGTCTTCGACCAGACCAAGTCGAGCGCGGCTCCACCGCCCACCCCCGCCGACCTGTCCGCCCGCGTGGAGCGCGTTGCGGCGGGCCTGAAGCAGGACCCCGTCTACGCCGACCCGGAGAGCCCCGGCGTCCCCGACGCCCGTCAACTGGCCCGGTTGCGCGAGCGGATCCGGGACTTCCGGCGCGATGAGGGCGGCGGTCCCGTGTTCGTCGCCCTGGTACCTCAGATTCCGGACAGCGAATCGGCCGGTGACACGTTCCTGTTCGCCGCGGCGGTGCATGCCAAGGTGCGCGAGGACGGCGTGTACGTCGTCGCCGATCCGAACGACGGCACGATCGACGTCCTCAACTACGGGCTGCGGCTGGACCTCTACCACCTGTCCTCCGAGCTGCCGGACTCCCTCGCCCTGGGGGACAGCAGGGCGGACGAGGCCGACGACCACCTCCTCGGCAAGCGTCTCGACGGGGTGATGACCTTCCTCGACGAAAGTCCGCGCACCGACCGGCCGCAGTTCGAGCCCGCCCCGGCCGCCGCCCCGAGGGCCGGCGAGGAGAGCACCCTCCCACCCCTGTACGCCACCGACTTCTGGCCCGGCCTGTTCATCGGCGCCTTCGGGGCGCTCCTGCTGACGGGCTGCGCGGCCGGGGCGGCCTGGATCGTCCGGAACCTGCTGGGCCGGTACTCGCCCGTGCCCGAGCCGTTCGACCGCATGCCGTTCACCGCCCCGACCAAACCGTCGACGTCCTACCTCCGGCGCACCGCGTACGCCGAACTCACGGCAGCCACAGCGGAGTTCACTGGCCAGGAGGATCGCGACCGGGCCCGGGAGCGCCTCGCCGCCGGCCTGCTCCTGGTCGGCGGCGACTCAGGCCCTGCGGACGGGCGGCCTGGCGGCGGGCGTGGCCGCGCCCTGCGATCGGTGACGGATCCCGCGACCCTGGTCGCCGTCATCGTGCTCGCCCGCGCGAGCCGGGCCGCCCTCACCGGACGGGTGTCGAAGCTGTGCTGCGGCGTCAACCCGCTGCACGGCCCCGCCGAACACCGCCACCATGTCCGCGTCACCGCCGACGGCAACCGCCGCCGCCTGCTGCCCGTCTGCGCACCCTGCCACGACACGGCCGTCGCCGAACCGGGCGGCATCCCGGACCGCTTGCTCAAGCTGCCCGACCCCGCTCTCGGCCACGCCCGCGTCCCCTACTACGACATCGCCGACAGCCCGCTGACCGCCGTACCCGACGGCATCGGCCGGCTCGTCGACAGGGTGAGCCGGACCGCAGGAGTCCACTGAGGAACCTCCGCACCGGGCCCCGCCCCCCCCCGCAGCCGTCACCCCATGATCTCCGCTCGATCCGCGACCGAGGAGCCCCCCATTGAAGCGCGCCACCCTGGCCGTCGTCTCCGTCCTGGCCCTGGCCTCCGCGCTGACCGCCTGCTCGGGCGGTGAGGACACGCCCTCCGATGCGACGGCGACGACGACGCCGAAGGCCAAGCAGATCACTCCGGAACAGCGGCTGGCGAAGGCCGTCGTGACGAAGGACGACCTGCCCGGATACAACGTGGACAAGTTGGACGCCGAGTACGCCTTCGCCACGTCCTCCGACCAGGTCACGGCCGACAAGCCCGGCTGCGCCCCACTGGCCCTCGCGATGAATCAACTCCCGCTCGGTGAGCCCCGGGCCGACCTCACGCGCAGTGCCGGGGCGGGCTACGGCAAGGAGAGCACGTACATCACGCTCGCCTCGTACGAACCGGCGGCCGAGGCCGGCTCCTTGCTGGCAGGGCTGGCAAAGGCCGTATCGGAGTGCGGCGGCGGGTTCACCGCCAAGGCGGGCAAGAACAGCACGGTCTACGACTCGGTCACCGCCGAGAAGGGCACGGCGCCCGGTGCCGTCGCCTTCCGCGCGACGACGCCGTTCCGGGGCATCACCCACACGGTGCGCACCCAGGTCGTCCGCGACGGAGACGTGCTCGCCGTCTACTTCTCGGTGAACGGCTTCGCCATCGCCGACAGCAGGAGGCCCAGCGACGCCAGGATTCCCGCGGAGGTGGTGAAGGCGCAGGAGGCCAAGCTCGCGAAGTGAGCTTGGAACGCAGGGTCAGGCCCGGGTCCCGGGGCCGGCGTCGCACGCTCGCCCGGGCGGCCCGGCCACCTCTCGCCGATCAGCCGCCCGGCGGCCGGTCCTCGCGCAGCGCGTCGAACAGGGCGCGGGCCCGCCGGTCGTCCCACTTCACCGCGCTGCCCTTGGGGGTGCGCAGATCCGGGTCGGCGACGGGCACGTTGAGCTGCCGGCCTCCGGCGCCCGAGGCCTTCCGCAGGGCCTCGAACAGCCGCATGAGATCCGGCAGTTCCGTGCCCTCGTCGACGATGAGCGTGTCGAGCCCCGCGTCGAGCGTCGGGAACGACTTCGACGGGTCGGCGAGGGTGGCCGGGGTCGCGGCCTTCCGGGCGAGGGCGGCGAGGAACCTCTGCTGGTTGCGGGTGCGGCCCAGGTCCCCCCGGGCCTCCTGCTTGCGCTGCCGTACGAAGGCCAGCGCCTCGGCGCCGTCGAGGGTCTGGCAGCCGGCGGGCAGGTTCGCTCCGGAGTCCTTGTCCCGCACGGGCCGGCCCAGGCACAGGTCGACGCCGCCGACGGCGTCCACCACCCCCACGAACCCGGCGAAGCCGATCTCCGCGTAGTGGTCCACGCGTACCCCGGTGTTGCGTTCCACGGTCCGCACCAGCAGGTCGGGGCCGCCCAGCGAGAACGCGGCGTTCAGCTTGTCCGGCGCGGCCCGGTAGCTGCGGCCGGTGCCGGGGTCGACGAAGGGCGGGAGGGTCACCCACGAGTCGCGCGGCAGGCTCACCATGGTCGTGCCGTTCGCGCCGGTGTGCAGCAGGATCACCGAGTCGGTGCGGCGGCCCTCGGCCGAGCCGGTGTTGAGGTCCTTCCTGTCCTGCTCCGACAGTCCCTCGCGGCTGTCGGAGCCGACGACCAGGTAGGTCGTACCCTCACCGGCCTGCACCCGGGCGCCGAGCCCGCCGAGGTCGACCTCCTGATTGAGCCGGGTGTCGGCCCAGACGTACGTCCCGGCGCCACCGAGCACCAGCACGGACGCCAGGACGGCGGCCGTACGCAGGTACCTCCGTCCCCTGCCCGCACGGCGCCGCGGGTTCCTGCTGCCGCGTCCGCCGCGGGGGTCCGGGCCGCCGGCGTAGCGGCCGGGGGCGGCGGGCGAGGGCATGCCGGGCAGCGGGGCGGTGCGGGTGGAGGGCGGGGGTGCTCTACGGGGCGAGGGCGGGGGTGCTCCTCGGGTCGGCGGCGCGAGGAAGGGCGCGGCCGGTTCGGGCCGCGGGCTCCACCCCGGCGGAGGGTGTCCCGGACGGTCGGTCCAGTCGCTCATCGACGCCTCGAAGGTGCTGTGGGGGGCTCTCGGGTCAGCGCATCGGCACACTCCTATACGGAACGGGCCCGCCGATCTGTTCAGCGGCCGTCCCGGACCGCTTCATCCGCTGCCACCGCAGCCGGCTGCCGAGCAGCAGCGCCACCAGCGACTGGATGACGACGAGATACATCAACTGCCGGTAGACGACGATCTGGAACGGCATCGACCACAGGGCCCGCACCGGCTCGCCGTCGAGTCTCAGCGCGTAGCCGGAGCACACGATCTGCACTCCCAGGAACGCGAACCAGACCGCGGCGGACTCCCACGGGTCGCGGAACAGCACGCCGTAGAGGGCGTAGACATCGATGACGGGCGCCAGCAGCGGCAACGCGACCTGGAACAGGGCGAGATAGGTCAGCCCGCGCCGCCCGAACCGTCCGGCCGGTCCGGTGCCGAACACGGCTCCGCGATGCTTCCACATCGCCTGGAGCGTGCCGTAGCACCACCGGTACCGCTGCCGCCACAACTGCCGCAGACTGGTGGGTACTTCGGTCCAGGCGACGGCGGACTCCTCGTACAGCACCCGCCAGCCGGCCCGCCACAGGGCCATCGTCAGGTCGGTGTCCTCGGCGAGGGTGTCCTCGCTGACCCCGCCGACCCCGATCACGGCGTCCCGCCGGAACGCCCCGATGGCACCCGGCACGGTCGGCATGCACTCCAGCACCTCGAACATGCGCCGGTCGAGGTTGAATCCGAAGACGTACTCCAGGTGCTGCCACCTGGCCAGCAGGCTGCGCCGGTTGCCGACCTTGGTGTTGCCGCTGACGGCACCGACGGCCGGGTGCGCGAGCGGCTGCACGATCCGCTCGACGGCGTCGGGCTCGAAGACGGTGTCCGCGTCGACCATCACGACGATGTCATAACGGGCGTGCGCGAGGCCGCGGTTGAGAGCGGCGGCCTTACCCGCGTTGGCCTGCCGTACGACCTCCACCCGCGCGTCACCCATGTTCGCGGCGATGTCGGCGGTGCGGTCGGTGGACCCGTCGTCGATGACGACGACCTGGAGCTGGTGGTGGGTGGAGTCGAGCAGCGACCGCAGGGTCGCCCCGATCCCGGCCTCCTCGTTGTACGCCGGGACCAGCACGGTCACGGGCTCCGACGTCTCCCGCATCCAGGGCGCACCGGTCCGGAACCGTTCCAGCCGCCGCACATGGGCGCGTGCGTAGAGGGCGAGCAGCAACAGCCGCAGCACGCCGAGTCCGCCGGCGACGCCGAGGATCCAGATCATGGCGGTGGAGAAGACCTGCCCGAGGCCGGTGACCCGGATCAGCCCCCGCCCGAGCCATCGCTCCAGGAGGGACGGGGAGGCGTACGGCACGAGCCCGAGCCCGTCGGACACGGTGGTGAACCGCTCGACGGCCCGGTTCTTCAGAAGCCTGCGCGCCTCCTGATAGGCACTCTCCGTCTGGCTGAGCTGCCGGACGATCCCCTGGGCCGGCCGGCGCGACCCCTTGTCGGCGGCGACCAGCACGTACCCGTACCCGGCGGCCCGCCGCGCCGCCTGCCACTCGCGTCCGCAGAGGGTGTCGGGGCTGGTGGTGCGGGGCATCCGCAGCAGGTTCGTCCGCTGTCCGGTGGCCCCGGCGAGGGCGCTCTGGGTCAGCTCCAGCTCGGCCCGGAAACGGGGCGCGGAGGACTCCCCGAGGACGGCCCCGGTGTACGTGTTGGACCCGATCTCGTGCCCCTCGGCGCGGATCCGCCGTACGAGCTCCGGATGCCGGGCGGCCTGGGCGCCGTGCACGAAGAAGGTCGCCCGCGCGTTGTGCTGCCGCAGCAGGTCGAGGAGCCGGGGTGTCCAGAGGGGGTCGGGACCCCCGTCGAAGGTGAGCGCGACGGTCCGGGCGGGCATCGCCCCGGTCCGTACCCCGTCCCGGTTGATCCCGATCACGGGCCCGCCGCGGGCGACGGCGTCGGGCACCGGTGCCGTACAGGGCGACCGCGCCTTGGCGGCGTCGACCTCGTGCCGGGTCCAGCCTTCGAAGATCAGCAGCGCGAGGAGGAGGGGCAGGGTGAGGGCGAGCAGGAGCCAGTGGGCTCGGGGGTCGCGGGATTGTTTGTGACGGGCGCGGGCCCGGGTGTTTGCTTTGGTGTTGCCCTTGGCTTTGGCTTTGGACGCGGCGGGGGTCAGGGGGCGTCACCGCCTCCGGGCTCGGGCCATCGCCCGACTCCCCCGGCAGGCCGCCGTCTCCACGCACCGCCGAGGAACACGCTGCTGACCACAACTGCCGTATTCACGCTGATGCTGCGGGAGTTACGCATGGGGCGCGAGTGTAGTTTCGGAGGGCCGGCGGTAGGGGTGGAACAGGGAGCTTCGCAGGTCCGACGGCAGGCTCTACCGCGCATCACGCAGATCCGTATGGCTTCCCAGAGGCCTTACGGGAGAGGAAGGCAGGGATGACCCGGACGGCGGGGGCGGGCGAAGCGGCGAACGAGCAGCCGACCCGGCGGACCGGAGCGGCACGCATCGTGGCGGGCGTGGCAGCGGGAGGAGCGTCCCTGGTCCTGGCTCTCCTGTTGACGTCGTCGTCCCCGGAACCCTTCGGGAGGACCCCAGCCGAGGACCCCGCCTCCGAAGCCTTCATCTTCGTCTGGGCCCTGATCGCCCTCCCCGTGGCCGGCCTGCTCCACACACCACTGGCCCTGGTACGCCGGCAGCGGATCGGCATGGGCTGGACGCTGATCGCCGGGTACTGGCTCTACGTCGCGCTGATGGGGGCGCTCGCCTGGCAGGTACAGGGCTTCTTTCCGGACCACGATGCTCCCGGCAAGAACGGAGGTCTGTTCGGCGCGGCAATCCTGCTGGTGATCGGCACGCCGCTCTTCGCCGTCGGCTCGGGAGCTGTGTTCCGAGATGATCGGGACACCACCACGCCTGGCCTCCGGGATCACATCACCGTGGTCACGATCCTCTGCTGCACGCTGACCGGCCTCGTCACGGGCCTGACGTTCGGCTACAACTTCACCCTCCCCCGCAACGGCTTCCCGGCCATGTTCCTGCCGGGTGGGGCACTGTGGGGCCTCCTGGCGGGAGCGGCCCTGGGCATGCGTGCCGGTGCGCTGCTCGCGAATTCGGCGGACAGCAGGCGCAGGATGACCGGCGACGCAAAGTCCTTCGCCCGCACGTCTACGGCCATGCTGGCGTGCTGCCTGTGTGTGTCCCAACTGGGTTGGGGGCTGCCGACGTGGGCGGTGGCGGTGGTCGGAGTCCCGGCGCCGTTCGTGTTGTTCGTGATGGCGGCGCGCGATGTAGAGCGACTCGGGCGGTGGGTCCAGCTGAGGCAGATCGAGCTGCCGCGGGGGGCTCTGTACTGACGCACGTCGACTCGCATCGGAACGACCTGTACATCCTGCAATGCCCGTGTTCTCTGGGAAGTTCGCGCTGGTGAAACCGAAAACCTCACCGGTACCGTCAGCGCGCATACTGAACTTCTGTCTCTCACGGGGAGTCACTGTGAAGCGCCGCTCATTGCCCGTTGCTGCCGCGTTGACGGCAACGGCAGCACTGCTGTTGACGGCCTGCGGTAGCGGGGATGACAAATCCGGCGACAACGACAAGATCGCCGGCGCCGGTCAGGAGGCGGAGACGCCGAAGGAGTCGGCCCCCGCCTCGGGAGCACCGGCAGGGGACAAGCCAGACGGCGTGGACCTGTCCCTCACCAAGGACATGAACCTCGTCTTCGACTGGGACAAGCCGAAGGACAAGCACGAGGCCGCGGCGATGGATGACGCGGCGAACTACGTCCGGGCCATTTATCGAGGCGTCGACAAGCGCACGACCAAGGACGCCTCCCTCGTCGCGTACTCGACAGGCGACGGAACGAGCTACGCAAAGACGCAGATCAACGCCCGGCTGGACGGAGGCTGGACGGCGTACGGCACACGGCGCCATTACCAGGCCACCACTCGGTCCGCACCCAACGGCAACTCCGTGGAGGTTGCGTTCTGTGTGGATTCGAGCAGGTTCTACTCCAAGGAGATCAAGACCGGAAAGGTCCTGAAGGGCACCCCCAACATCACGGACTTCGACTACTTCAAGATCATCATGGTCAAGCTCCCCACCGGGGACGGCCTGTGGCAGGCGTCCAAGGCGTTCGTCGAGGGCAGGGCGGTGAAGTGCCAGTGAACAGGCCACGGCGTAATGCACCCTGGCCAGCCCCATACGCTACGGATCCCCCCTTCTCCTGGAAGTTCGCGCTGGTGAAACCGGAAACCTCACCGGTAGCGTCAGTGCGCCTACTGAACTTCTGTCTCTCACAGGGAGTCACTGTGACGCGCCGCTCATTGCCCGTGGCTGCCGCGCTGACGGTGACGGCGGCATTGCTGTTGACGGCCTGCAGTAGCGGGGACGACGAGTCCGGCCACAACGACAAGATCGCCGGCGCCAGCAAGGAACCGAAGACACCGAAGGAATCGGCATCCGCCTCGGGAGCACCATCAGGTGACAAGCCGGACGGCGTGGACGTGTCCCTGCCCAGCGACATGAACCTGGTCTTCGACTGGGACAAGCCGAAGGACAAGAACGAAGCGGCTGCGATGGCGGATGCGGCGAACTACCTTCGCGCGATCTATCGGGGTGTGGACAAGCGAACGGCCAAGGATGCGGCCGTGACGGCCTACGCCACCGGTGATGGGCTCCACTACGCGCAGGTACAGATCAACGAGTGGATCAAGGGTCGCTGGACCGCCACCGGAACGCTGCGCAACTACGACGCGACCACGCGCTCCGCTCCGAACGGCGAGTCCGTAGAGGTGGCGTTCTGCGCAGACTCAGGCAAGTTCTACGGCAGGGAAATCAAGACCAACAAGGTCCTCAGGACCAAGCCCAGCATTGCGGACTACGACCACTTCAAAATCGTCATGACCAAGTTCCCCACAGAGGCGGATCTGTGGCAAGCGTCCAAGGTCTTCGTCGAGACGAAGGCGGAGAAGTGTCGGTGAACCAAACGAAGGATTCCGTCCGGCGGTCCGCAACGGCTACTGATTCTCCGGGAGGGCATCGCCGCGACCGTGGCTGCTCCGGTGGGGACGTCGCGGCCGAACCGTAAGACGTTCCGCCCGGGCCGATCTGGGCTATCCCACCCTATTTTCGAGGCGGTGGGTGAACTCAAAAATGGAGCGTGCTGACCGCGTGATGTGCAATCGGAGGAGCCCATGGGAGAGCACGACCGTCTGGTAGTCGACTACAAACTTCTGGAGTCTTCGAAGGTAAACCTCAAGGATATCAAGAAAGCCCTCAAAGGGATTGACAAACACCGCAGCGACATCCATGACATCTGGGGTCACGAGAGCATCGCCGGCAAGATGGATGAGTTTGTCAGCAACTGGGATAATTATCGACGCGAGCTCCTAGAGAACGTCGAGGACTTGGGTAAGCAAGTAGACACCGCACTCACGAGCTTCGAGAAGCTGGACCTCGATCTCAAGAACGCGACCGAAAAGAAGCGCAGCCAGAACGGGGGAAATTGACCGGTGGGTACGGGCAAGGGCAGGCGCCGACCGATCGAATGGCATCCACTCGCAGAGAAAGATCCGATCCCCGGCGATCCGGAGGATATCCGTGATGAGGTTCGCAGGATGAAAGACCTCGCATCGACTCTCCGCGATCAGGCTGCCATTCTACGGAAGGCAGCCGACGGCGACGCACTACAGGGTGCATATGCCGACGAGATCCGCGAGAAATCCGGTGACCTCGAGAAACGCTTTCGCGAGACGGCAGCCCGATACGAACGCGTTGTCGGCGACCTCGGCAATTGGGCCAATGAACTGGAAGGATTCCAGAAACAGGCGGACGACACCCTGCGGGCTGCGAAGCAGGCCGATGAGGAACACGCTGGGGAGGTGAAGAAGAAGGAAGCCGAAGCGAAGACAAATGGCAAAGACGCGGCTAAGTCATCGAAAGATGCCGACCCCAACAGCCACCTGGCGCCATACCACAAGCAACTGAATCAGGTCATCTCCGACCGCGACTCTCGCGCTCAGCAATACGCCAAGAACATCGGCACTGACATCTCGGATATCATCAAAGATAGCAAATGGGAGGACTTCAAGGACTGGGTGCATGAGAATGCGAAAACGATCAAGACCGTTGTGGAAATCCTGAGTTGGGCGGCAACCATTATTGGAGTTATCGCCCTCCTCTTCACGCCCGTAGGTTGGGTGGCGACTCTCATCACGGTGGCCACCCTGAGCCTCACGGCCCTCGTCGGTGTTGGTCACACGATGCTGGCACTCTCCGGTGACGGAAACTGGACGGACGTCGCAATGGACGTCTTCGCGCTAGCAACGCTTGGATTCGGCAGCATCGCGATGAAGGGCGTAAAGGCCGCAGCGACCACACTCAAGACCGCCAGCAGGGCGGGAAGGTTTCAGAGGTACTCGAATCTGCGCAAGCTGCTTGACAAGAACATCATGCGGTACGGCACCGACTCGGCTCGCGGCGCTAAAGCAGTACGCGCGAAGGATGCCCTACGACAAATCGGGGCGAAGGAGACACGGCCCGGCACCACCCGAGTTGAGCGCCTACTTAGTGGCGAGGGGGAGGTCGCAAGCGCCAGCAAGTTCGCTAAGAGCATGCGCGCAGAATTCGGCGGGAATCCCAATGTGGCAAAGGCAGCTGAAGCAATGGACAAGGCCGCAAGGAACTTCCGCTTGAACTACGGAGCGGCCACTTTGGTAGATCTCGGCGATAAAGCCGGGGAAAAATTTGGTGGGGACGCCTACGGCGACCTCAAGGATGTTCTGACACGTGAAGTCGGGAGTCGCTGGTGAAAGGCGTTGCGTAAGGTTAGACCGCCAATATCCAAACCAATCGAAATCCAAAGCCGAGTTTACTGGAGTTGAAGATAGTGGCAACAGTTCCGGCGAAAAGCCCAGAAGAGTCTCGGGCCATGAAATTCCTGGCTGCCTTCACTCTGGCGCCGATCCTCTGTTTCGCATTCCAGGACCTCGGCAGCAAGTACGGAGGTATGGCCTGGCTCACCAAGGGCTACGCAGCGTGGCCGATGATGACTGCACCTGTCCTGATGCTGCTGCTGTTCATCACGAACCGAGAGCTGATCCGTGACCCGCGGATGGGCGCCAACTTTTCCCAAGCCATCAAGATCGTCTCCAGTCTGTTCCTGATCCCGAACGTATTCGCAGCAATTGGCTACAGCTGGCTCGCGGTGTTTTCGGTGCTCTCCTCCCTGACGATCCTGGTCGCCGACCGACAGCTCAAAAGGCAGGCCCGGTCATGAGCACGTCCGAGATGGAGCAACAGGCGCCCCACTCCGAGTTGACCGCTCCCCGAGGCTACGAGCTCGTCCTGCCACCCGGCTGGGTCCGCATCCCTTTGCGGGAGGGTACGAAGGAAGCACTGCAAAATGTCCTCTTCTCACACATGGGGGAAGTACCGGAGGGAATCCCTCGGGACGACGCGATGCGCTTCCGACTGGACATGCGTCGCCAGTTGGAGAAGCAGGCCCGTGCAGCGCGCAGAAACGGCGGTCTTGACCTCTACCTTCCAGTACTCCCTCGCGGAGGAATTTTCCTCATGGCCTCCTTCATCGTTGCAGAGATGCCTATCAGCCGCGACCATGCGGTTCCTTCGCAAGTAGTGATCGACCAATTGGTCAACGAAGGTGTCCCTGACGGAACGGCAACGTCAGTTGACGTAGCAGGGGCACCAGCCCTCCGTCGTGCGTACCGTTCCATCCCCGATGAGGAGATGCTGAAATCCACCCCCCAAGCCGTACAGCAGACTGCCCTACCGACGCGGCGGGTCGATTACGTAATTCCCGTAGTGGATGATCCGGGGCGCTGGATCAGTATCAACTTTTCCACACCGGGTGACGGCGATATCGAGAGTGAGTTCACCGGCGTGCTGGTCGAGTTGTTCGACGCAGTGGTCGGCACGTTCAAATGGAGTCACGAATGAGCTGGCTGAACGTCAAGCACGCCATGGATCTATCCCCTTGGATTCGCATCCCACTCATGTGGCCGGAACCTGGTCTTGAGGGCGTAGAGGAGGCTCAAACGCCTGAGGCGTGGGCACGCTTCTACGCCGAGGGAATCTGGTCTGATTTCGCGGCGGAGAAGCCGGATTTTGGCGAAGTCGACCTGCTGTCCAACATCCTATTGATGTACGCCATCAGGGCCCCTGCCGCCTTTCCAGACTTCGAAGTCTTCCTCCATCTCCCGCACCCGAGGGAGATACCACTCCCTGCGTATGTCGACCTGGTGGAGATCGAAGAGGGCCAAGACCGAAACGCGACACTGCGGGAGCTGACCCACGCCGATGCAAGCTACACCGTCGAGCCTCCCATCGTTGAGAATTTCAACTCCCCGCATCTCGGAGCTGGCTTGCGAGTGTTGCGCTATTACCAGGACGAGGACAGCAACGAGGTGCACGCCGGCCTCCGTTACGCCTGGCGCTATGAGCAGGGCACGGAAGCCGCTGACGTCCTGATTATCTTGGCCGATCCCGACGCCGGCCGGATCCTCCGGGCTCTCGATGACATCGACGAATTCGCAAGTACCATCCGTATTAGCCCTGATGAGGAAGCCAACACCTGGAATTCTTCATGACTCTGAGCCCTTTCCAACCTAACTTGCCAGGCGGGCGGGCAGACAGATGAAGCCCATGGGAGACGGGCTTGCGACCAAGAGAACCGTCTCCACCAGAGGGTTCGCCGCTGCACCAGTGGGGCGCGTGGTCTCCCTCATCAGCGAGGAATGTGCCTTCGTGACGCGAGAGGAGACGGAGGGCCTATTGGAAGCGGCCTGTTCTGAAGGTGGGCAGGCCACCCCCGAGCCCCATAACATCGTTGTTCTTGTCGAGAAACTCCATCGTGTCCCACACTGCGATCAGGTGACCGCCGTCCACAAAGGTGGCCTCCTCAGTGATGCGTACGGGATGAGACGTCATCTAAGGGCTATGCTCCGCCAGGAATACCCTGTCTGATCGTTTCCGGGCTGCTGACCGTGAATATGTGATGTCTAAACCTGATGCCTGACATGAGCCGTCCGTCTCACAGGCCTATGGGTGTCCCCGTCGGTAGTCCGTAGGGGGAGGGTCTTCCCATGAGCCAGCCCCATGCAGCGCGAGGCGACCGCGAAACGAAGTCGTGGAGAAGTTGCGGTCCGAGACAGTGATCCTGCGTCCACGGACGCCGCACGCGTGAGCAAGAGCAGTGCACGGCCTCACATCACCATGTCTCAAATGATCCAATTTACGCCGTTCGTAGGCAAGTTCGCTCTGGCGAAACCAGCAACTTCCCCGATAGCTTCAGTGCACTCAACTGATTTCATGTCTCACGGGGAGTTCACTGTGAAGCGCCGCTCTTTGCCCGTTGCTGTCGCGCTAGCTGCGTCCATAGTCCTACTGCTCAGCGCGTGCGGCAGCAGTGACGCCGGCTCGAAGGACGAGGACAGAATCGCGGGCTCCGACACCGGATCCCAGGGAGCGACTTCGAGCCCGAGCGCCTCGGACTCCGCAGAGCGGCCCGACATCAAGCTGACCGGCGGCGTGGAAGACGCCTTCGAGAACTGGGAGACGGGCAACGCCAAGAAGGATGCGGTACTCGCGGACGCCGCCCGAGCACAGACCGCGATCAACGACGCCATCCTCAAGGGCAAGACGGACACCCCAGGCCTCACGTTCTACTACCAGGGGGAAGCCCTCACGACGTCAGTGAAGTGGGTTCAGAAGTGGGTGAACGCCGGGCTGACGTACACGGGCACCACTCGGTACTACAACCCTAAGATCGACTTGTTCAACGACACGTCGGCAGGAGTTTCCTTCTGCGCCGATGAGACCAAGGCGTACAACAAGGACCGAAAGTCAGGAAGGGTCGACAGGTCCCCGGCCTCGGACGATTCCTACGTGCTGTACAACACCCGCTTGGAGAAGACCCCACAGGGAGTGTGGCAGACGACCAGCGGGACGTCCGTGCGGGGGAGCAAGGGATGCGTTCAGTGACCAAGGTCAGTTCCGCTGCTGCAGTGGGTACGCTCGTGATCGCCTGCACACTTCTGACGTCCGGCACAGCTTTCGCCAAGGATCCCGGCGGATCTCAGTTCGACGTCTCGGGGAGTAACGAGACGGACAGTGGCCAGACTCTCGAGTCGCGCATCGTCTTCCGTGGATCTACCGGTGGCACGGGAGCGAAGGAAACCGGGCAGTTCACGCCCGTCGGCGACTGGACTCCACCGGCTTGCTGGTACGAGCCGAAGTGGACTCCCGCCGAATTCTCGAAAGAATTTCAGAAGCAATGGGACATCCCGCACGCCAGTGGCGTGGGAGAGGCATACGCCTTGTCCAAGGACTACTACATCAACGGGGAGCCATACGAGGACTTCAACAAGTCCGAAGCCGGCAAAGGTCTGTGGTGGGACGCGGTTCGGGACAAGAGCCGAGAGGAATCGGGAGACCCGGCAGCCTTTGCTTGCGACACGAAGACATTCTGGGTCGAGAATGGCGAAACCCCTACGGTGGAGAACGCCGTAACCCCGAAGATTCTCGCCGATCTCGCCTACAGCCGGATCAAAGTGCCCGACACCGAGGTAACCCTCGCCCCTGCGAACACCACCAAGGTCAACCTCCCCACTTGGGCCTGGCTCGACCGGGCCAAATTCCAGGACGTCTCAGTCACTGCGTCACTCGACGTCGGCGGTGTGAACCTCCAAGCCACAACTACCGCAAAGCCCATAGCGCTCAAGCTGGAGCCAGGGACATCGGACGCCGAGGTCTACCCCTCCTTGGGCGAGTGCACCTTCAACGACGACGGTTCAATCGGTGCACCATACGCAAAGGGAAAAGCTGACGAGACCCCGCCTTGCGGAATCAGGTACCTGCGCTCTTCCGGAGACGGCTCGTTCAAACTGCGAGCGACCATCACGTGGGAAGTGTCCTGGACTGGGACGGGCGGCGCTGGCGGGGACCTCCCCAATGGGACGTTCGGAACTGAGCAGAACGTAACTGTCCAGGAGATCCAAGCCGTCAACCGCTGAAAGCCAAGGTCCAGTAAAGTTGGACCGGGCCGGAAGGCTAAGCATGGTGGGCGATCAGGATTTCTAAGTAATCGACGAACTTCTACAACTGCGCAAGAAGGAAAAGAAGAAGAGACACTGGCCCTCCCAAGGTCCGACCCTACGACTGGCACCCCTTGCGGGGTCGGACCCCAGGAGTCTCAGAAGGAATGCATCCCGAAGTCAAGCGCATAGAAGGTGTTGCGAGCTCTCTGCGTGATCAGACCCGTCTAATTCGCGGCATAGGCGACGACCACGAACTCAAGGGCAAGTAGGCAGAGCATTCCGCATCCGGACCGGGATCCTGCAGACTCCGCAGCCTTGTCATCGCCGACGCGCCGCCCGGCTCCTCCCCTTCCCCTTCTTCCGAAGCCTCCGCACCCGTTCCCGCTCCAACGTCGCCCGCTCCGCGGCCCGAGCGCTGGTCCAGCGGTGGGCGATCCAGCCCATCAGTCCGGCACTGAGGGCATAGGTCAGCAACGCGCTTCCTGTCCCGGGAATGTAGGCACAGCTCTCAGACCGGCAGTTCCTGCCGGGAAGCCCGCTGATCAAAAGGAAGAACGGCCCGAATGCCACCCCGCAACAGGTCGCCGTACCCAAGGCGCTCAGCGCCCACGCCAGGCGGCTCCCGGCAGAGACCCCGGACGCACACCGAAGCCAGCCGCTCACCCCGAGCACGGTGACAACGCCGAGGCCACCACCGATCGCCCAGGCGCCCCCGGGCAAGTCCACCAACGCCGGTACGACCTCACGCGCGAACCGCTTCCCCATGCCCATCACCAGTAGGAGCACACCCATACCGACGACCAGCCCGAGGATCACCCCGACAATCCCCAGACCACCTCGCAAGCTACCTGCGCGTCTCACTGCACCCACCGCAGCGACCCAGAAATGGCGTCACACAAGCGCTCCATCGGCCCCGACATCCCGGTGAGCGGAGCCGAGAAGGAGAGCGTCAAGTAGCCCGCCCCGCCAGGCATGAGGACATGAACGCTCAGCGTCGTGGCATCAAGGACGCGGACGGCCGCCCCCGCCGCCAGCTCCACCACCGACACCTGTCGCCTTCCCGGGCCGTCCGGCTCGCGCAGCTCCAGCCACGCCGCGTACTTCTCCGGGTCGGCAGGAGTATCACCCAGCGGCACCAGGGACACCAGGAGCGAGGCTGGGAGGCCGCCGTCCCGTGAGGTCGTCAGGAGGAAGAACTCCATGGCCCCGCGAGTCCGGCCGGCCTCAGCGGTGTTGCGCAGTGTGGTCCAGACGTGGCGTTTGAGTTCAGCGGAGACGTTCCGACCCTCCGACTGGGTGTCGACGAACGTCTTGAGCTGAGCGCGCCAGCGATCTCGCATGAGGTCGACACGGAACCATTCGCGAGGAACCAGCAGTCTGTAGTCCCTGGGCGCGCCCACCAGTGGTGAGTTCACCCCGGCATCACCAGCGGAGCTCCGTCGATGTCGAAGAAGCGGACGCTCTTCACCACGCCGGCGAACATGGCGGAGAAGACGTCCCACCCTTCGACCGTCGGCGTGCCCATTTCCAGCAGGAGCACGGTCCCGTTGTTCAGCGGTATCTGGACCTGTATGAAGGGCGTCCAGACCGGCTCGTCCCGGCCCGACGGCGTCAGACTGCCGTCGATGCTGGAAGAGCGGCTGCCGACACAGGTCACAGCCGGGCCGCAGGGCAGCTCCACTTCGCCGATCTGTCCGAGCTCCAGATGCCGCATCGTGGTCGCGAGGAAGCCCACCGGATTGGCACCGGCTCGCTCGTCGAGGTCGAGGAGGCTGACGTTCACCGTCGCCGTGCAGCGGACGCCGTCGACCTCCGTGGTGACGAAGCCGGCGTACTGCACACCCGCCTCGATGAACTCGTCGTAGTGCGCCGCGCACATGGCGGCGTACTGCACTTGAACTTCCTCGTCGGCACCTGGCAGCGCCTGTTTGGCCAACTCGACCAGTTGGTCGGCCAGCGCGTCCAAATCATCCGCCTCGAAGGGCAGCTCGAGGAAACCCTCCGGCATGATCCAACGGACCTCTATGCCACCGCTCTCCATGAGGCTGCGCTGGGTTTCGTCAACCGCGGCCGTGGTCATCTGCGCCCTTGCTCTCGAACGGTTCGCGGTCGTCCACTTCGGGGCGGAACGTAGCCGCGAATGGGTAGGGCCCGTAATGCGGATAGTGGGCGGGGATGTCCGCCCCTCCGCGTCGAGCGATGTGGGCGATCCTTCGGTACCTGGCCGCTCGAGCACGCAGGTTCTGCCGGACCGGGTCGCCCCAGTGGGACATCGCGCTGCGCACAAAGAAGAAGGTCTGAATCGCCACGACGGTTCCGGCCACTGCCAGATAGGCGTTGCGTGAGGCAGCGGTCTCCCAGTACGTGGCCACGGCGGCCCAGTAGAGCACGGCACCGAAGCCCACAAGCGCCAGGGGCACTCCGTGCACGAAGCCCGCCTTGAACATGTCCTCTTCGTCGTCATGCCGGCGACGCAGCAGTTCGAGCACCGCCCGGTCGTCCAGGAAGTCGAACCGTAGCTCCCGTCGCGCTTCCTCGGCTGCCCGATTCGCCTCGGGCACGCCGGCGATCACCGAGCCACCGACCAAGGTGACCGTGTCGCCACCTCGGCGGCCGATGAATTCCCAGGGTCCGAGGTCGTGGTTTTCGTCGCTCATGGCGTCTGCGCTCCTTGAATGGTTTGCCGGGTTCTAGGCAGCCAAGGCCGCGTTGAACGCAGTGGGTGAGACGCTCGGAGCTGGACGAGGTGACGGAGACGGCGTGGGTGAGGGCGTGGCGGTGTTGGGCGGCTCCTGGTAGCCGGTCTTCTCACCGTTTTCACCACTGAACATCCTGTGCAATGCGCTCGCCAGGCCTGCCCCCTTGATGACGCCGGTGATCTTCTTGCCGTCGATCAGATCTGCGCGCGCTGTCCTCCCGAGCACCTTGTTCACCACCTTGACGGCGACGCCGTTCAGGAAGTTGTGGCCGACACCGTCGAGCGCCGTCGTATACATCCTCAGCTTCCCGAATGCCTTCACCTTCGAAAGCCCCTTGAGGCCCTTGAGGGCCCGGAGTCCCTTCAGCGCCCCCAACCCTGGCAACACTCCCAGCGCATCGGCCCCCAGCTTCATCCAGTCGACCTTCCCCCCGCGCGCGGTCATGTCATAGGCGTGGCCGGCGAGCGCTGCCGCACTGGTCACCACAGCAAGGGTCGCAAATATAGGAACCAGGAACTGAAGCGGTGGGACGAAGGCGCAGATCACCGCAAGTACGGAAAGGACAGCGGAGATGTTCGCCAGCATATCCGCCCAGTCCGCGAGGAAGTTCATGAAGCCTCCCGGGTCCCGGACCGCATCATGATGCACGACGTTCCTGATATGACGAGCTGCCTTGTCCCCCGCGTCGTCGTAGATGTCCCTGGCGTCCTTCACCGCCTTACGGGCCGCGCCGATGGCATGCAAGGCCTCGTCGCGCTTTTTGACCCAGCGCTCGTACTCTTCCTTCTCCGCGGCGGGGATGTTTGCCGTCGGGTACTTCTCGGTGAACTTCTTCACCTCGTCGTCAGCCAGGTCGTGGTCAGCCTTGGCCTCACGGTAATCGGCGAGTGCCTTGTCCGCCTTCCGCTGCGCGCGGCGCATTTCACTGGCGAACTCGTCCGAGCCTCCTTCGCGCACGTCCTCCCCGACCGCTTTGGCCGCTTCGTCGTAGCGCTCGAAGGACTTCTTCAGCTTGTCCGCGGTACCACCGGCGATCTCGTGGAAACCCTTTCCGGCCTCGCTGTCCCAGCCCTCCACCGAAGCGAGCGCCTTGATGACCCGGGACTGTTCATCGATCATGTCGGCCATCTTGCGCAACTTACGCCCCAGTTCGGCGACTTCCTCCGGGTCGCCCGGCGTCGGGTCGTCATGCCACAGAGGCGGCCAGTCGGCGTCCGTCCTGCTCACTTCTTCCCCTTGCTCTGCGCCTTGGCATCTCGGATGGCCTGCGCCAACTTCTGGTCGACCTCGTCGTACGCCTTGGCGGCGGTGCGGGTGAACTCGGCCAGTTGCTCCAGTTCCTTCATCAGCTTTTTCCGGGTCTTCTTCCAGGTGTCCCCGAATTCCGAGAAAGCATCTTTGAGGCCACCATGGCCTACAGCCGGCCCGTAGTCGTCCGCAGGGTTGCCATGCCGTTCGAACTCGCCGTGAATTTTGGTCAGATCGCGTGAACACTGCTTGATGGCGGCAAGATCCGCCTTTATGTGATCCCCCATGAGTGATACCTCTCTACGAGCTGATGTCTGTTCTTGATGAGTTCACGAAGGTCGGCACGATCGCCGGACTCTCTCACTCCTCATGGCACCTCGTACGAGATACGCTCGCGACATACCGATCCCGTTTTCCGCTGGCAAGGAGAGTCTTCACGTGACACGCAGGGGCAAGCAACGCGTGGTGGCGGACCGCCTTGGCATCGACGCCGAGGCAGGCGAGTGGTGCACGATCGACAAGATCCCCGCTCCGCCGCCGGATGTGCTCCGGGCTGCGGGCAGCCCTCGGCTGCGCCCCGCCAGGATGCGTCCGCTGGGCATGGCCGGTGCGGCGCTCGGGGCGCCTTTCATCCCCGTCATCATGTTCTTCGAGCTACTGGCCAAAATTGAGCAAGCGGTCATGCGATCCCTTGACGCGAACGACGAAAAGAAGCGGCTGCGGGCCAAGGAGGCGGACGAGAAGCGCCGCCGGGACGCCACCATCGACCAACAAGGCCTCGACAAGGTCTTCGACGGAAACTGGCACGGCAACGCCGGGCAGTTCCTGCTGCGTTGGTACAGCCACTCCACCCACCACCAGCGCTTGCTCCTGGCGACTCAGGACGAGATCGTCCTGGCGGCTCCGCCGCAGCGCGTCAGCGTGGGGCGGGAGAAACACATGGAGGTCGTCGCCCGCATTCCCGCCTCAGAGGCAACCCTCGTCGACCCGTTCTCCGGCGAGTTCGAGACGAGGATGCTGCTCATACGCTTCCGCGACGGGTCCTGGCTGCGCGTCGAGACGGAGGAGCTCCGCAGCGACCTGCACATGTACCTGCTGCGACAGCCTCTTCCCGACTGACGGCCGGCGCCGCCCGGGAGCCGGGTGCCGGCAGCGTCGGCTGACGGCACCCGGCCGGCCCTCGGCCCTACTTGCTCCGAGCCTGCTTGGCCAGCTCGTCATCGATCTGCTCGAACTTGTCCGCGGCCATGGTCAGGTAGTCACCCATGCCGTCCAGACCGTCCAGCGTGTCCTTCATGCCGCGCACGAACTCGTCGAAGTTCTCGTCGAACGCCTTCGACGAGCTCTTGGTGACGTAGCCGCCCTGGACAAGGTTGTTGATGTACTTCTTCAGGCCCTCGAGCTTCTCCTGGAGCTTTTCCTTCTCCTTCACGACATGCTTGGCTGCATCCCGCATGTCCTGATATGTGACATCAAGGTCCTTGGCCATGAAGCCGCTCCCTCTCGCAACGCCGCAGGGCCAACCCCCGTGGCTTCCCTGTTTGCGGACTCACCGGCATGGAAGCCGAGTTGCAGTCACAGCCGGCAACCGGTGTGATCGTCCGCTCTTGCGTCAGCAGCTTACGGGTGTGGCCTCCGGTGCCCATACCCGCCTTGTGAACGACCGGAAATGAAACCGTGTACGACGTTGCCATCGGGAACGTCATGGCGCCTCCCCTTGCCCCGCCGTCACTCCGAGCGGATATCGTCCCTGTACCACTGGGACCGCGTGAGCGAAGCGAGCAGAACAGCAAGCGATCAGCACAGCGGCAACCAGCGACAGACACCACAGCGGCCACACCGGCCCAGTGGCACGGGGAGGACAAGTCGTGCGCCTGACTCTGACCGTCGTCGACCCGTACGGCGGTGGCACCGCCGACGTCGTGCTCGATGCCGATCCTGAGTCCACCGTGGGGGACATCGCGCAGGAGCTGGCCAAGCAGGTGGGGCACAGCGGGGCGCAGGTCATCCCGCTCGGGCAGCACCGGCACGCGCCGGCCAACAACGCGCCCCTCGTGTACGTGGACGGGTACGCCGTCGATCCCGGCGCCACTGTCGTGGGGTCGCCCCTGCGCGAAGGTGCCGTCGTCAGTCTTCAGGATCCGTCCGGGTGTCTGCCGGGTGAGCCCACCGGCCTCGTCGAGCTGCGGGTCGTCGGCGGGCCCGCCGCCGGGTTCGTGCACCGGCTCGGCGTGGGGCGGTACGACATCGGCAGCGGGGCGGCGTCGTACGTGCGGATCGACGATCCCGAGGTCGACGCCCGGGCCCTCACCCTCTCCGTCGCCACCGACGGCACCTGCAAGGTTGCCGTGCACATGGACGAGGAACACGTCACCCTCGACGGCGCCTCCCTGACGGAGGGCGAGGACAAGGACAAGGAGAAGGACGAGCCCAGCGGCAAGAAGCGCGGCAGGAAGAAGAGCCCGGAGAAGCAAGAGAAGAAGGACGGCCCCGTCGAATGGCCCCTCGGCGCTCAGATCGGCGTCGGCAACACCCTTCTCGAACTGATCCGTTACACGCCCCCGAACGCCGCCCTCAAGTGGTCCGACGACGGCGTGGGCCTCGACTACAACCGGCCCCCGCGGCTGCGTCCGCCCGAGCGGCAGACCAACTTCCGGCTGCCCTCGTCGCCGCGTGAGTACGAGGCCAGACCGCTGCCCTGGCTGATGGCGCTGACGCCGCTCGTCGGCGCCGTCGTATCGGTGATGATCTTCCAGCGCTGGTACTACCTGATCATGGCGGCCCTGAGTCCGATCCTGCTCTTCGCCAACTACTACAACGACAAGAAGCACGGGCGTAAGTCGCACGCCAAGCAGGTCAAGGAGTACGAGGAGCAGAAGGAGCGGATCGAGAAGGACGCCCAAGACGCGCTCGTCGCCGAGCGGAACGACCGGCGGCAGGCCATCCCCGACCCGGCGACCGTGCTCGCCCTCGGGACCGGGCCGCGTACCCGTCTGTGGGAGCGGCGGCGGACCGACCGCGACCACCTCCTGATCCGTTTCGGGACCGGGCAGTTGCCCTCCGAGGTGGTGCTCGACGACCCCGAGCAGGACGACCACCGCCGTCAGGTGACCTGGAAGATCGAGGACGCGCCGGTCGCGCTGCACCTGCGCACCCTCGGCGTCGTCGGCATGGCCGGGCCCGGGGACTCCGCCCGCTCCCTGGGACGCTGGGCGGTCGCGCAGAGCGCGGCCCTGCACAGCCCGATGGACGTGCAGTTCTACGTGCTGAGCGACAACGCCGCGCAGGAGTCCTGGGACTGGGTGCGCTGGCTGCCGCACGCGCGGCCGTCCGGCGGGCAGGACGTCAACGCGCTCATCGGGACCGACGCCGAGACCGTCGGCGCCCGCATCGGCGAACTGACGCAGATCCTCGACGCGCGCAAGAAGGCCGCCGAGGAGAACAAGTCCCAGGGCAATTCGAGCTTCGGCGACCCCGACATCGTCGTGGTGTGGGACGGGTCGCGGCGTCTCAGGTCCCTGCCCGGCGTCGTGCGGCTGCTGCGCGAGGGGCCGTCCGTGTCGATGTTCGCCCTATGCCTGGACGCCGAGGAGCGGTTCCTGCCCGGTGAGTGCCAGGCGTACGTCGTGGCCGAACCCAAGGCCGAGGAGTACCAGCCGGCCGCCCAGCAGGAGCAACAGCAGTCCCAGCAGGCGGTCGGCGGGTTTCCGTCCTTCCAGGCCTGGCACAGCAATGCCCAGCAGCCCGAACAGACACACCGAACCGAGCAGTTGAGGCTGCGCGTCGAGGAGGCAGGGGCGGAACGCCTGAAGGACGTACGGCCCGACTTCGTCTCCGCCGCCTGGTGTCTGCGGCTGGCCAGGTCGCTGTCGCCGCTGCGGGACATCAGCGGCGAGACCGAGGACTCGGCGCTGCCGGGTTCGAGCCGGCTGCTGGACGTGCTCCAGTTGGAACCGCCGACCAGTGACGCGATCGTCGCCCGCTGGCGGATGGGCGGGCAGTCGACGCTGGCCGTCATCGGTGAGTCGTACGACGGGCCGTTCGGCATCGACATCCGCAAGGACGGGCCGCACGGTCTGATCGCCGGTACGACCGGTTCGGGTAAGTCGGAGCTGCTCCAGACCATCGTGGCGGCCCTCGCGGTGGCGAACACGCCCGAGAACATGACGTTCGTGCTGGTCGACTACAAGGGTGGCGCGGCGTTCAAGGACTGTGTGCACCTGCCGCACACGGTCGGCATGGTGACCGACCTCGACGCCCACCTGGTGGAGCGCGCGCTGGAGTCGCTCGGTGCGGAGCTGCACCGGCGCGAGCACATCCTGGCCGCCGCCGACGCCAAGGACATCGAGGACTACCAGGACCTGGTGCGCCGGGACCCCTCGCACCAGCCGGTGCCCCGACTGCTCATCGTCATCGACGAGTTCGCCTCCATGGTGCGTGACCTGCCCGACTTCGTCACGGGTCTCGTGAACATCGCCCAGCGCGGTCGTTCCCTCGGCATCCACCTGCTGCTGGCGACGCAGCGGCCGTCCGGTGTCGTGTCGCCCGAGATCCGCGCCAACACCAACCTCCGTATCGCGCTGCGGGTGACGGACGGCGGCGAGTCGTCGGACGTCATCGACTCGCCCGAGGCGGGGCACATCTCCAAGAACACCCCGGGTCGCGCGTACGCCCGGCTCGGGCACGCCTCCCTGGTGCCGTTCCAGTCCGGCCGTGTCGGTGGCCGTCGGCCGGGCGCCGCCGACCCTGCCGTGCTGATGCCGTGGGTGGGCCCGCTGACCTGGGAGGATCTGGGCCGGGCGGCGCTGGTCAAGCCGAAGGCCGAGTCCCGTGAGGACGAGGAGATCACCGACCTGAAGGTCCTCGTCGACACCATCCGCGACGCCAACAGCTCCCTCGGCATCCCGCCGCAGCACAGCCCGTGGCTGCCCGCCCTGGACGAGACGCTGCTGCTGGACGAGATCGAGCTGCCGGTGTTCGCCGGCGGCCCGGGCAAGCTGCCGCCGGCGCCGTACGGCGTCGAGGACCTGCCCGCGAGCCAGTCGCGCCGCCCGGTCGCCGTGGACTTCTCCTCGTTCGGCCACCTGATGATCGGCGGCGCCCCGCGCAGCGGCCGCTCCCAGGTGCTGCGCACCCTCGCCGGTTCCATCGCCCGTACGCATTCCATCGCCGACGTGCACCTCTACGGCATCGACTGCGGCAACGGCGCGCTCAACGCGCTGACGCGGCTGCCGCACTGCGGCGCGGTCGTGAGCCGTAACCAGACCGAGCGGGTCGTGCGGCTGGTCAACCGGCTCAAGGGCGAGATGAGCCGCCGCCAGGACGTGCTCGCGGACAAGGGCTTCGCGGACATCGGCGAGCAGCGGGCGTCGGTCGCCGAGGACGAGCGGCTGCCGCACATCGTGGTGCTGCTGGACCGCTGGGAGGGCTGGGTGCCCACGCTCGGTGAGGTCGACCACGGTTCGCTGACCGACGAGTTGCAGACGATGATGCGCGAGGGCGCGAGCGTCGGGATCCACCTGGTCCTCACGGGTGACCGCACCCTCCTGGTGGGCCGGATCGCGACGCTCACCGAGGACAAGTACGGTCTGCGGCTCGCCGACCGCAGCGACTTCTCGGCGCTGGGCATCCCGGCGCGGAAGGTGCCGGAGGAGATTCCGCCGGGGCGCGCGTTCCGCAACGAGTTCGGTACGGAGACGCAGTTCGCGCTGCTCGCGCAGGACACGACCGGTCAGGGTCAGGCCGCGGCGCTCGCGGCGATCGGCGAGGCGGCCGCGGCCCGCGACGCCGCCGTCCCCCGCGCGCGCCGGCCGTTCCGTGTGGACAGCCTGCCCAGCCGCATCTCCTTCCCGGAGGCGTGGGAGCTGCGCGACCCGGACGCGTCCCGCTCGCGCCTGTTCGGTCTGGTGGGCATCGGCGGCGACGAGATCGTCGGCTTCGGCCCCGATCTGGCGGAGGGCGTACCGGCGTTCGTCATCGCGGGCCCGGCCAAGTCGGGTCGCTCGACGGTCCTGCTGAACTTCGCCCACTCCTTCCTGTCCCAGGGCACCCGCCTGGTCATCGCGGCCCCGCGCCAGTCCCCGCTCCGCGGGCTCGACGGCACGGACGGCGTGCTGAAGGTCTTCACCGGTGACGACATCGACGAGGACGAGTTCGAGGAGCTCATCGACCAGGCGTCCCTGGAGGAGCCGATCGCGGTCCTGATCGACGATGGCGAGATCCTGGAGGACTGCGACGCCGAGAGCCAGATGAAGAAGCTGGTCTCGCGCGGCGCCGAGCGGGGGCTCGCGCTCGTCATCGCCGGTGACGAGGAGGACGTGTGCAGCGGCTTCTCGGGCTGGCAGGTCGACGCGAAGAAGGCCCGCCGCGGCATCCTGCTCTCCCCCCAGGAGACCTCCAGCGGCGACCTCATCGGCGTCCGCCTCAACCGCGGCTTGGTCGGCGGCCAGGTGGCCCCCGGCAAGGGCATGCTCCACCTCGGCGACGGGGAGCTGCGCACGGTGGTCGTCCCGGGGTGAGACGGTGAGCGGGGGCTCGGCGAGGCCGAAGCGGAGGAAGGCGGCGGGAGCCGCCCTGCGGTACGAGCACCGGCCGGGACGGCCGAACGCCGAAGGGGCCAAGAAGGGTGACTACGGCTGTGCTTGGGGCTGCCTGATTCTCCCCGGCTTCGTCGCCCTGCTCATGCCGCTGGTCCTGTTCGACATGTACTGGGGTCATGAGCTCTGGGGTGACTTCGCTCCGGCCTGGCCCGGCGGTGCGTACGCCTTCGCCGGCACCGTCGGCGCCCTGGTGCCGTTGGTCTTCCTCGCCTGGGTGGCGCCGCTGTACCGGATGAACTGGAAGAAGAGCACGCCGCGTTCGCTGGCCTGGGCGGCCGCGTCCCTGCCGGGGCTGGCCGCGGGTTACCTGGTCGCCGGGGTGATCAGCACGACCGTACGCCCCAAGCGGCGGCGCGACTGGGATGCCGACTGCTACAGCCAGGGCGGGCCCTGCTGGGTGCACGTGCACTATCCGTGGTTGTGGGCCGTCGGTTTGGCCGCCACCCTCGCGGCGGCGGCGCTGCTGATCACCGTGCTCGTCAAGGTCAGCCGTCGGCCGGCCCCGGCCGAACCTTCGACATCCGGGCCTGTGGCCGGCCCGACTCCGTGCTCTCCGAGCGGTACTGGAGGTCGTCGCCCACCGGCTTGAGGTGGACTGTCGTCTTCGCCGGGTTGCAGCCGCTGTGGTTGGTCTTCGCGCCGACCGACGTCGCGACGAGCTCCGACTTCGTCACCTGCTTCAGGGTGAGTACGTCGACACAGACACCGCCGAGCGGGTCGGTCTGGCGGAGTTTGCCCAACTCCTTGCCGACCGCGGTCTGTTCGACCGTGATGGAGAACGTGCCGAGGGGCAGTCTGCCGTCCAGGGCGACGCCCTGGCCCTCCCAGGTGCCGACGTACGCGGCGGGTACCGCATCGGTGGCGGGAGCGGAGCTCGCGGTCGCCGCCGGGGGCGAGTCGGAGCCGGTGGACGAGTCCGCGTCGTCCTGGCCGCCGCGCTCCGGCAGCAGGTCGAACACGAACACCGACCCGATCGTCACGGCCGCCACCGCCCCCGCGACCGCCAGTGCCACGGAGCAGCTGAGCCTGCGCACCCGCCCGCCGCCCTCGCCCTCCGGCGTGGACGTCGCCGCGACGGAGACGGTGACCTTGCCGGGGCGGCGGCCGGAGGGCGGGGCCGTGTCCTGTGCGGGGTCCCCGTGCGCGTGATCGCCGTGCGCGTGATCGCCGTGCGCGTGATCGCCGTGCGCGTGGTCGCCGTCCCGGGGTGCGGGTACGGCGGTGAGTGCTCGCGCCCCCGATACCGGCGACGGCATCACCGGCGGTGGGCCGAACGCCCCCGACCCCTCGCCCCCGGCTCCTGCCGGCACCTCCCCCACCGACGGGCTGCTGAACCCGACCGGCCCCGACGGGTCGTCCCCGGCTCCCGTCACCTCCAGGTTCAGCAGCTGCACGGCACTCCGGCTCACCTGCTCCACCAGGGCCCCCGGCAGCCAGCCGCCCGACACGAGCCGGGTCGCGCCCTCGGGGGCCAGTCTGCGGGCCAGTGCCGAGGGGGCGGGCCGGGTGTCCGGGTCCTTCGCCAGGCACTGCGCCGTCAGGCCCCGCAACTCCCCGTCCAGCAGCCCGAGTTCCGGCTCCTCGTGGACGACCTTGTAGAGCAGGGCGGCGGAGGAGTCCCCGGGGAAGGGCGGCCGGCCAGTCGCCGCGTACGCGAGTACCGCGCCCAGCGAGAAGACGTCGGCGGCGCCCGTGACACCCTTGCCCAGGATCTGCTCGGGCGACATGTAGCCGGGCGAGCCGATGGACACGCCGGTGGAGGTGAGGGACGCCGTGCCGTCCGTGGCACGGGCGATGCCGAAGTCGATCAGCAGCGGGCCGTCCAGGGTCAGCAGGACGTTCGACGGTTTCACGTCCCGGTGCACCAGCCCCAGCTCGTGCACCGCCGCCAGCGCCTCGGCGAGTCCCGCGCCCAGGGCCCGTACGGTGTGGGCCGGCAGGGGCCCGCCGTCGGCGACCGCGGCCGACAGGGAAGGGCCGGCGGCGTACGCGGTGGCCACCCACGGCAACCGCGCCCCCGGGTCCGCGTCCAGGACCGGCGCCGTCCAGGCGCCGCCCACCCGGCGTGCGGCCTCGACCTCACGCCGATGGGGGTCCCCCCTGCTCGAGCGAAGCCGAAAGCTTGGGGGAGCGCCCGGAACTCCTCGTCCAGGGCGAAGTGCGGATGCACGATCTTCACGGCGACCGTACGGCCACCGGCGCTGCGGCCCAGGTAGACCCGGCCCATGCCGCCGGAGCCCAGCCGGCCGAGCAGCCGGTAGGGCCCCACGACGGTGGGTTCGTCGACGTCGAGCGGCCGCATGGGCGTCACCCCTCCCCCGTGGGCAGGCGGGGACGGCTCCGGTCCCGATGCGCCTGCACTCCCAGCAGGGTAGTGCGGGAGCACCGCCCGGCTCACGGCTGGAGCAGGTCCACCTTCACGTCCGCCGGGAAGCCGGTCGTCGGGCCGACCCGCCGGGCGAACTCCGCGACCGCCGCGAGCTGCGGGTCCCCGAAGCGGAAGTCGAGGGTCGTGAAGTAGCGGGCGAGGGTCTCCTCGTCGAAGGCCTCCCAGCGGGCGGCCTGCTCGGCGACCTTGCCGACCTCCTCCAGGGAGAGGTTGCGGGAGTCCAGGAAGGCCTCGTGCACCCGGCGGGTGATCACCGGCTCGCGCTCCAGGTAGTCGCGGCGGGCCGCCCAGACCGCGAAGACGAACGGCAGGCCCGTCCACTCCTTCCACAGCGCGCCCAGGTCGTGCACGGCCAGGCCGAAGCGCGGCCCGTCGAGCATGTTCGCGCGCAGCGCCGCGTCGCCGATGAGGACGGCGGCGTCGGCCTCCTGCATCATCAGGCTGAGGTCGGGCGGGCAGGTGTAGTAGTCCGGCTGGACCCCGTAGCGCTCGGCGAGGAGCAGCTGGGCGAGGCGCACGGAGGTGCGGGAGGTCGACCCGAGGGCGACGCGGGCGCCGTCCAGCCGGTCCAGGGGGACCTGCGAGACGATCACGCACGACATGACCGGGCCGTCGCAGCCGACGGCGATGTCGGGGAAGGCGACCAGGTCGTCGGCGTGCCGGAGGAACTCGACGAGGGTGATCGGACCGATGTCGAGATCGCCCTGCACCAGCTTCTCGCTGAGCTTCTCCGGGGTGTCCTTGGAGAGCTCGAAGTCGAGGAGCGTGCCTGTTCTCGCGAGCCCCCAGTACAGGGGCAGGCAGTTCAGGAACTGGATGTGGCCGACGCGCGGCCGGGTGCGAGGATTGTCCACATCGTGAGGCTAGCCCTCACGGCGTACGGACCGGCGCGCGACCCCGCCACCGGGGTGTGGCCTCTTGTGGGCGCCCCCCCTCCGCCAGTCGGCCGGGGGTTGTTCAAACATTCGGGTGACGTGATCTTGACCCCTATTGCATTCCGGGGGCTGCGTGCTAGGCTCGTCGCAAGTTGCAGTTTGGTTTCCCTTGCAGTACAGAGCCTGCGGAGCATGTGACCGCGGGCTCTCGTCATTCACAGACATATGCACTTGTGCGGAATTCATCTTCACACTTGCTGGTTCTGGAGCAGGGCAACCCTTTTGGGCCCAAGGAGGGCTTATGGCTACCGGAACCGTTAAGTGGTTCAACGCCGAAAAGGGCTTTGGTTTCATCGCCCAGGAGGGCGGCGGCCCCGACGTCTTCGTCCACTACTCCGCGATCAACGCGACCGGATTCCGGTCCCTCGAGGAGAACCAGCAGGTGTCTTTCGACGTCACGCAGGGTCCGAAGGGCCCGCAGGCTGAGAACGTCACGCCGGTCTGATTTGTAGTACCCAAGGAGCCCCGCGCCGTAAGGCGACGGGGCTCCTGCCCTTTCCGGGCCCGGGTCGGCCGGTGAATTCCCGGCGAATTCCGGCCGTGGGACGATGGGCGGATGCGGAAAGATCAGGAGAACAGCGGGGAGGCCGGCGGCACGCCCGCCGACAAGGCCATGGCAACAGGCCTGTCGGTCGGCCTGTCCCTCGGCACGGCCATAGGGATCGTGCTCGGCATGACCGTCTTCGACGACCTCGCCCTGGGCCTGGCCCTGGGCCTCGGTTTCGGCACGGCGATCGGCGCGGGTGTGGGCATCGGCGCCCGGCGGGGCCGCCCCTGAGACAGCGCCGCGCCAGGTCGTGGGGCAGGCGGGACGTGGCGGACACCCCTAAGGTCTACGGCCATGACCGACACCCCCGACTTCGTGACCGAGACCCGCGTGTTCTACGACGCCGTGGCCGAGGAGTACGCCACTGCCTTCGGTGATCTGCGTCCCGGGACGCCCCTGGACCGGGGCGTGCTCCACGGTTTCGCGGGGCTCGTGGGCGAGGGCGGCGAGGTCGCCGACCTGGGGTGCGGGCCCGGCCGGGTGACGGCGTACCTGGCGTCCCAGGGGCTGTCGGTGTTCGGGCTGGACCTGTCGGAGTCGATGCTCGCGATAGCCCGCCGCGAGAACCCGGGCCTGCGGTTCGTGCGGGGCTCCATGCTGGAACTCGACCTGCCGGACTCCTCGCTCGACGGTGTCGTGTCCTGGTACTCGATCATCCACACCCCCGAGGAGCACCTGCCCGCGCTCCTGGCCGGTTTCCACCGCGTGCTACGGCCCGGCGGGCATCTGCTCCTGGGGTTCCAGTGCGGCGACGAGCCCCGCCGCTACGAGGAGGCCTTCGGACACGATGTGTCCCTGACCTTCCGCCGGGGCCGGCCGGAGCGCATCGCCGCCCTGCTGGGCGACGTCGGCTTCACCGTCCGCGCCACGACCGTACGAGAGCCCGACGAGGCACGGGGTGAGCCGGTCGCCCAGGCCTGCGTCGTCGCCCGCAAGCCGGAGGACTGAACCGCCCGGGGCATCGCCGCAGCCCCACGCGCGACACCCCGGGTGGCCCCGCGGCCGGTCGCGGCTGCCCCCCAGGCGCACCGCGACCGGCTCACGCTCGGCCGGCCCCCACCGGGCGCCACCGGTCCCCCCCACCGGCCGCCCCGGGCCGGGCCCCGGCCCGCTACAGCACCCCCGCGATGTCCCGCGCCGCGATGTACCCGAACGTCATCGCCGGGCCGATCGTCGAGCCCGCGCCCGCGTAGCTGTGGCCCATCACCGCCGCGCTGGCGTTTCCCGCCGCGTAGAGGCCGGGGATGACCGAGCCGTCCTCGCGCAGTACCCGGGCCCGGGCGTCCGTGCGGAGGCCGCCCTTGGTGCCGAGGTCGCCGGGGACGATGCGGAAGGCGTGGTACGGGGGGAGCCAGAGGGGCGCCAGGCAGGAGTTGGGGAGGACGGACGGGTCTGTGTAGTAGTGGTCGTAGGCGCTGTCGCCCCGGTGGAAGTCGGGGTCCTCGCCCTGCCGTGCCTGGGCGTTGAAGCGGTTCACGCTGGTGCGCAGGGCCGCCGCGGGGACGCCGATGGAGGCCGCCAGCGCGTCCAGGGTCCACTCCTTGTGCGCCGCCCCGGAGTCGTACCAGGAGTCGGGGAAGGGCAGCGTCGGCAGGACGTCCTTGAACAGGTACCGGTTGCGGTAGTTCTGGTCGGTGATCAGCCAGCACGGGATCGCCTCGTGCTCGTCGTACATGGTGTGCACGACGTCGCTGTAGGGCGCGGCCTCGTTGACGAAGCGCCGGCCCGAGCCGTTGACCAGCAGCCCGCCGGGCAGGGTCCGTTCGGCGAGGCAGAAGTACGGCTGGCCGGGGACCGGGATCGCCGGGCCCCACCACGCGTCCTCCATCAGGTCGAGCGCCGCGCCCAGCCGCTCCCCCGCCCGGATGCCGTCGCCGGTGTTCTCCTTCGCCCCGACCGTCCACTCCGTGCCGATGGGCTGCCGCTGGAAGCGTTCCCGCATCGCGGCGTTGTGCTCGAATCCGCCCGAGCCGACGATCACGCCCCTGCGGGCGCGGACCAGGCCGGGAGCGCCGTCGCGGGTGACGACGGCTCCCGTGACCGTGCCGTTCTCGACGTGCAGGTCCGTCAGGGGTGTGTTCAGCCAGACGGGGACCCCGGCCGCGCGCAGGCCCGCGCGCAGGCCCGCGGCCAGCGCCTGGCCCATCGTCAGGGGCTTCTGGCCGAGGGTCGCCGCCTTCGCGCCGCGGGCGAGGCACTGGGCGGCGACGGCCGCGCCCCGGGCGTTCACGGCGGCCAGGGCGACCCACTTGTAGTCGGCGCTGAAGACGACCATGCCGGCGGGGACGTCCATGTACGGCGGGTTGAGGTGCGCCAGCTCGCTGCCCAGGAGGTTGCCGTCGAACTGGTCCGGTTCGATGGAGCGGCCGTTCGGCAGACCGCCGGGCAGCTCGGGGTAGTAGTCGCTGTAGCCCTCCATCCAGCGGAACCTCAGCGGGCTGTTCGCCATGACGAAGGAGATCGTGGCCGGGCCGTGGGCGAGGAAGGCACGCTGCCGGTCGGCGGGAACCTCCGGGCCGACGACGGCGGCGAGGTAGGCGGCGGCCTTCGCGGGGGTGTCCGGGACGCCGGCCGCGAGGATCACGGAGTTGTTGGGGACCCAGATCCCGGCGCCGGAGCGGGCGGCCGAACCGCCGAAGGTCGGCGCCTTCTCCACGACCACACAGCTCAGGCCCTGGCGCGCGGCGGTCAGCGCCGCGGTCATGCCGGCGGCGCCGGAGCCGATGACGACGACGTCGTACGTGCCGAGCGGGGGTAAGTCGGCTGCCCGGGCGCCCTGTTGAACGCCCGTGGCGACCGCGAGACCGGCACCGGCGGCCCCGGCCAGCAGTCGTCTTCGGGACGGGCCTTCGGCGGTTCCTGCGGTGTCCGTGCGTGTGGTCATGGCCGCTCCAGCCCGACGAGAACGCGTAAGGGGTGGGGAATGTCGCGCGGGGGCCTTGCGAAGTCAAGACCCGTGCGGCACCCACCCCGCGACCCGGGTCCGAAACCTGCGCGGCCCTCCCGGCCCCGACGCCCCCGCGGCCCACCCCGGGCGCGCCCGCTAGTCGAGCCCGATGGCCGCGCAGTCCGCCCGGTACTTGGAGGTGCAGATGTCCTTCACGGTGTACACGCCGTCCGTGATCACCGTCTCCTTGATGTTGTCCTTGGTGAGGGCGACCACCGGCACCAGCATCGCCGGGATGTTCTTCTGTGTGGGGCTGTCGACCGTCTCCCGGGTCAGCGCGGCGAACTCGATGGAGCGGCCCTGGACCTTGGCCACCGCGATCTTGGCGGCGTTGGTCGCCTCCAGCAGGAAGGACTTGTACACGGTCATGTACTGCTCGCCGGAGACGACCCGCTGCACCGCGTCGAGGTTGGCGTCCTGCCCGGTCACCGGCGGCATCTTCGTGGCTCCGGCCTCCTGAAGTGCCTCGATGACGGCGCCCGCCATGCCGTCGTTGGCCGAGTAGACGGCGGCGATGTCGTTCAGTCCGACGGCCCGGATCGCCTCCTTCATGTGCTCCTTGGCGATCGCGGGCTTCCACTCCTTGGTGTCGTACTCCTTGACGATGTTCACCTGGCCCCGGAGCTCGCTGAGCGCGCCGTCCTTGAACCGGGCGGTGTTCGGGTCGCCGGGATCGCCGTTCATCATGACGACCTTGCTCTTCTGGGCCTTGTCGCCGAGTTCCCCGATGATGGCGCGGCCCTGGACCTGGCCGACGAGCTCGTTGTCGTGGGAGACGTAGGCGTCGATCGGGCCCTCGGCGAGCCGGTCGTAGGCGATGACCGGGATGCCGGCGTCCTTGGCCTTCTGCACGTCCGTGGCGATGGTCTTGGAGTTCAGGGCGTCGACGAGGATGACGTCCACCTTGTCGGCGATCATCTTCTGGAACTGGCTGCTCTGTCTGGTGACGCTGGCCTCGGCGTTGGCGTAGCGGACCTTGCCCTTGTTCTCCGTGAGGGACGCGACCTCCTGCTTGATCAGCGGGTAGTCGAACTTCTCGAAGCGTGCCGTGTCCCGGTCGGGCAGCAGCAGGCCCACCGTGATGTCGTTGCCCTTCTTCGGGGCGGTGTCGTCACTACCGCCGTCGCCGCAGGCGGCGAGGGACAGGGCCGATACGGAGACCGCCAGGGCCATGGAGACGTGCCGCACGGCGGCCTGACGGGTGTTGCGCGCTATCACTGGTGGTGCCTTCCGATGGGGGGAGCATCGTGACGAGGTGGTCGAAAGCCAACGGGCAGACGCCGTGCGTCGTCAATAAGCACGTGTGAAGAGATCGCAAAGGTGCCTCACCGCGTGTACAGGCCTTCTACTTCCGTCGCGAACGCGCGCAGCACGGCCTCCCGGCGGAGCTTCATCGACGGGGTCAGATGGCCCGCCTCCTCGGTGAAGTCCTCGGGGAGGATGACGAAGCGGCGGATGGACTCCGGGCGGGAGACCAACTTGTTGGCCTCGTCGACGGCGCGCTGGAGGACCGCGCGCAGTTCCTCGTCGTCGACCAGGAGCGTGGCGGGGACGGGGTGTTTGCCGTTCATCTGGCGCCAGTGGGTGATGCCGTCCGGGTCGAGGGTGATCAGCGCCGAGACGAAGGGGCGGCCGTCGCCCAGGACGAGGCACTGGGAGATCAGCGGGTGGGAGCGCAGCCAGTTCTCCAGCGGGGCCGGGGCGACGGACTTGCCGCCCGCGGTGATGAGCATCTCCTTCTTGCGGCCGGTGATCGTCAGGTAGCCCTCGTCGTCCAGTTCGCCGAGGTCGCCGGTGGCGAGCCAGCCGTCGGGGGCGGCGGGGACGACGCCGCCGGCCTGCGGGTCCCAGTAGCCGCGCAGCACGTGGTCGCCGCCGACGAGGATCTCGCCGTCGGCGGCGATACGGACGCGGGTGCCGGGCAGCGGCCAGCCGACGGTGCCCAGCCGGGGTTTCAGGGGCGGGGTGACGGTGCTCGCGCCGGTCGTCTCGGTCAGGCCGTAGCCCTCGAAGATCTCGATGCCGGCACCGGCGAAGAACGCGGCCAGGCGGCTGCCGAGCGGCGAGCCGCCGCAGATGGCGTAGCGGACCCTGCCGCCCATGGCGTTGCGGATGCGGCGGTAGACCAGGGGGTCGTAGAAGGCCCGGGCGGTCTTGAGGGCGCGGGAGGGGCCGGGTCCGGTGCCCGTCTGCTGGGCCTCCAGGGCCTCTCCGTAGCGCTGTGCCACCGCCGCCGCGCGGTCGAACGAGGAGACCCGGCCGCCCGCCTCGGCCTTGGCCCGGGCCGAGTTGAAGACCTTCTCCAGCATGTACGGGATGGCGATCAGGCAGGTCGGCCGGAAGCTGGCCAGGTCCGGGAGCAGCCGGTCGGCCTTGATGCTGGGGGCGTGGCCCAGCCGGACACGGGCCCGGATGCAGGCGATGGCCACCATGCGGCCGAAGACGTGGGACATCGGCAGGAACAGCAGGACCGAGGCCTCTTCGCTGGTCCTCGCCCGGAAGACGGGGTAGAGCAGCTCGATGGCGTTGTCGACCTCGGCGAAGAAGTTGCCGTGGGTGAGCGCGCAGCCCTTGGGGCGGCCGGTGGTGCCCGAGGTGTAGACGAGGGTGGCGAGGGTGCCCGGGCCGAGCATGCCGCGCCGCACCTCGACCTCCTGGTCGGGCAGGTGCGCCCCGGCTTCCGCGAGCCGGTCCACGTGGCCCTTCTCGACGATCCACAGGTGCTTGAGGTCGGGCAGGCGTTCGCGCTCGGGGCCGAGCGCGGCGGCCTGTGCGGCGGTCTCGGTGACCAGGGCGACGGCGCCGGAGTCCTGGAGGATCCAGCGGGCCTGGAAGACCGAGGAGGTCGGGTAGACGGGGACGGTGACGAGTCCGGCCGCCCAGGCGGCGAAGTCCAGGACCGTCCACTCGTAGATCGTGCGGGCCATCACGGCGACCCGGTCGCCCGGCATCAGGCCCTCGGCGACCAGGCCCTTGGCCACGGCCCTCACCTGTTCGGCGAACTGCGTCGCCGTGACGTCGGTCCAGCGCCCGTCGGCGTCCTTGCGGCTGAGCACCACGGCGTCCGGATGCGCGGTCGCGTTGTCGAAGGGCAGGTCGGCGAGCGACCCGTGCGTCCACGGCGGGGCCAGCGGCGGTACGGAGGCCTCCCGTACCGCCCCGTCCATCCGCCGCACCTCGGGCTCGACCAGGACCGGTCCTCCGTACGCGTCGCCGTAGGCGGAGGAGGGATACGCAGTGGACACGGGCGGCTCCTGGGGCGTGCAGCGAAGGACTGCTTGCTGCATGACGTACGTGCCTCGCACGCCGAGGCGCTCAACCGGCTGAACCCCCTGAAAGGGGTTACTGACGGTAGGAACGGGATCGTACGGCGCTCACGTGGCGGGTTTGTGCGAATTCGGGGATGGTCCGGAGCCAGGCCTGTGCAATCTCGGGGGTTACGTGAGGGCCTTTCAGGTTCTGCGGCCCGTGGCGGTCAGGCCCGCTCCAGGATCGCGGTCACCCCCTGCCCGCCCGCCGCGCAGACGGAGATCAGGCCGCGGGCGGGGGCGTCCCGTGCGGCGAGGAGCTTGGCCAGGGTGGCGACGATCCGGGCCCCGGTGGCGGCGAAGGGGTGGCCGGTCGCGAGGGAGGAGCCGGCGACGTTCAGCCGGGCGCGGTCCACCGTGCCGAGGCCCCGCTTCTCCCAGGCGGCGAGCGTCGCGAGCACCTGGGAGGCGAACGCCTCGTGGATCTCGACGAGGTCGAAGTCGTCCAGGCCGAGGCCGGCCCGCTCCAGCATGCGCGGGACGGCGTACGCGGGTGCCATGAGCAGTCCGTCCTCGCCGCCGACCACGTCGCCGCCCACGAAGTCGACGGCGGCCGTCTCGTAGGCGGTGAGGTACGCCAGCGGCTCCAGACCGCGTGCGCGGGCCCACTCCTCGCTCGCCAGCAGGACGGTGGCCGCGCCGTCCGTCAGCGGGGTGGAGTTCCCGGCCGTCATGGTCGGGTCGGGGTGGCCGAGCCCGAAGACCGGTTTCAGGGAGGCGAGTTTCTCCACGGTCGAGCCGGGGCGCAGGTTCTGGTCGCGGGCCAGGCCCCGGAAGGGGACCACCAGGTCCTGGAAGAAGCCGCGTTCGTACGCCGCCGCCAGCCGCTGGTGACTGGTGGCGGCGAGTTCGTCCTGCGCCGCGCGGGGGATGCCCTGGGCGCGGGCGGTGACGGCGGCGTGTTCCCCCATGGACAGGCCGGTGCGCGGCTCGGCGTTGCGCGGGATGTCGGGGACGAGGTGGCCCGGGCGCACCTTCGCCAGGGCCTTGAGGCGGGCGCCGGGCGACTTGGCCCGGCGGACCTCCAGGAGGATGCGGCGCAGGGAGTCGTTGACGCCGAGGGGCGCGTCGCTGGCGGTGTCGGCGCCGCCCGCGACGGCGGAGTCCGTCTGGCCGAGGGCGATCTTGTTGGCGGCGGCGATGACGGCCTGGAGGCCGGTGCCGCAGGCCTGCTGGATGTCGTAGGCGGGGGTGCTCGGGTGGAGTCCGGAGCCGAGGACGGTCTCGCGGGCGAGGTTGAAGTCGCGGGCGTGTTTGAGCACGGCCCCGGCGACGAACTCGCCGACCGCGCCCGGCCCCTGGAGTCCGTACCGCTCGACCAGGCCGTCGAGGGCGGCGGTGAGCATCTGCTGGTTGGAGGCGGTGGCGTAGGGGCCGTCGGAGCGGGCGAAGGGGATGCGCGCTCCGCCGACGACCGCCACGCGCCGCACCGACATCTTCTGGGGGCTCATCTCGACCCGCTCCTCGTCTGTGACGTAGCCTTACCTCCGGTAACCTTACTCCAGAGTAAGCAAGTGTGAGCAGTCATCCGAGCTGGGAGTCACCATGGCCGACCGCTATCTGCGCTTTACCGGTACCGCGCCCGGCCGCTTCCTCACCCGCCGGCTCGGCCTGCCCCAGCCGGCGGCGCTGACCCGCTGGTCCCCCGAGCGGCCCGCCCTGGACGGCGGCCTGCTGCACCTGACCGCGGGCCGGTCCGCCCTCGCCCTGGCACCGGTCCTGGCCCGTACCGGGATCGGCCCGGCCGGCTCCGGTCGGGCGGCGGCCGTCGTCCTGGACGCGACCGGGGTGCGGGACGTGGAGGCCCTGGCCGAGGTGCATGCCGCCCTGCATCCCACCGTACGGTCGGTCACTCCGAGCGGGCGCGTGGTGGTGCTCGGAGCACCCCTCGACCCGGCCGACCACCACCAGGCCGCGGCCCAGCAGGCCCTGGAGGGGTTCACCCGCTCCCTCGGCAAGGAGATCGGCCGGGGCAGGACGGTGAACCTGGTCCGGCTCACGGACGCGGCCGCCGCGCAGTCCACGCTCCGTTTCCTGCTGTCGCCCAAGTCGGCCTACGTCACCGGGCAGGTGATCGAGGTGGGAGCCCCGCAGGAGACGACTCCGGCCGACGGGGACCGCCCCCTGGCCGGCCGCACCGCCCTCGTCACCGGCGCGGCCCGGGGCATCGGTGAGGCGGTCGCCGAGACCCTTGCGCGGGACGGTGCCCGGGTCGTCGTCCTCGACGTGCCCCAGGCCGGGCAGGACGCCCGGCGGGTCGCCGAGCGGCTCGGCGGCACCGCGCTGCTGCTCGACATGACGGCCGCCGACGCGGGCGCGCGGATCGCCGAGGCCCTGCCCGACGGCCTGGACCTGCTGATCCACAACGCGGGCATCACCCGCGACCGGCGCCTGGTGAACATGCCGTCCGAACGCTGGATCTCCGTCCTCGAAGTGAACCTGGCGAGCGTGCTGCGCACCACCGACGCCCTGCTCAAGGACGGGACGCTGCGGCGTGGCGGCCGGATCGTCGCCACCGCCTCGATCGCGGGGCTCGCGGGCAACGCCGGTCAGACCAACTACGGGGCGAGCAAGGCGGGCGTCGCCGGCCTGGTCCGCTCCCTCGCGCCGCGCGCGCTGGCAGAGCACGGCGTGACGGTCAACGCGGTCGCGCCCGGCTTCATCGAGACGAAGATGACGGCCGCCGTCCCGCTGTTCATCCGCGAGGCGGGCCGCCGGATGAACTCCCTCGCCCAGGGCGGCCTCCCGGTCGATGTCGCCGAGACCATCGCCTGGCTGGCCCACCCGGCCTCGGGCGCGGTCAACGGCCAGGTCGTCCGCGTCTGCGGCCAGAGCCTGCTGGGGGCGTGATGACCGGCCCCGACGCCCTCGTCCTCACCGGGCCCCCCGCCCTCGCCCCGCTCCTGGCCCGCGGCGCTCTGCTCTCGCCCTTCAAACGCCCCCGTTCCGACGCGGAGTTCCGCCGCACCCGGCTCGTCCTGCCGGACCTGCGCGTCGACCTCGCGCGGCTCGCGGCGTACGAGCGGGTCTGCGGGTTCCCCGTCGGGGAGGACGCGCTGCCGGTGACGTATCCGCAGGTGCTCGGATTCCCGCTGGCCATGCGGCTGATGAGCGACCGGGACTTCCCGCTGCCGCTGCTCGGCCTCGTCCACACGTCGATCACCGTCACCCGGCACGAGCGGATGTCGCCCGGCGGCAGCTACGAACTCTCCGTGCACGTCGAGGGGTTGGTCCCGCACCGGCGCGGCACGGAGGCCACGGTCGTCACCGAGGTGCGCCGCGGCGGTGCCGTCGTCTGGGAGTCGGGGAGCACGTACCTGGCCCGGCACCGCACGGACCGGCCGACCGCGGTGCCCCGCGAGCCGGAGGCGCGCACACCGCTGCCGCCGGTGGACGAGTGGCGGCTCGCCGCGGATGTCGGGCGCCGCTACGGGGCCGCCTCCGGGGACCGCAACCCGATCCATCTGCACCCGCTCACGGCCCGCGTGTTCGGCTTCCCCCGGGCCATCGCGCACGGCATGTGGACCGTGGCCCGCTGCCTCGCCGCGCACGGCGTCCCCCAGCACTGCCATCTGCGCGCGGAGTTCCGGGCACCGGTCCTGCTGCCCGGCACGGTGACGTACGCCGCGCAGGACGGCCGGTTCGAACTGCGCGGCCCGCAGGACCGGATCCACGTGACGGGGGACGTCTATCCGACGTGAGGGCCCGCCGGCTCCTCCGGGGGCGCCCAGAGCCGTCCCGCCATGAGGTCGCCCAGCCCGGCCCAGGCGAAGTTCATCAGGGTGGCCGCGGCCTGGCGGGCGGTGACGCCCGGGGTGGCGTTGGCCCAGGCGGCGAGCGACTCGGCGGCGCCGACCAGGGCCTCGGCGAGCCCGGCGACCTCGCGCTCCGGCAGATCGGGGTCGCGGTGGGCCTCGCGGGCACCGGCGAGGATCAGCTGGGTCACGAACGCGACGATCTCCTCGCGCATCGCGGTGACCTCGGCGGCGAACGGCTCGCCGTGGGTCCGGGCCTGGAGGTGCAGGACCGACCACGCGTCCGGGTTCTCGCCGGTGTGCGCGAAGAAGGCGCCGAGGCCTTCCCAGAGTTGCCGGTCGGCGGGCAGGTCGCGGCGGACCCCGGCCCGCACCGCCTCGACGAGGGCCCCCGCCTCCCGGCGGATGCAGGCGGTGAAGAGGTCTTCCTTCGAGTTGAGGTACAGGTACACCAACGGCTTGGACACACCGGCCAGTTCGGCGATCTCGTCCATCGACGCGGCCATGTAGCCGCGTTGGCCGAAGATCTGCACGGCGGCGTCCAGCATCTGCTGTTCACGGACCGCGCGCGGCATCCGCTTGGTCTTCACGGCACCCATACCGCTTAGCGTACGGGCCCCCTGGAGGGCCCTCGCCCGGTGAACCGGGGAAGGACCGCCCAGGGGGCCCGTTCAGCTCGTGACACCGGCCGGCCGTCAGGCGGTCGCGGGGACCGGCTCGGCCTTGTCGCGGGGCTCGTCGAGCGGCTCGTCCAGGGAGGAACCGTCGGCCGTGGCATAGGCGTCGCGGTCGAGCAGGTTCTCGCGGGCGGAGACCAGCACCGGGATCAGCGCCTGCCCGGCGACATTGGTCGCGGTGCGGATCATGTCCAGGATCGGGTCGATCGCGAGGAGCAGGCCCACGCCCTCCATCGGCAGGCCGAGGGTGGACAGGGTGAGGGTCAGCATGACCGTCGCGCCGGTGAGGCCGGCCGTGGCGGCGGAGCCGACCACCGAGACGAACGCGATCAGCAGGTAGTCGCCGACGCCCAGCTGGATGTCGAAGATCTGCGCGACGAAGATCGCGGCGATGGCCGGGTAGACCGCGGCGCAGCCGTCCATCTTGGTCGTCGCGCCGAACGGCACCGCGAAGGAGGCGTACTCCTTCGGCACGCCGAGCCGCTCGGTGACCTTCTGCGTCAGCGGCATGGTGCCCACGGAGGAGCGGGAGACGAACGCCAGCTGGATCGCGGGCCAGGCGCCCTTGAAGAACTGGACCGGGTTGGTCTTGGCGACGGTCGCGAGCAGCGTCGGGTAGACGCCGAACATCACGATGAGGCAGCCGATGTAGATGTCGGCGGTGAACGTCGCGTACTTGCCGATCAGGTCCCAGCCGTAGGTGGCGATGGCGTGGCCGATGAGGCCGATCGTGCCGAGCGGGGCGAGCCGGATGACCCACCACAGCGCCTTCTGGAGCAGGCTGAGGACGGACTCGCTCAGGGTGAGGATCGGCTGGGCCTTCTCGCCGAGCTGGAGTGCGGCGATACCGGCGACGGCGGCCATGAAGACGATCTGGAGCACGTTCAGCTCGGTGAACGGCGTGATGACGTCGGTCGGGACGATGCCGGTCAGGAAGTCGATCCAGGAACCGGTGGTCTCGGGCTTCGCGCCGTCCTTGGGCGTGAGGCCGGTACCGGCGCCCGGGTTGGTGACCAGGCCGATGATCAGGCCGATGCTCACCGCGATCAGCGACGTGATCATGAACCAGAGGAGGGTGCGCGAGGCCAGGCGGGCCGCGTTGTTGACCTTCCGCAGGTTGGTGATCGAGACCAGGATCGCGAAGAAGACGAGCGGGGCGACGGCCAGCTTCAGCAGGCCGATGAAGGTGTCGCCGACCTTCTCCAGGGTCGTGACCAGCCAGGAAAGATCCTGGTTGCGGGCGAGCCAGCCGAGGAACACACCCAGGACGAGACCGGCGAGTATCTGGGCCCAGAAGGGCACCTTGAAGAATTTCAGACGTGAGGACACGGACTGACTCCGTTGGGGGACGCGAGGGGGAACTGACGTGGGAGACGACGGGGGTTGCGTTACGTCAGGGACGACAGAAAGCGGACGCGCACCGACAGAGATCCACGTGCAGCCGCGCCACGAGCGGAGCGCTCAGAGGCGAGTGGGGCGCGACTGCTGACTTCATACAACGACCTTAACACCTGAACTTTAGGCACCCCAAAGCCTGGCTTTGACAGGTGACGACGCACACACACCCATACAACGCAAAGCGCCCCGTTTCCGAGCATGTACGGAAACGGGGCGCCGGAACGCGTGTGAGGGACCTTACGAGGTCTGCCCCTGGGCCCTGGCGGTGTCGTCGGCCACGTCCTCCTGGCTGCGGTTCGCGTCCAGGTTGGCCTTCATCCGGTCGACCCGCTGCGCGACCTGGACCGACGCCCGGTCCCGCTCCTTGCGCAGCACGACCAGACTGATCGGCGCGGAGACGATCAGGGCGAGGGCCACGATCCACAAGCCGTTGCTGCTGCCGAGCCCGCGCGGGGCGATCCCGGAGTAGACGGCGCCCCAGACGACCACGAGGCAGCCCACGAAGATTCCGAGGCGCATCAGCGTGTAGCGGAGCATCTCAATCCACTCTTCCGGTTCGAACGGTCGGAACGCACCCAAAGGGGCACCGTCCAGTGAAGCACGCCGAGGGGCCGATCTTGCACGGGGGTTGTGAACTGCTGGCGGCTGACTGTGCATAGGCGTGTTCAGGTGCGCATGAGTGAGTGTCCGGGCTGCGGACGGTGCGACCTCCTGCGCGTGAACGACAGTTCCCCTGTCGAATGCGTGACCTTCTCGGATGGGGGTCGTTGAACGCGCTGAGGGATGGGTCAACCGGCGCGGGACGGGGGTGAGGGGTTTGAGCGGCCTGCGCAAGATCGGAGCGCCGTTCGTGGTGCCCGGCCCTTCCGGGATCGCGGTCCGTGACCGGCTCAAGCACCTGAGTGCCGAGGACGAACGCGTGCTGCGCCTGGTGGGTGACCATCTGGGCACGGTGGCCTCGCGGGATCTGAAGGCGCGTTGCGTGGCCGGCTTGGAGCACGACGCCGAGCTGTGGGCCGAGCGCAAGCGGGCCCTGACGGTGGAGTCGTCCTCCCGTTGGGCGGGCAGCATCACGAAGGCCTCCCATGATCAGTGGGCGCTGGCCCGACGTGGTCAGCTCGCACACATCCAGAGCCTGGATGCGGGGGTGCGCACGATCGCGCACCGGCTGTCCCTGCCGGTCGGCCAGGCGGGCCGCGGACGGGCTCCGGGCGGCTACCGCAGCAGGCGGGAGTGGTTTGCCAAAACGCGCCGCCTGCACGTGCTGACCGACAGGCTCGACGCGGCGCGGTCGGACTGGGAGGCCGGGCGCGTGGGTGTGGTGCGGGGCGGGAAGCGGCTGCTGAACACTCGCCATCACCTGGAGACCGCGCAGCTGAGCGAGGAGCAGTGGCGTGCGCGGTGGCGGGCCGGGCGCCGGTTCCTTACGGCTGATGGCGAGTCGGGGAAGCGGTTCGGCAACGAGACGATCCGCGTCACGCCAGACGGCGAGGTTTCGATCAAGCTTCCCGCGCCGTTGGCGTATCTGGCGAACGCCCCGCACGGCCGGTATGTGCTCGCCTCGACGGTGGCGTTCGCGCATCGCGGTGCGCAGTGGGCCGACCGCATCCAGGCCAACCGGGCCGTCGCCTACCGCATCCACGAAGACACCATCCGCGGGCGCTGGTACCTGACCGCGTCCTGGACGAATTCCCCGGTCAAGACCGTGCCCCTGGCCACGGCCCGCACCCGCGGGCTGGTCGGCGTCGACACCAACGCCGACCACCTGGCCGCCTGGCGCCTGGACCCACACGGCAACCCCGTCGGCCAGCCCCTCCGCTTCGACTACGACCTGTCCGGCACCGCCGCCCATCGCGACGCCCAACTCCGCCACGCCCTGATCCGCCTGCTGCACTTCGCCAGGCGGCATGGCCTTGCGATCGCGGTCGAAGACCTCGCCTTCACCGCGGAGAAGACCCGCGAGAAGCACGGCCGCCGCAAAGGCTTCCGCAAGCTGATCTCCGGCATGCCCACCGCCCGGCTGCGGGCCCGGCTGGTGTCGATGGCGGCCGAACTCGGCATCACCATCGTCGCCGTCGACCCCGCCTACACCAGCCGCTGGGGCGCCCAGCACTGGCACAAACCCCTCACCAGCCCACACCGCAAACCCACCCGCCACGACGCGGCCGCCGTGGCGATCGGCAGGCGCGCCCTGGGGCACCCGATCAGGCGACGGACGGCACCGCCCCCTGCTCACCGGAGCGATGAGCAGGGGCATCGGACCGTCCAGGCCAGGTCTGGGATCCCGGGGCGTGAGGAACCCCGCCCCCGCATTCCCGGACCACGGACACGATCCGTGCACGCCGGACGCGAAGCGAAAGCGGGCAACCAGGACACCCAACACCGTTCGGGATGTCCGGCTGAGCATGAGCCCTGGCAACAGGACTCACTCCCGCTCAGTCTTTAGTAACGGTCAGACGAGGGGCAGCAGCATGATGACGTCCTCGCGGTCGTCCCCCGGTGCCACCCGGATCGCCCCGGGGATCCGCCCGACCTCCTTGTAGCCGCAGGCCTCGTAGAACCGCTCAAGGCCGAGTCCGCCGCGGCAGGTCAGCCGGATCGCCTCGATCCCGTCCATCACACGGGCCGTGTCCGCGGCGGCGCGCAGCAGCTCCCGGCCCCAGCCCTTGCCCTGGTGCCTCGGGTGCACCATCACCGTGTACAGCCACAGCCAGTGCGTCATCAGGTGGTGTGTGTTGAAGGTCAGGAAGGCGGTGGCCGCGACCCGCCCCTCCTCGTCGTGCCCGACGAGGAGCTTGACCCGGCCGTCCGCCATCGCGGCGAAGTGCTGCACCAGCGCGGGGCGGATCTCCTCCCGCGTCACCGGTGGCACGTACCCGACGGCCCCTCCGGCGTTGGAGACATCGGTCCACAGATCGAGCAGACCGTCACGCAGCTCGGGGGTGACGGCGGGTTCGAGCGTGAGGGTAAGGGGCATGTCGGAATGGTAGCTATTACGCCAGGGCGTCGGCCGCCACTTTCAGGTCCGACACCAGTCCCCGGTACGCCGCCTCCCGGTCGTCCGACCGCAGCACCGAGGAGGGATGCACGGTCGGCACCAGCCGCTCCGGCCGTCCGTGGATCTCCTCCTCCAGCACCGTCCCGCGCACCTGCGTGACCCGGAACGAGGACCCCAGCAGCGCCTTCCCGGCGGTGGCCCCCAGCACGACGATCAGCTCCGGCTCCACGACCGCGAGCTCCGCGGCCAGCCAGGGCCCGCACGCGGTCATCTCCCGCAGGCTGGGAGCCTTGTGGATCCGCCGCTTGCGGGGCTCGGCCTGCGTGAACTTGAAGTGCTTCACGGCGTTGGTGACATAGGCCTCGGAGGGGTCGATGCCGGCCTCCTCCAGGGCCCGGTCCAGCAGCTTCCCGGCGGGCCCGACGAACGGCTTCCCCTGCCGGTCCTCCTGGTCCCCGGGCTGCTCCCCCAGGAGCATGACCCGGGCGTCCGTGTCACCGGCCCCGAACACCGTCTGGGTGGCGTCCCGGTGCAGGGGACATCCCCGACAGTCCGCGGCGGCCCGCCGCAGGGCGGTGAGCCCGCCGCGACCGGGAAGAAAGGGCTCAGCGGTATAGGCATCCTCAGGTGCCGAGGTCCTGACCATGCCCTGCGAGTACCCCACCCAGGGGCGCGGGGAACTGCGCGACCAGCCCCCACGCACCGAAAGCCGCAATCACACCCGCATGGGCTGCGGCGATTCGCGACGCTCCGGGTCAGGACCCTCGTACTCACGGATGATCTCGTACCTGGTGTTCCGCTCCACCGGCCGGAACCCGGCATCCCGGATCAGATCGAGCAGATCCTCACGCGTCAGCTTGTTCGGCGTCCCGTAGTTGTCCGCGTCATGCGTGATCTTGTACTCGACGACCGACCCGTCCATGTCGTCCGCACCGTGCTGAAGCGCGAGCTGAGCCGTCTGCACCCCGTGCATCACCCAGAACACCTTCACGTGCGGCACGTTGTCGAACAGCAGCCGCGACACCGCGAAGGTCTTCAGCGCCTCCGCCCCCGTCGCCATCTGCGTCCGCGCCTGGAGGCGATTGCGCACCTTGCCGTCCTGCATGTCGACGAAGTCGTGCTGGTACCGCAGCGGGATGAAGACCTGGAAGCCACCGGTCTCGTCCTGGAGCTCACGCAGCCGCAGCACGTGGTCCACGCGGTGCCGCGGCTCCTCGATGTGCCCGTACAGCATCGTGCACGGGGTCTTCAGGCCCTTCTCGTGCGCGAGCCGGTGGATCCGGGACCAGTCCTCCCAGTGGGTGCGGTGGTCCACGATGTGCTGCCGGACCTCCCAGTCGAAGATCTCGGCGCCACCACCGGTGAGGGACTCCAGGCCGGCGTCGATCAGCTCGTCGAGGATCTCCGAGGCGCTCATCCCCGAGATGGTCTCGAAGTGGTGGATCTCCGTGGCCGTGAACGCCTTCAGCGACACGTCCGGCAGCGCCGCCTTCAGCTCCCGCAGCGACCGCGGGTAGTACCGCCACGGCAGGTTCGGGTGCAGCCCGTTGACGATGTGCAGCTCGGTGAGGTTCTCCGACTCCATCGCCTTCGCGAGCTTCACGGCCTCCTCGATGCGCATCGTGTACGCGTCCTTCTCCCCCGGCTTGCGCTGGAAGGAGCAGTACGCGCAGGAGGCCGTGCACACGTTCGTCATGTTGAGGTGCCGGTTGACGTTGAAGTGCACGACGTCGCCGTTCTTGCGGGTGCGCACCTCGTGCGCGAGGCCGCCGAGCCAGGCCAGGTCGTCCGACTCGTACAGCGCGATGCCGTCCTCACGGGTCAGGCGGACACCCGCCCTGACCTTCTCCTCCAGCTCGCGCTTGAGCCCGAGATCCATGCCCACACCTTTCTACGACGACGTCCCAACCGTACGGCTACCGCTCTACTCCTCTTCGGGCAGCTCCCCGACCCGGTTCTCCCACTTCGTGGAGAGCACGATCGTCGTCCGCGTGCGGGAGACGCCCTCGATCCCGCTGAGCCGCCGGATCATCTTCTCCAGACCGTCGACGTCCGCCGCCCGCACCTTGAGCATGTACGAGTCGTCGCCCGCGATGAACCAGCAGTCCTCGATCTCCGAGAGGTCCTTCAGCCGCTGCGCCACGTCCTCGTGGTCGGTGGCGTCGGACAGTGAGATGCCGATCAGGGCGGTGACGCCGAGGCCGAGCGAGGCGGCGTCGACGGTGGCCCGGTAGCCGGTGATGACCCCGGCGGCCTCCAGCCGGTTGATGCGGTCGGTGACACTGGGTCCCGACAGTCCGACGAGGCGTCCCAGCTCCGCGTAGGAGGCCCGGCCGTTCTCCCTCAGGGCCTGGATGAGCTGCCTGTCCACCGCGTCCATTGCGATCGAAGCCTTCCGCTGAAGTTGTCGTTGAGTCCGATGAGGTTCGGGTGCTGCTCAGCCGTCGCGGTGCGCTCCGCCGCCGAGTTCACCTTGCCAACGGCGGTAGAGCCGGTGCGGCACGCCCGCAGCGTCGAGTACGCGTCCGGCGACGAAGTCCACCAGGTCCTGGATGTGTGTCGCGCCCGCGTAGAAGGCGGGTGAGGCGGGCACGACCGTCGCACCCGCGTCGTCGAGGGTGACCAGGTGGCGCAGGGTCTGGCCGTTCAGCGGGGTCTCGCGCACGGCCACGATCAGCTTGCGCCCCTCCTTGAGGGTGACGCTCGCCGCCCGCTGGAGCAGGTCCTTCGACAGGCCGAGCGCGACCCCGGCCACGCTCGCCGTCGAGGCGGGCACGATGAGCATGCCCTTGGTGGGGTACGACCCCGAGGAGGGCCCGGCGGCCAGGTCGCCGGCGCTCCAGTGCCGTACGGCGCCGATGTCGACGGCGAAGGTGTCCGGCTTGCCGTCGGCGCCCCGGGACAGCCATTCCCGCAGGTCGGCCTGCCAGTGGGCGTCCCGGAAGGAGATCCCGGTCTCGTCCAGCAGGGTCAGCCGGGACGCCCGGGACACCACGAGATCGACGCTCTCGCCGGCGTCCAGAAGAGCCCGCAGCACGGCAGCGGCATACGGGGTGCCGGAAGCCCCGGACACCCCTACGATCCAAGGCGTACGCGGCATCTCGCCTGGCTTGACTGGGTTCACAACACCGAGCCTATCCGGCGCCGCAGGGTGGGAACCGGCCAAGGGGTGCGGGCCGTTGCACGGAGGGGACGAGCGAGCACTGGGGGTCGCCATGTCGGATACGCGCGCCGGGTGGTCGAACAGCGACCGTGCGCTGGCCGCGGGCAAGCTGATGCTCGCCTGGGTCGCGCTGCTGTGGCTGCTGGAAGTGGTCGACGTGGCGACGGGCCACGCGCTGGACGGCTTCGGCGTCAGCCCGCGTGATCCGTCCGAGCTGGTCGATGTCGTCCCCTCGTCCTTCATCCACTTCGGCTTCGCCCATCTGGCGGCGAACACCGTGCCGCTGCTGCTCCTGGGCTTCCTCGCCGCGCTCGCCGGCCTGCGCCGGTTCCTGCTCGTCTGCGCGCTGATCATCGTCGTCGACGGCCTGGGCGTCTGGCTCATAGCCCCGGACCGCACCAACACCGCGGGCGCCTCCGGCGTGATCTTCGGCCTCTTCGGCTTCCTTCTGGTCAGCGGCTTCGTCGAGCGCCGTCCCTGGGGCGTCCTGGCGGGCGTCCTGGTCGCCGCGGTCTGGGGCGGCTCGATCCTGGCGGGCCTGGCCCCGACGCAGACGGGCGTCAGCTGGCAGGGCCACCTGCTGGGCCTGCTGGCGGGGGTGGCGGCGGCGTACGTGTTCCGCCGCCCGGTTGAGACTCCGGGGTCCGTCAGACCGATGCCGTGACCGAAATTGCATGTCCGAAAAAAATCCCCTAATCGGACGGATGTTCGTGATAGGTTCACGTCAAGTAATCGCAAAGTGGCAAAAATTGCTTCGTTGCGATCACGTGACAACTGAACCAGGGGGAAGTAGTTGCGTCAGAACATGGGGGAAAACCGGCGTCGTCTCGCTGTCGTCGCCGCGGTTTCGGCGCTGACGGGTTCGCTCGTCCTCGTTCCGCAGGCCATGGCGGCGGAATCCGGGAGCGCGCCGGAGCAGTCGGTCTTCTTGAACTCCGAGAGCGGTACGGGCGTTGACCGGCCCGTCCTCGACGGAATCAAGCAGACCGCGGAAGAGCAGGGGATATCCCTGGACAAGGCTTTGGATTCCTATCTCGCCAAGGCCGCGTCCGCCACGGAACCCGCGCCGGAAAGCCAGCCCGACGGACCGGTGGACACGCCGGACGTCATGGTGGACGACCTGACCGCGGGAGAGCTGGAGGACATCCAGGCCATGGCGGCGGAGGGCGAAATTCCGCTCGCGGCCGCCATCGACCAGCACGGATGGCAGGATCAGTTCACCGAGATCGCCGAAAAGCTGGAGACGTCCTACCCGGGTGAGTTCGCCGGCGCGGAGAAGACCGCGGAGGGCGCATGGTTCGCCTTCAAGGGTGAGGCTCCCGCCGAGGCGTTGAAGCTCGCCGACGGGCTGCCGGCCGCCGCCGAGGTGGTCAGCAACCGGGGCTTCTCCGAGGCCGAACTCGCAGCGGCCCAGGAGAGCGCCCACACGGACGCCCTCACCCAGCGGGACGTCGACCAGGCGATCAGCTACTACGACGTCAGGGCGGGCGAGGTCACGGTCCAGGTCCAACTGGACCCGGCGGCCCCGAAGAGTGCCGCGCGTTCGGCCGCGCTGCGTGAGCGCGTCGCCTCCACCGTCGACACCGACGGGATCCGGGTCACGGTGAAGGTGGTGGACAACGCCTCCTACGAGAAGCAGGACGGATACATCCGGGGAGGCGGCTATCTGTCCGTCGGCTGTACGGCCGGGTTCAACCTGAAGGCGATATCCAGCAACACCAAGCGGCTCGGCACGGCCGGGCACTGCACGGAGGGCGCCTCCCAGACGTACTCCAACCACAGCACCCACGGCGGCTCCACCGGCGTCAAGACGGTCTGGAGCCACCAGGGCGGAAACGGCGATCTCGGCTACACCACCAAGGGCAACAAGGCCAGCACCCGGACCTTCTACCAGAAGACCAACAGCGCCCGGTATGCGGACTCGCGCGGCGCCATGCCGGCCGTGGGCACCTCGATCTGCAAGTTCGGCAGAACGTCGGGGAAGACGTGCAGCACCGTCAAGTACCGCAATGTGACGGTCGGAAATCTCAAGCACATGGTCGTCATGAAGGGAAGCGCCTGCAAGCCCGGCGACAGCGGCGGCCCCTGGTACTACGGCGGAACCGCCTACGGCATTCACACCGGACTCGTCAATGACGGCGGTACGCAGCGGTGCCTGTTCACTCCGGCATACCTCTTCCAGAACCGCGGATACGACGTGTGGACGCGGTAGTTGACGAATGAGATGATCGGGACGGGGAGTCATAACCCGTCCCGATCATGTGCGTGAAAAGGTTGCCCTGATGAAGTCGATGAAGGCCGTTCTCTTCCTTTCCGTGGGCGTGCTGGCCATTTCGGCCTGCGGCAGCTCCGGCGGGAGTGCGGAACCGGTGAAATCAGCCACCGAAAGCACAGAGCGGGTTTCCATCCCCAGTGACGAAAAGCTGTCTTTCGTCGATTCCGACCCGAAGATCATCGTTCACGATCTGGCGGTGTCTCCGGGGATGGCCGTGAGCGGGCGCCTCGCCTACAAGGCGGACAGCAAGTGTCTCGTGGTGAGCGGCAAACGTGCGGAAGAGGCGTTCACCGCCACGCCGGTCTGGCCCAAGGGCGCCGAGCCGGTCCTGAACGGCGGCAAACGGGGCGTGCGGGTGCCTGGCTTCGGAACCGTCCTGGAAGGCGACACCGTCCACGCCGGCGGCAGCTACTGGAAGGCCGACGACGAGAGGGCGCGCGCCTCCGGCATCGACCCCGCCTGCCGCGCCGAGGACGGGTTCATCGTCTTCGGCGCGGGCTCCTTCACGAAGTGAGCCGCGACCGCTGATCAGACGGTCAGCCCCCGCACCAGCAGATCCAGCAGCGCGCACCCGAACAGCGCGATGCCGATGAAGCCGTTGACGCTGAAGAAGGCGCGGTTCACCCGGGAGAGGTCGTGGGGGCGCACGATCGAGTGCTCGTAGAGGAAGGCGCCGGCGACGATCAGCAGGCCCAGCCAGAAGAAGGCGCCGGCGTCGGTGGCGAGGCCGTACCAGACGAACAGGGCCGTGGTGAGGGCGTGGCAGACACGGGCGCCCCAGATCGCCGACGGGATGCCGAACCGCGCCGGGACGGACATGACGCCGATCTCGCGGTCGGTCTCCACGTCCTGGCACGCGTAGATCAGGTCGAAGCCGCCGATCCAGATCCCGACGGCGAGACCGAGGATCACCGCGTCCCAGGACCAGGAGCCGGTGATCGCCAGCCAGCCGCCGACCGGGCCCATGGCCTGGGCGAGTCCGAGGATGGCCTGCGGGAAGTTCGTGAACCGCTTGCCGTACGGGTAGACCACCATCGGGATCACCGCGATGGGGGCCAGCGCCAGGCACAGCGGGTTGAGCAGGGCGGCCGCGCCGAGGAAGACGGCGAGGGCGATCAGCGCGCCCGTCCAGGCGTGCTTCACCGACATGGCGCCCGTCACCAGCTCACGCTGCGCCGTGCGCGGATTGCGGGCGTCGATCTCCCGGTCGATGATCCGGTTGACCGCCATCGCGAACGTGCGCAGCCCCACCATGCAGACGGTGACGAGCAGCAGCTTGCCCCAGTGGATGTTCTTGTCCCACTGGAACATCGCGGTGAGCGCGGCGATGTAGGCGAAGGGCAGCGCGAAGACCGAGTGCTCGATCATCACCAGCCGCAGGAACGCCTTGGTGCGTCCCGGCTGGGGGATGGCGGCGGAAGCGGAGGTCACAGCCCGTACTCCTTCCAGCGGCGGTCCACCTTCGCCGCCGTCTCCGGGTCCGACTCGACCATGTCCGGCCAGCCGCCGTCGCGGGTGTAGCCCTCCTCGGGCCACTTCTTCGTCGCGTCGATGCCGGCCTTGCCGCCCCAGAACTGCTGGTAAGAGGCGTGGTCGAGATGGTCGACGGGGCCCTCGACGATGCTCAGATCCCGGGCGTAGTCCGTGTTGCCCAGCGCCCGCCAGGCGACCTCGTGCAGATCGTGCACGTCGCAGTCGGAGTCGACGACCACGATCAGTTTGGTCAGCGACATCATGTGCGCGCCCCAGATGGCGTGCATGACCTTCTGCGCGTGCTTCGGGTACTTCTTGTCGATCGAGACGATCGCGCAGTTGTGGAAGCCGCCCGCCTCCGGCAGGTGGTAGTCCACGATGTCCGGCACGATGATCTTCAGCAGCGGCAGGAAGAAGCGTTCCGTCGCGCGGCCCAGCGGCCCGTCCTCCGTCGGCGGGCGGCCCACGACGATCGACTGGAGCAGCGGCCGCTTCCGCATCGTGATGCAGTCGATCTTCAGCGCGGGGAAGGGCTCCTGCGGCGTGTAGAAGCCGGTGTGGTCGCCGAAGGGCCCCTCGGGCAGCATCTCGCCCGGCTCCAGCCAGCCCTCGATCACGACCTCGGCCTGCGCCGGCACCTGGAGCGGCACGGTCTTGCAGTCGACCATCTCGATCCGCTTGCCCGCGAGGAACCCGGCGAACAGGTACTCGTCGATGTCCCCGGGCAGCGGGGCGGTGGAGGCGTACGTCACGGCGGGCGGGCACCCGAAGGCGATCGCGACGGGCAGCCGCTCACCCCTGCGCGCGGCCACCTGGTAGTGGTTCCGGCTGTCCTTGTGGATCTGCCAGTGCATGCCGATGGTGCGCTTGTCGTGCCGCTGGAGCCGGTACAGCCCGAGGTTGCGGACGCCGCTCTCCGGGTCCTTGGTGTGGGTCAGCCCCAGGTTGAAGAACGACCCGCCGTCCTTCGGCCAGGTGAAGAGAGCCGGCAGCCGGTCGAGGTCGACGTCGTCCCCGGTCAGGACGACCTCGTGGACCGGGCCGTCCTTCACCTTCTTCGGCGGCACGTGCGTCATCGCGCCGAGCTTGCCGAAGGCCTCCCGGACGCCGACGAAGCCGTGCGGCAGCTCGGGCTTCAGCAGCCCGCCGATCCGCTCGGTGATCTCGGCGTAGGACTTCAGGCCCAGGGCCTTCAGCAGCCGCCGGTCCGTGCCGAACACGTTCATCGCGAGGGGCATGCTCGACCCGCGCACGTTCTCGAAGAGCAGGGCGGGGCCGCCGGACTTCTGCACCCGGTCGACGATCTCCCCGACCTCCAGGTACGGGTCCACCTCGGCCTTGATGCGCTTGAGGTCGCCCTCGCGCTCCAGCGCCCTGAGCAGGGAGCGAAGATCGTCGTAAGCCATGGGGTCAAGTATCCCCGAGCCGCTACCCTGGCCTGGAACCACCCACCCGATTCGCTGAGAGGCCGCATGCTCCGGGTACTGATGTTCCTCGTGCCGCTGGCGCTCAGCGTGTACGCGTTCATCGACTGCATCAGCACGAAGGACGACGAGATCCGCCACATGCCCAAGCCGCTGTGGGCGATCCTTGTCCTGCTGTTTCCGCTCGTCGGGTCGATCTCCTGGCTCATCGCCGGCAAGAAGCGCGTGCCGGCGGCGGAGCGTCCCCGGAAGTGGGTGGCGCCGGATGACAATCCCGACTTCCTGAAGTCGCTCGACCAGGACAAGGACGAGGACCCCAAGCGGGACGAGCCGTGATCGTCAGAGAGCGGCCGTGAACGCCGCCCAGGCGGACCGGGTGACGACCAGGACCGGCCCGTCAGGGTTCTTGCTGTCGCGGACGGGGACGGTTTCGGGGAAACCGGGGGCTATTTCTATGCAGTTGCCGCCGTTGGCGTCGCTGTAACTGCTCCTGATCCAGGTCAGCGAGTTCCCGTCCATGATGCGCGTACCTCTCCATCGTCTCGTAGATCAGAGCGGCGGACTGGGGAGCTGACAGGGCGTCCGCCCTGAGCACATCATAGGTGTGGCTATGGCGCGTCAAGAGGGTCGGATCGTCGTTGAAATGGCCGCGATCCAGCGATTCCGAGTAGACCCACTCGTGCCCGTCGGGCAGCTTGATCAGCGACATGGAACCACTGGGGCGAAACAGGCCGAGGCGTCGGGCAGGGGCGACCTGGATCCGGATGTTGGGCCGCCGTCCGACGTTGAGCAAGTGCGCGCACTGGTCCCTCATCACGCCCGGGCTGCCGATCATGTTGCGCAGGCAGCTCTCGTCGAGGACGACGATGTACAGCGGGCCGCCCTCTGCCAGGAAGCGCTGCTGACGGCTCAGTCGCGCCCGCACTCGCTCTTCCACCTCCGCACCGCTCACCAGCAGCGAGAACAGCGACTGCGCATAGTCCGCCGTCTGCAACAAACCCGGAATCACTCGCTCCTGGTACTCCCGGAGGGAGACGGCCACCTCGTCCATCTCCGCCCGCCGCCGGAACCAGTCGGGGTGCTCCACCTGCGGATACCAGTCGATCCGCGCCCACAGCCGCGCCAACACCCCACCCGTGCCCAACAGTTCGTCGCAGGTCTTGGCGAACGTGTCCTGCGGGACCCTCGTACCGCCCTCGACCCGCGCCACATGTGAGCGGTCGCACGGGATCTGTCTGGCCAGGCCCTCCTGCGTGAGCAGCGCGGCCTCACGGAAGTGCCGCAGGACCTCCCCGAATACCGCCGCCGTACTCGCCCCGCCGTTCTGTCGGCTCACGGCTCCCCCTCCGTGACAGTGCACCGGTGTCACACGCCAAGCATTGAACCGGACTGTTCCCGTGCGCAACGCTCGATACACCCAGAGTGACGGAGGTGCGCGAAATGGAACCGGGAACGCTCGTCTACGACCCGCAGACGTGCAAGGTCGGCCTGTACCAGGACAGGACCGGCCCGTACGTGATGCTGCGCCCGGTCGGCGGCGGCCGGGAATGGCAGGCGGACCCGGCGAGGATCCGCGAGGCGACACCGGAGGAGCGGCTCAGCGCGGGCGTGCGCGCGCTCAACGACCGTTCCAGGGAAGGGCTGTCGGCCGATCCGACCCGGCCGCCCTCCCCGGTGCCCGGGTGCGCGGGCTGTGCGGAGCTGGCGCTCCGGCGGGACCGCGCACGCGCGGCGTTCGACGGCAGTGCGGTGACCGACGCGAACGTGCTGCTGCGCCAGCACCAACGCGCGGAGCACGGTGGGGAGTCGAGCGGCCGCAGGATCTTCCGGTACGTGCCGTACACGATCGTGCAGGACGCGTCGGCGCTGCCCGAGTACGAGGCGTGCTGCGTCTCCGGTGAGGAGGAGGACTGCGGGGCGAGTTCGGGCCGGTGCCAGGGGCCCGGCGAGGTGGAGGAGTGGCAGCGCAGGCACACCCAGGAGACGAGGCACCTGCGCTACCGCCGCAGCTTCGCGGACTACGCCGTACTCGAACAGGTCAGGGCACGGTCGGCGATCAGGGATCCACGTATCTGAATTCCGGCCCGTAGGTCCTGCCGCTCCCGTCGGGCAGTGCGCGCTGCATCAGGAGCTGGGAGGGTTCCACGAGGAGACGCATCCGGGTCACGGCGGCCGAGAGGTTTCTCTGCATGTCGGCCGTCGCAGTGGCCTGCCAGGCCCGTTCGAGGAATCTCAGCATCTCGCTGTACTGGAGGTTGACGTCCACCAGCCGCTGCCTCGTCTCCTCATCCGGTGCCGGCAGGCCCCCGGTTTCCCAGCCGCCTGCCGGAACCGTCCCCATGGGAAGGGCGGAGGGCATGGGTATGGCGTCTCCGGCGAATTCCCACCGGTCGGGGTTCTCTGAGGTCCTGATCAGCCTGCGGCCGTGGAAGAGTTCGCGGAAGACATAGAAGTGGGCGAGTTCCCCCTGCTCTCCGGGGTGCGGATTGTCCGGCGAGGCCGCCGTGCCCTCGCCCTGTTCCTTGATGATGCCGATGGCCTTCTCGGCGTCGGCGAGCGAGGTGATCTCCAGCACGTCGTTGCCCTCGCCGTGGTGCGACATGAGCCGTCGTATCTGCTGGGTGCCGGTGATCAGCTCCGGGTGCTGCCGGAATGCCTCGCCGATCGCCGAGTAGAAGGCCCCGATGGACGTGTGCCCGCCGCTCTCCACCGTGACCGGGTCGTCGGGTTCCTCGATGCGGGAGAACAGATCCAGGGATTCCCTGGTCAGCCCGCTCAGGAAGACGGTCAGGTCCGGGCGCACGCCTCCGGGCAGCGGGCCCGGGTATTTCGGGGCCGTCCGGGCGTCGGCAAGGCGGGGCATGCCCCCGATCGTCGTCAGCAGATTTCCGGCGAGCCCCAGATGCGACATCTCGTCGAAGACGACGCGGCGGATGGCGTGGGCCACGTCGGACTCCTGGTCCTCGATGGACCACAGGGCGCACAGATACGGCGGAAGCGTCGAGAGCTCCAGCATGACGGCCTGCTGAAGTGCGTCCTTCAACCATTCGGAATCACGCTGACCCTCACGCGCGTCCATCAATTCGACGATTCTGCTGCTCCGATAGCTGACGGATGTCGCCATAGGAAGTCACTTCCCCGCCGCGCTCGTGCACCCTCAGAAGGCGCATCTGAGTTTCGCCTTTTTCCGACGCGAATCCCCGATATTCACGAGCCTACGACGCCCCCGTACCGGGCGCAGCCCATCCGGCTCCCTCCGCCATCACCCTTCCGCCGCCCGCTCCGCCGACCGGCCCGAGGTCGATCAGCCAGTCGGAGGCCCGCATGACGTCCGTGTTGTGCTCGATGGTGAGGACGGAGTGCCCCGCGTCCACCAGCCGTTGCAGGGCGCCCAGCAGCCGGGCCGTGTCGGCGGCGTGCAGGCCCGTCGTCGGCTCGTCGAGGACGTAGAGCGTGCGGTCGGCCGCCCTGCGGCCCAACTCCCTGGCCAATTTGAGGCGTTGGGCCTCGCCGCCGGACAGCGTGGTGGCCGGCTGGCCCAGCGGGAGGTAGCCGAGGCCCACGTCCGCCATGCGGCGCAGCCGTCCGGCCACGGCGGGCACGTCCCGGAAGACCTCCAGCGCCTCGTCCACCGTCGCCTGGAGCACCTCAGCGATGTCGTGGCCCGCGTACCGGACGGCGAGCACCTCGGGCCGGAAGCGCCGCCCACGGCAGCCCGGGCAGCGCACCGGGACCGCGGGGAGGAAGTGCATGCGGACCGTCAGCACACCGGCGCCCTCGCAGCGTTCGCACCGGCCGCCCGGCACGTTGAAGGAGAAGCGGCCCGCGGGCAGTCGTCCGGCCCTCGCGAAGGCCTCGCGGATCGGGGTGAAGACGTCCGAGTATGTCGCCGCGTTGGAACGGGGCACGCGGCCGACCGGCGCCTGGTCGATGAGGACGGCCTTGGACAGGTGCTCCCAGCCGTCGATGCCGTCGTGCTCGGCGGGCAGCTCCCCCGCTCCGTGGAAGTGCCGGCGGGCGGCCCGGCCGAGGATGTCCAGCAGCAGGGTCGACTTCCCCGAGCCGGACGGGCCGGTGACCGTCACCAGCCGCCCCAGCGGGATCCGTACGGTGACGTCCTTGAGGTTGTGGGCCCGGGCTCCCCTGATCAGCAGCGCCGCGTCGCCGTCCCCGCGGCCGCGCGACCGAGGTGCGGGGAGCCGGCCCGACAGGTACGCGCCGGTCACGGAGCCCTCGGCCCGGGCCACCTCCTCCGGCGTGCCCTCGGCGACGATCCGCCCGCCGTCCCGGCCCGCCCCCGGCCCGACGTCGACGACGTGGTCCGCCGCCCGCAGCACCTCCAGGTCGTGCTCGACGACGAGCACGGTGTTGCCCAGGTCGCGCAGGCGGCGCAGGACCCCGATCAGACGGGCGGTGTCCGAGGGGTGCAGGCCGATGGTCGGCTCGTCCAGGACGTAGAGGACGCCGGTCAGGCCGGAGCCGAGCAGGGCGGCCAGGCGCAGCCGCTGGGTCTCGCCGGCGGAGAGGCTGGGTGTGGCCTGGCCCAGCGTGAGGTAGCCGACGCCGACGTCCAGCAGGCGCCGGACGCGCTCCTCCAGGTCGGCCACGACCGGCTCCACGAGCAGCCACTCGTCCCCGTCCGACCGCTCGCGCAGGCCGGTCAGCCAGGCGCCGAGGTCGGTCAGCGGCAGCCGTGCGGCCTCGACGACGGTGAGGCCGTGCACGGTCACCGCCCGGGCCGGGGCGCACAGCCGGGTCCCGCCGCACTCCCCGCAGGGCTGCTTCACCAGGCCCTGCTGCTCGGCCCGTTCGCGGTAGTCGGGGTCGTCGGCGCGGTCGCTGTAGCGCCGCAGCAGTGCCGTGGCGACGCCTTCGAAACGGCCCGCCGCCACGGTCGCGGGTGGTGCAGTGTCGGGGAAGTGCCGCCGGAACTCCGGGCTTTCGACGCCGTGCAGGAGCAAGGCCCGCTGTACGAAGTCGAGTTCGCCGAACGCCGTGTCCGTGTCGAAGGTGAAGCCGTAGTGGGCGGCGGCGGCCCGCAGCACGGGCAGGCTCCACTCGGTGTGCTTCGCGTTCCAGCCCCTCACCGCCCCCTGCGCGACCGGCTTGCCGTCGTCGACCAGGCGCCGTAGGTCGGGGCGGATCACCTCGCCCAGGCCGGTGCAGGCCGGGCAGGCTCCGGTGGGCTTGTTGAAGGAGAAGGAGCCCATGACCAGTTCGGGCACCGGCGTGGAGCAGTGGGGGCAGGGCCGCTGCTCGGGCTCGGCGTCCTCGTCGGCCTCGGCGCCGTCGGCGTAGGACGGCGGGATGTCCTTGCCGCAGCCGGGGCAGGGCCGGATCCCGATGCGCGACCAGAGCAGCCGCAGGTAGGTGAAGACCTCGGTGACCGTGCCGACCGTGGAGCGGGGGCTGCGGTTGGTGAGGTGCTGGTCGACGCTGATGGACGGGGACAGGCCGGTGATCGAGTCGACGGCGGGCTTGCTGACGAAGCCGGTGACCATGCCCAGCGACTCCAGGTACTGCCGCTGGCCCTCCCGGTGGAGGGTGTCGAAGGCGAGGGTGGACTTGCCTGAGCCGGAGAGGCCGGTCAGGACGACCAGCTTGTTCTTCGGCAGGGAGAGGGAGACGTTCTTGAGGTTGTTCAGGCGTGCGCCGGTGACGCGGATGCAGTCGTCCATTCCTTCAAGTCTTCCATTTAAGTGCTCTATTGAGACTTGGGCGAGGTCCACCGGCTGTTTCCTGCCGTAACCTTCAAATCGATGACGAACGACCGCCGCCTCCGCCCCGTCGACCTGGCCCGGCTCGCCGGTGTCTCGGCGCAGCAGATCCGCAACTACGAGGACGCCGGTGTGCTCCCGCCGGCCGCGCGCACCGCGTCCGGCTACCGCGTCTTCGGGGAGGTGCACCGCGGCGCGCTGCTGGCGTACCGGGCGCTGATGCGGGGGTACGGGCCGGTGACGGCGGCGGGGATCATGCGGACCCTGCACGCGGGGGACGTCCCGGGCGCGCTCGCGCTGGTCGACGCCGCGCATGCCGCCCTGCACGAGGAGCGGGTGTCCCTGCGGGCGGCGAGCGAGGCCCTGGAACTGCTGGCGCTGGAACCCCCGGCCCCGCTCCCCCGCTCCGGCGGCCTGCGCATCGGCGAGGTGGCCGTGCTGCTGGGCGTACGGACCTCCGCGCTGCGGGTGTGGGAGGGGGCCGGGCTGCTCACGCCGGGCCGGGAGCGCGCGACGGGTTACCGGGTCTACGAGCCGGCCGATGTGCGCGACGCCCGGCTCGTGCACACCCTGCGCCGCAGCCACTACTTGTTCGACCAGATCCGGCCGGTGCTGGAGGGACTGCGACGGGAGGGCAGCAGTGCGGCGCTACGCGCTGCCGTCGCGGCCCGCGGCCAGGCCCTGACGGCCCGCAGCAGGGTGATGATCGAGGGCGCGGGCGCCCTGCACACCTACCTCGACCTATGCAGCGCGGCCGGGGCGGCGACAGAGCCGGCGGGAGGTTCCGCAGGAGGGGAGAACGGTCATGGATGAGGTCATGGACCAGGCACAGGCACGCGCATGGCTGACGACCGCTGTCGCAGAGGCCCGCTCCGGGCTCGCCGAGGGCGGCATCCCGATCGGTGCGGCGCTGTACGGCGCCGACGGCACCCTGCTGGGCCGCGGCCACAACCGCCGCGTTCAGGACGGCGATCCGTCCCTGCACGCGGAGACCGCCGCCTTCCGCGCGGCCGGGCGGCAGCGCTCCTACCGGGGCACGACGATGGTGACGACCCTGTCCCCGTGCTGGTACTGCTCCGGCCTGGTGCGGCAGTTCGGCATCTCCCGGGTGGTGATCGGCGAGGCCGCCACCTTCCACGGCGGCCACGACTGGCTGGCCGAACACGGTGTGGAGATCGTGCTGTTGGACGACGCCGAGTGCGCCGGGCTGATGCGCGCTTTCATCGCGGAACACCCCGCGCTCTGGCACGAGGACATCGGCGTCAACTGAGCACCTGGGGCGGGCCCCGCATCGCCGTTCGAGATGCCATCCGTTCTCCTGAAATGTGACGACACGCGGTGTGGCCGGTGGCCGGCTCGGCATTCCCTTGATCGGGTCTGTCCCATCTGCGAACGGAGACGCCCCGTGCGAATGACCGACATCCAGCGCTGCGAGGTCCGGCCTGGACGACTCGTCGAATGGACGCTCAGTCCGGCGACCGTCGCGACGGCGAAGGCGCTGCCGGAGGACTCCCGGCCGCCCGCCTACATCCAGGAGTCGCACCTGCGGACGGCGCGGTCGGTGCGCGAGGACGGGCTGTTCGTCCCGACCTGGATCGGCGCCGCCTTCGACCTCCCGGGCCGGGCCGACCTGGACGCCCTCGGCGCGGCGCTGCGCGGCTGGACGCTGCGGCACGAGACGCTGCGCAGCGGCTTCCGCTGGGCGGGCGGGCCCGGTGACTGTCTGCGCCGCTTCACACTCGACGCGGACGCCGTGTCGCTGCACCGCAAGGACGCCGGGGAGTTCACCGACCCGGCGGCCCTGGCCCAGCACCTCCAGGACCGCTTCGACACCACCGCCGACGCGCTGCGCTGGCCCAACCTCATCTACACGGCCGTCGTCCGGGACGACTCCACCAGCGTGTACATGGCCTTCGACCACAGCAACGTCGACGCGTTCTCCATCTACCGCATCCCGGCGGAGATCCAGGAGCTGTACGCCGCCCGTCTCACCGGCCGCGACCCGGAGCAGCCGCCGGTCTCCAGCTACGTCGACTTCTGCGAGGCCGAGCGGGCGGACGCGGACCGGCTCGACGCGGACCACGAGATCGTCGCCCGCTGGCGGGAGTTCATCCGCCGCTGCGACGGGCGGCTGCCGAGCTTCCCCGTCGACCTCGGCCTGGAGCCCGGCGGCGCGCTGCCGACGCAGAAGCTCATGCGCGAGATGCTCGTGGACGCGGACGCCGCCGCCGCGTTCGAGGCGTACTGCCGCCCCTTCGGGGGTTCCCTGGTCGGGCTGCTGGCGGCGACGGCCCTGATCGTCCACGAGATCGGCGGTGAGCCCGTCTACCGGACGGTGGTGCCCTTCCACACCCGGGCGAAGTCCGCGTACTCGGACTCGGTGGGCTGGTACGTCGGCGGCGCGCCGATCGAGGTCCCCGTCGACGGGGCGCCCGACTTCCCCGCCGCGCTGAAGACCGTACGCGCCGCGCTGCACGCCACCCGGCCGCTGGCGCGCATGCCGCTGGCGAGGGTGCTGCGGCTGCTCGGCGCGGACTTCCGGCCGACGTCCCCCGACATGTACTCGATCGTGTCGTTCGCCGACGCCCGTGACATCCCCGAGTCCACGACCTGGGCCGAACGCAACGCCTACGGCCTGATCCGGGTGTCCTACGGCGACCAGGTCTGCGCCTGGGTCACCCGGCTCCACGAGGGCCTGTGGTTCGCGGCCCGCTACCCGGACACCGATGTCGCGCACAAGAACCTGCGGCTGTACGCCGACCGGCTGCGCGACATCATCGTGTCGGTCGCGGACCACGCTCCCGCGCCACGGCGGTGAGTGCCCCGGCGGGGCCTACACGCCCGCGTAGGAGTGCTTGCCGGAGACGAAGATGTTCACGCCGTAGTAGTTGAACAGCCAGCAGCCGAAGGCGATGAGGGCCAGGTAGGCGGCCTTGCGGCCCTTCCAGCCGGCGGTGGCGCGGGCGTGCAGGTAGCAGGCGTAGGCGACCCAGGTGATGAAGGACCAGGTCTCCTTGGGGTCCCAGCCCCAGTAGCGGCCCCAGGCGTCGCCGGCCCAGATGGCGCCCGCGATGATCGTGAACGTCCACAGCGGGAAGACTGCCGCGTTGACGCGGTAGGAGAACTTGTCGAGGGAGGCGGAGGAGGGCAGCCGCTCCAGGACGGAGGTCGCGAAGGTGCCGGGCGTGCCGCCGCTCGCGAGCTTGCTCTCGTAGGAGTCCTTGAACAGGTACAGGATCGTGCCGACCGCGCCGACGTAGAAGACCGCGCCGCAGAAGATCGCCGTCGAGACGTGGATGTACAGCCAGTACGAGTGCAGCGCCGGGACCAGCTGGTCGCTGGCGGTGTAGAGGACCGTGACCGCCAGGCCCAGGTCGAGCAGGACCGACGTGATCAGGAACAGGCCGAGCCAGCGCACGTTCTTCTTCAGCGCCAGCAGTCCGAGGTACACGCCGACCGCGACCGTGGAGAACGTGATGTTGAACTCGTACATGTTGCCCCACGGGGCGCGCTCCACCGACAGGGCGCGGGTGAGGACACCGCCGAACTCGACAAGGAAGGCGAGCACCGTGAGGGAGATGGCGATCCGGCCGTACAGGTCGCCCTGCTCGTCCCCGCCGTGCGCCCCGGGGCCGTCCGGCACGTCGCGCCGGCCGGCCGCGGCCCGCACGGTGACCTTCGGCCGCTCCAGCACGGCGGTGCCGCCGGACTGGTTCACGGTGACGGCCGGGGCCTTCTCGGCGTCCGGCTTGCTGGTGAGCGCGGCCGCGGTCCTGGCGACCTTGCTGCGGCTGCCGAAGAGCCATTCGGCGATGTACGCGAAGAAGGCCAGGGTGTAGACGGCCATCGCGGAGTAGATCAGCACGTTGCTGATCTGCGCGAGGTTTTCGTTGGTGGCGGCGGCGAGAGTCACTTCTCAGCCCCTTCGGCAGGTACGGGGGTTTCGGTACCCGGCTCCTGGGCGGGGTCGGGGGAATCTGCGGGGGTGCCGGGGTCGGGAGCGCCCGGTGCCTGTTCGTAGAGGTCGCCGGCGAGGTGGCCGAGCTCCTCGGGGACCTTGGCGGACTCGCTGCGGCCGAGGCCGGCCATCTCGACGACGGTGACGCCGTCGGCGCCCTTGACCGCGCGCACCCAGACGCGGCGGCGCTGGATGAACAGGGAGGCGGCGAGGCCGCCGATCGCGGCGAGGGCACCGGCGAGGGCCCAGCCGCTGCCGGGCTGCTGGACGACCTGGAAGCCGGCCCACTCCTTGATGTCCTTGCCGAAGGTGACCGAACCGGCGCCGTTCGGGAGCTTCATGGTCTCGCCGGGCTTCAGCAGCTTCTTGAACAGCTTGCCCTTCGAGTCCTTGAACTCCTTCATGTTGGTGCGGTCCATCTGGTACACGCTCTGCGGGATGCCCGAGTCGGCCCCGAGGTCGCCGTGGTAGGCGGACAGCGCGAGCAGCGGATTGTCCAGCGCGGGGAACTGGGACAGCATCGTGCCGCTGGCGGAGCCGCCGAAGGTCGGCACGAAGAAGGCGTTGAAGCCGAGCTGCTCCTTCTTGCCCTGCGCGTTGCGGTAGCCGTCGAGGACCTTGACGACGCCGGAGGAGGTCACGTTGGCGTCCAGCGGCAGCAGCGGCACGGCGTCGTCGAAGACGACCTTGCCCTTGGCGTCGCGGACGGTGATGACCGGGGCGTAGCCGTGGCTGACGAGGTAGACCTTGGAGTCGCCGATCTCCAGCGGGTGGTTCACCTCGACGGTGTCGTTCCGGTCCTTGCCGTAGGCGCCGGAGCTGTAGGTGATGTCGGCCTTGTAGATGCGCGGGGTGCCCTTGTTGGGGCCGGTGCGCTCATAGGTGCCGGTGAACTTCTTCAGGTTGAAGCTGAACGGCACCAGGTCGTCGGAGGTGAAGAGGTTGCCGGACTTGAAGTCGTCGTACTGGGTGAGGGTGTTGGAGAAGCCGTCACCCTCGACGACGAGCTTGTTGCCCTCGGACTTGAAGAGCTGGCCCCAGGCGAAGGCGATCAGCATCACGATGAGGGCGATGTGGAAGACGAGGTTGCCCGTCTCGCGCAGGTAGCCCTTCTCGGCGGCGACGGCGTCCCCGGTGAGATGGGTGCGGAAGCGGCGCTTCTTCAGCAGGGCCAGGGCGGCCTGGTGGACCTGCTCGGGCTCGGCCGTGGTGCGCCAGGTGGTGTGCGCGGGCAGCCGGGTCAGCCGCCGGGGCGCGCCGGGCGGCAGGCCGCGCAGCTGGCCGACGAACTGCCAGGTGCGGGGCACGATGCAGCCGATGAGGGAGACGAACAGCAGGATGTAGATCGCGGAGAACCACACCGAGCTGTAGACGTGGAACAGGCCGAGCTTGTCGTAGATGTCGCCCAGGGTGGGGTTGCCCTTGCGGAAGTCGGCGACCTTCGTCTCGTCCTGGCCGGACTGCGGGATGAGCGAGCCCGGGATCGCGCCGAGGGAGAGCAGCAGGAGCAGCAGGAGCGCGACCCGCATGGAGGTCAGCTGCCGCCAGAACCAGCGGGCCCAGCCGATGACGCCCAGGGCGGGCAGGTTGGGCGCCTCCTCCTTGGGGGCGGTGGACAGCTGGGAGCCGGCGTCGCCCAGCTCCTGGTCCTCGGCGGCGGAGGGGGCCGGGTCGGAGGCGGTGGTCTTGCTCATCGATCAGATCCCCACAGTGAAGCCGTCGGACCAGACCTGCATCTCCTGCACGATGCGGTCCCACGCGCCGGTCAGCAGGAGCAGACCGGTCACGATCATCATGGTGCCGCCGATCCGCATCACCCAGACGTAGTGGCGCTTGATCCAGCCGAAGGCTCCGAGGGCCTTGCGGAAGGCGACCGCGGCGAGCACGAAGGGCACGCCCAGGCCCAGACAGTACGCGATGGTCAGGACGGCTCCGCGTCCGGCGCTGCCCTGGTCGGAGGAGAGGGCCAGCACGGAGGCGAGGGTGGGGCCGATGCAGGGCGTCCAGCCGATGCCGAACAGCGCGCCGAGCAGGGGCGCGCCGACCAGCCCGGTCACAGGCCGCCGGTGGAAGCGGAACTCCCGCTGGGTGAGCCAGGGCATCAGGCCCATGAAGAAGACGCCCATGAGGATCATGAGGACGCCGAGCACCTTGGACAGGACGCCCTGCTGTTCCTGGAGCGTCTGTCCGAAGTAGCCGAACAGCGCCCCGGTGGAGACGAACACGGCGGTGAAGCCGAGCACGAACAGGGAGGCGCCCGCGACCATCCGGCCGCGCCGGGCCTCGGCGAGGTCGGTGCCGGCGACCCCTGTCACGTAGGACAGGTATCCGGGCACCAGCGGCAGGACGCACGGAGAGAAGAAGGAGACGAGTCCGCCGAGCAGCGCGATCGGCAGGGCCACGAGCAGGGCGCCGTTGAGCACCGTGCCGTTGGGGTCCGCGACCGCGGCGAGCGTGGTGACTGCGCTCACGTCACTACTCCGCTTACTTCTCGGCGACGACGGGCTTGAGCATCTTGAGCAGCCGTTCCTCGCTGAGCGCGGACAGTGAACGGGCCGCGATCTTGCCGTCGCGGTCGAGGATGAGCGTGGAGGGGATCGCCTGCGGGTTGAGCGTGCCCTTCTTGAAGCGCAGCAGCAGCTTGCCGGTCGGGTCGTAGAGGCTGGGGTAGGTGATGCCCCAGTCCTTCTCGAAGGCGAGGGCGGCGCCGGTGGAGGTGTCGCGGGTGTTGATGCCGACGAACTGCACGCCCTTGCCGGCGTACTCCTTGGAGACCTTCGCGAAGTACTTGGCCTCGGCGCGGCAGGGGTTGCACCAGGAACCCCAGACGTTGAGGACGACGACCTTGCCCTTGTAGTCGGCGACGTCGAGGGTCTTGCCGGCGATGGTCTTGCCGGACAGGTCGGGAGCCGGGGTGCGCTCGCCCTTGGTGGCCGTGGCGATGCCGTCGGTGCCGGTGACGAAGTTGGTGTTGCCGCCCCCGCCGGAGGTGCCGCCGGAGCCGCACGCGGTGACGAGCAGCGCGGTCGCGGCGAGAGAGGCGGTCAGGGCGGCGCTGCGGCGGACACGGCGGGTGCGCTCGGTGGCACGGGTCGTGCGGTTCGAACGCTGGGGGGCGCTGTCGGCACTCATGTGAAAAGTTTCGCATGCCCGTTCTGGGGGTCTCGCCCACCCCCCTTGCGGGCGGAAAACCGCATTTCAGGCGGCGTTCCGTGAGGCGTCTCCGCTGGGCGTGGAGGCCTTGCCGGTGAACTCCCGCCAGCCGCCTGCCGGCTGCTGTCCGACGCCGAGGGTGCGGAGCTTGTCGAGCACCTCGGGCTTCTGCACGTCCAGCCAGTCGGTGAACTGCCGGAAGGAGACGAGACGCACATCCGCGCCCTTCTCCTTCTCGCGCGCGATGTGCTGGAAGGCCTCCTCGACGGCGTCCATGTAGATGCCGCCGTTCCACTGTTCGAAGTGGTTGCCGATGAAGAAGGGTGCCCGGTTTGTCTCGTATGCCCGCTTGAATCCCTGGATGTACGCCTGCGCCGACTGCTTGCGCCAGCCCGGGTAGTTGTGGGCGGGTGCCTTCGTGGTCGCGAGGGACTGGTTGGCGAGCATGTTGTAGTCCATCGACAGGACCTCGAAGCCACGGCCGGGGAAAGGTATCTGCTGGAGGGGCAGGTCCCAGATCCCCTGCTTCTTCGTCGGCCAGACCTGGAGGCCGCCGGGCGAGGAGGCGTCGTAGCGCCAGCCGAGCTCGCGGGCGGTGGGCAGCAGGTTGTCCTGGCCGAGCAGGCAGGGCGTACGGCCGCCGACGAGTTCCTTGTCGTAGTCGAACGGCAGCGACGGCAGGTCGGTCCAGCCGGTGTTGGTGCGCCACTCCTTGACGAAGGACTTCGCCTGGTCGATCTCGCTGCGCCACTGCCGGGGCGTCCAGTTCTTGACCGAGCCGTGGGACTCGCCGCAGAAGTGCCCGTTGAAGTGGGTGCCGATCTCGTGGCCTTCCAGCCACGCCCGGCGGACGTTCTTCAGCGTGTCCTTGACGTGCTCGTCGGTGAGGTAGCCGATGTCTGACGCGCCGCGCGGGTTGTTCGGGGGGTTGTAGAGACGCTTCTTCGACTCGGGCAGCAGGTACAGCCCGGACAGGAAGAAGGTCATGCCCGCGCCGTGCTCCCTGGCGAGGTCCAGGAAGCGCGGGAAGAGGCCGTTGCCGACCTCGCCGGCGCCGTCCCAGGAGAACACGACGAACTGCGGCGGGGTCTGCCCCGGCTCCAGCGGCTCGGGCCTGGCGGGCTGGTGGGGCTGCTTGCCGGTGTGGCTGGTCGATCCGTCGCCGATGGGGCGGGCGCTCGGCTTCGGCTTCGGCTTCGACCCGCCCTGCACGGAGTCGCCGCCGGAACCGCCGGCAGGGCCGGAATCGTCCGAGCCCGTGAGCCCACCGCATCCGGCGAGCGAGGCGGCGGCGGCTCCCGCGCCGAGTCCGAGCATTCCCCTGCGGGAGAGAGCGCGCATGGCATCCCCGATTCGTCACGTCGTGCTGGTCACCCAGTCAGAGGACGCGAGGAACGGGGAGGTTCCGCTTAATTGCGCAGATTCCGTAACGAAAGGCTCGTAAGTGATCAGAAGGGGGCGAACGAAAGGCCTGGCCAGCCTGCCGAACGCCCCCGTGGACGGGCTTGAGGAGTTACGCCCCGAACGCCTTGTCCTGGCCCTTCACCGGCTTCGCGCCGGCGAGGAGGTGGGCCGGGACGAGGTCACGGGCCGGCTCGGAGTACCCGACGGAGACGATCCGGTCGCCCTGGTACGTGAAGGTCGTCAGCGAGGCGAGGGTGCACTGGCGCCTGCGCGGGTCGTGCCAGAGGCGGCGGCGTTCGACGTAGGACCGGACGATCCAGATGGGCAGCTGGTGGCTGACCACGACCGCCTCGTGCCCGCGGGCCTTGTCCTTCGCCGCGCTCAGCGCGCTCATCATGCGGACGACCTGGTCCACGTACGGCTCGCCCCAGGACGGCCGGAACGGATTGACCAGGTGCTTCCAGTTGCCGGGCTTGCGCAGCGCCCCGTCCCCGACGCCGAACGTCTTGCCCTGGAAGATGTTGTCGGCCTCGATCAGCCGCTCGTCCGTGGCCAGACCGAGTCCGTGCGCCTTCGCGATCGGCTCGGCCGTCTCCTGCGCCCGCTCCAGCGGCGAGGCGACGACGTGCGTCACATCGCGTCCGGACAGGTGCTCCGCGACCCGGTCGGCCATCCGGCGGCCCAGGTCGGACAAGTGGTAGCCGGGGAGGCGGCCGTAGAGGATGCCGTCCGGGTTGGCGACCTCGCCGTGCCGCATGAGGTGGACGACCGTGATGTCCTTGTCGCCCTCGGGGCTCGTCGTCCCGCTCATGCCGTCGCCTCCGCCGCCGCGCGGGCCGCCGCCGGGAGGGCGTCGGCGATCTTCTGCACGGCCCGCTCGTCGTGCGCGGTGGACACGAACCAGGACTCGAAGGAGGACGGCGGCAGGTAGACGCCGGCTCCGAGCAGCGAGTGGAAGAACGCGGTGAAGCGGAAGGACTCCTGGGTCTTGGCGTCCTCGTAGTTGCGCACCGGCCGGTCGGTGAAGAACACCGAGAACATGTTGGAGGCGGTCTGGAGCCGGTGCGCGACGCCCTCCTTGGTCAGGGCGTCGGTGACGAGCCCTTGGATCTCCTTCGACACGGCGTCGACCTTGGCGTACGCGGCGTCGTCGAGGAGCCGCAGCTGGGCGAGCCCGGCGGCGGTGGCGACGGGGTTACCGGAGAGGGTGCCGGCCTGGTAGACGGGCCCGGCCGGAGCCAGGTGGGCCATCACGTCGGCCCGCCCGCCGAAGGCCGCCGCGGGGAAGCCGCCGCCCATGACCTTGCCGAAGGTCATCAGGTCGGGGACGACGCCGTCGACCCCGAACCACCCGGCGCGGCTGGTCCGGAAGCCGGTCATGACCTCGTCGGAGACGTAGAGGGCGCCGTTCTCGGAGCAGATGTCCTTCAGGCCCTGGTTGAAGCCCTCGGCGGGCGGTACGACGCCCATGTTGCCCGGGGAGGCCTCGGTGATCACGCAGGCGATCTCACCCGGGTGGGCCCGGAAGGCCTCGCGCACGGCGTCGAGGTCGTTGTACGGCAGGACGATGGTGTCGCCGGCCTGGGCGCCGGTGACGCCCGGGGTGTCGGGCAGCGCGAAGGTGGCGACACCGCTGCCGGCCGCGGCGAGCAGCGAGTCGACGTGCCCGTGGTAGCACCCGGCGAACTTGATCACCTTGGTGCGCTGCGTGAACCCGCGCGCGAGCCGGATCGCGGACATGGTCGCCTCGGTACCG